>CAIYYA010000151.1 GCA_903930255.1 uncultured beta proteobacterium
CGCCAAAGAGCGCCCTGATGCGATTTTGCCGACCATGGGTGGCCAAACCGCGTTGAACTGTGCGCTCGACTTGTGGCACAACGGCGTGCTCGACAAATACACCGGAGCCGCTACCGGCAAACCGGTTGAGCTGATTGGCGCCAAGCCTGAAGCCATCGACAAAGCCGAAGACCGCCTCAAGTTCAAAGACGCCATGACCAAAATTGGCTTGGGTTCGGCACGCTCGGGCATTGCCCACAACATGGCGCAGGCTTGGGAAGTGCAAAAAACCTTGGGTTTTCCAACCGTCATTCGCCCTAGCTTCACTCTCGGTGGCACAGGGGGTGGCATTGCCTACAACTCCGAAGAATTTGAAGTCATTTGCAAGCGTGGCCTGGAAGCCTCGCCCACCAACGAGCTGCTGATTGAAGAGTCGCTGCTGGGCTGGAAAGAGTATGAAATGGAAGTGGTGCGCGACACCGCCGACAACTGCATCATCGTCTGCTCGATCGAAAACCTCGACCCGATGGGTGTGCACACGGGTGACTCCATCACCGTGGCCCCAGCGCAAACCCTGACCGACAAAGAATATCAAATCCTGCGCAATGCCTCGCTGGCGGTGCTGCGCGAAATTGGTGTGGATACGGGAGGCTCCAATGTGCAGTTTTCCATCAACCCGGCTGATGGCCGCATGGTCGTCATCGAGATGAATCCGCGCGTCAGCCGTTCCAGCGCACTGGCTTCCAAAGCCACTGGTTTCCCGATTGCCAAGGTGGCGGCTAAGCTGGCCGTGGGTTACACCCTGGACGAACTTAAGAACGAAATCACCGGCGGTGCCACCCCCGCCAGCTTTGAGCCCAGCATCGACTACGTGGTGACCAAAATCCCGCGCTTTGCTTTTGAAAAATTCCCGGCGGCAGACAGCCGTCTCACCACCCAAATGAAGAGCGTGGGCGAGGTGATGGCGATGGGGCGCACCTTTCAAGAGTCGTTCCAAAAAGCACTGCGCGGCCTTGAGGTCGGTGTGGATGGTATGAACGAGAAAACGCAAGACCGCGAGTTGCTCGAAAAAGAGTTGGGTGAGCCCGGTCCCGAGCGCATCTGGTATGTAGGTGATGCGTTTGCTGCGGGCTGGAGCGTTGATGAGGTGTTTGACATCACCAAAATTGACCGTTGGTTTTTGATTCAAATCGAACAAATCGTCAAGATCGAACTCGAAATTGAACGCCTGCCGCAGCCTGCCATTGGCACAGCGCTGGACAGTATTGACGCTGCAACCTTGCGCGCACTCAAGCAAAAAGGCTTTTCTGATCGTCGCCTGGCCAAGCAATTCAAAACCAGCGATACCGCCGTGCGGGCACGTCGCCATGCGCTGGGCGTGCGACCGGTTTATAAGCGGGTGGATACCTGCGCCGCCGAATTCGCCACCAACACGGCCTACCTTTATTCGACCTACGAAGCCGAAGGTGCCGAGTGTGAAGCAGACCCGAGTAACCGCAAAAAAATCATGGTGCTGGGTGGTGGCCCCAACCGGATTGGTCAGGGTATTGAGTTTGACTACTGCTGCGTGCACGCCGCTCTGGCCATGCGTGAAGACGGCTATGAGACCATCATGGTCAACTGCAACCCCGAGACCGTCTCGACC
>CAIYYA010000152.1 GCA_903930255.1 uncultured beta proteobacterium
AGAATGGTTGCTTTTAATGCACCCGAAAGCATTTTTTCGGCATTCATACCACCAACGCCTGGGAGTGCACCGACAAATTGGGCACCCACCGTATTGGCAGCTTCAGTCAAATATCCGACTTTTGCACCGGTTTGCAAACCAATCCATTGCGCAAGTGCCAGCAAATGTGTTGCTTGGGCATGATGTGCCGCTGCGTTGCCCAACAATATGGCCTTTTTGTCGCCGCTCAGCAAAGCACGAGCAACAGCTTTGGCATTTGAAGTGACTTGACCATGATGTGGTGCTTGAATATTTTTGTCCTGAGCAATGGCTACAGCGATATCGGCCAATGACTGCACCCAGTTTGCTGCAGGTGTAATCAAGGTTTGCGACAAATGCATAGCCCAATGAGCAGGACTTGAATGGATAACATTGACTGCACAGCCAGCACGAACAGCTTGCCGAATACGCTGTGCAAACAATGGATGATCTTTGCGCAAATTGGAACCTATCACCAGTACCTGCTGCAAATGTGACAGATCAGCTATCGACATTCCCAAATAGCGCACACCTTCCTGCGTAGTAGGGAACTCGGAGTTGCGCAAGCGATAGTCAATATTTTCGCTGCCCAATGCCCGCACAAAAGTGCCGGCAAGATAAAGTTCTTCGAGAGTGCTGTGAGAGCTTACCAAGCTTCCAATCGAAGCGGCTCCGTGAGTCGCTTTAATACTTTGCAACCCATGTGCAACGTATTCCAACGCAGTTTGCCAATCGACAACATTCCACACGCCACCCTGCTTAAGCATCGGACTCGTCAGACGATCAGCACTATTTAAGGCCTCATACGAAAAGCGATCGCGATCGGCCAGCCAGCACTCATTAACGGCCTCATTCTCCAAAGGTAAAACGCGCATGACCTTGTTATTTTTGACCTGCACAATTAAATTGGTTCCAGTCGAATCATGCGGACTTATTGATTTGCGGCGGGACAGTTCCCAAGTACGTGAACTGTAACGAAAGGGTTTACTGGTAAGTGCACCAACTGGACAAATGTCTATCATGTTTCCAGACAACTCGGAGTCGATTGACTGCCCAACATAGGTTTCGATTTCAGCATGCTCACCCCGGTGCGACATGCCCAATTCCATTACACCGGAAATTTCCTGACCAAAACGAACACAGCGCGTGCAATGAATACAACGGCTCATTTCCTGCATGGAAATCAGAGGTCCTACATCTTTGTGCAAAACAACGCGTTTCTCCTCTTGGTAACGCGAAACGGTTCCACCGTAACCAACTGCTAAATCTTGCAACTGACACTCACCGCCCTGATCACAAATAGGACAATCCAAAGGGTGGTTAATAAGCAAGAACTCCATCACAGACTGTTGTGCCTTGATAGCTTTGTCAGTTTGTGTTCGTACCACCATGCCTTGTGTTACCGCTGTCGCACAAGCTGGCATGGGTTTGGGCATTTTTTCAATGTCCACAAGACACATGCGACAGCTTGCAGCAATGCTCAATTTTTTGTGATAACAAAAATGCGGGATGTAGGTGCCGGCCTTTTCAGCGGCATGCATCACAGTGCTGCCCTCAGCGATATCTACTTTTTTTCCGTCGAGTTCAATTTCAATCATCTTGTGACTCGCTCAAACGTAGGCTGGGACCATACAGGTCTTGTGCTTAATGTGGTATTCAAATTCAGGTGTGAAATGCTTTAGCATGGCACGAACAGGCATGGCAGCAGCATCACCCAATGCGCAAATAGTTCGTCCTTGTATGTTCTCAGAAACAGAATTGAGCAACTCTAGGTCAGCTGCTCGGCCTTCACCATTTTCAATGCGATCAACCATGCGATACAACCAACCTGTTCCTTCACGACACGGTGTACATTGGCCGCAAGACTCGTGCATATAGAAGTAGCTCAAGCGCTGCAAGCTTTTTACCATGCAGCGACTGTCATCTAGGACGATAACAGCACCTGAACCAAGCATTGAGCCAGCCTTGGCAATCGAGTCGTAATCCATGGTGCAATCCATCATAATGGACGCAGGCAAAATGGGAGAAGATGATCCGCCAGGAATCACTGCCTTAAGCTGGCGGCCTTTCCGAACACCCCCTGCCAATTCAAGCAATGTTGCAAAAGGTGTCCCCATTGGAACCTCAAAATTTCCAGGCAACTCGACATCCCCACTCACAGAGTAAATTTTGGTACCACCGTTGTTCGGTTTGCCACAAGCCAGATAAGCGGCTCCGCCATTGCGAATTATCCAAGGAACAGCCGCAAATGTTTCTGTGTTGTTAATGGTAGTCGGCTTACCGTATAAGCCAAAACTTGCAGGAAAAGGGGGTTTGAATCGAGGTTGACCCTTTTTCCCTTCAAGGGATTCGAGTAGAGCTGTTTCTTCACCGCAGATATAGGCACCAAATCCATGTGCGGCATGCAACTGAAATGAAAAATTTGAACCTAGAATTTTGTTGCCCAAAAGCCCCGCTGACCGAGCCTCTTCTAATGCCTCTTCAAAGCGTTCATAAGTCGCAAAAATTTCACCATGAATATAGTTGTACCCAACCGAGGTTCCCATTGCAAAAGCTGCAATTGCCATACCTTCAATGACAATATGTGGATTGAATTCCAGAATTTCACGATCTTTGCAAGTTCCCGGCTCACCCTCGTCTGAATTACAAACCAAGTACTTGTTGCCGGGAAACTGCCTTGGCATAAAACTCCATTTGAGACCGGTCGGAAAGCCAGCCCCGCCACGACCCCGTAAAGCAGACTCTTTGACAGTTGCAATGACCTGATCTTGTGACATTGGTTCCGAGCCATCAGCACCCAAAATTTTGCGCAAAGCCTGATAGCCTCCTCGCGCTTCGTAGTCTTTCAAGCGCCAATTGTTGCCATTCAGATCAGCCAATATTTGTGGCTGAATGTGGCGATCATGAAAGCAAGTTGAAACACCTGTTGAACGGAATTGGGAAAGAATATGCTGCGCTGTCATTCTTTGTCTCCCAAGGCACGCAAGGCATCAACCAGCTGATCTAATTTATCAGCCGTCATAAAGCTGCACATAGAACGATCATTTACCAATAAGACCGGTGAATCCGCACAGGCACCTAAACACTCACTTTGCTGCAAGGTAAATAAGCCATCAGAGGTCGTTTCCCCAATTGAAACACCCAGTTTTTTTTCAAGGTATTTCAAGGTACTAACACCTTCGCGCAATTGGCACGGCAAATTCGTACAGACATTAAGTTTGAACTTGCCAACAGGACGCTGGTTATACATGTTGTAAAAGCTGGTCACCTCGTGCACAGCCATCACCGGCATGCCGAGGTAATCAGCAATTGAGCGCTCTGCGTCTTCGCTGACATAGCCCAACTCTTGCTGTGCAATCGCCAAGCAGGCCATCACAGCTGACTGTTTTTGATCCGCCGGATATTTGGCGACTTCGCGTGCAAAGCGCACTTTGGATTCTTCTGAAATCATCGATCCACTTCCCCAAACACAATGTCCATCGTACCGATAATGGCAACAGCGTCAGCAATCATGTGCCCTTTGCCCATTTCATCTAACGCCGCCAGATGCACAAAAGCAGGCGGGCGTATCTTTAGTCGGTAAGGTTTATTGGCACCATCACTAACAATATAAATGCCAAACTCACCCTTCGGATGCTCAATTGCAGCATAGGTTTCACCGACCGGAACACAAAAACCCTCGGAGAATAATTTGAAGTGATGAATCAAATCTTCCATGTTGGTTTTCATGGACTCACGATCAGGTGGCGCAATTTTATGGTTTGCCGTGATAACCGGTCCTGGATTTACACGCAGCCAATCAACGCATTGTTTGATGATGCGATTGGATTGTTTCATCTCCTCCATACGAACCAGATATCGGTCATAGGTATCGCCTGTTTTACCTACTGGAACATCGAAATCGATTTTGTCGTAGATTTCATAGGGCTGCTTTTTGCGCAGATCCCAAGCAATACCTGAGCCACGGAGCATTGGCCCCGTGAATCCTAAATTAAGCGCTCGCTCAGGCGATACAACACCGATGCCAACCGTGCGTTGCTTCCAAATACGGTTATCTGTCAATAAGGTATGGTATTCGCCCAAATAGGTCGGGAAACGCTGCGTGAAGTCGTCTATAAAATCTAACAAACTTCCAGCACGATTTCGATTGAGTGCTTGCGTTGACTTGGCACTGCGAATTTTGTTGGGAACATGATTTGGCATAGTATCGGGCAAGTCACGATAAACACCGCCAGGACGGAAATAAGCCGCATGCATACGTGCACCACTGACGGCCTCATACATATCCAGCAAATCCTCGCGCTCACGAAAGGCGAAGAGCATGACAGTCATGGCTCCGCAATCAATTGCGTGTGCGCCAACCCACAACAAATGGTTCAATAAACGCGTGATTTCAGAAAACATGACACGAATATATTGAGCTCGCTCAGGCACTTCCAAACCAAGCATTTTTTCAACTGCCAGACAGTAAGCTTGCTCATTACACATCATCGACATGTAATCAAGCCGATCCATATAAGGCAAGGCCTGCAAAAATGTTTTACTTTCTGCAAGTTTTTCAGTACCCCGATGCAACAACCCAATGTGCGGATCCGCACGCTGAATGACCTCGCCATCAAGCTCTAACACTAAACGCAAAACACCATGCGCAGCTGGATGCTGCGGACCGAAATTGAGGGTGTAGTTTTTAATTTCTGCCATAGCTCAAACCGCCTTGTGCATGCCTGCGTAGTTTTCTTCTCGGACAATACGTGGAGTAATTTCGCGTGGCTCAATTGTCACGGGCTGGTAAACAACACGCTTTTGTTCAGCGTCATACCGCATTTCAACATGACCAGATAACGGAAAATCTTTACGAAATGGATAACCAATAAAACCATAATCCGTCAAAATTCGGCGTAAATCATTGTGCCCTTCAAAAACAATACCAAATAAGTCAAAGGCTTCACGTTCAAACCAGTTAGCCGCACTCCAAACATGAATCAAGCTGGGGAGCATCGGCGCAACATCATTCGGCACATACACTTTGACACGCAACCGTTGGTTCAAACTGACCGACAACAAATGCAACACGACACAAAAACGCAAACCATCTGGCGACCCCTTGGGGTATTCTGAATAATCAATCGCACAAAGATCGATCAGCTGCTCAAATTTGCATGATGGCGCATCACGCAGTGCAAGCACCGCTGTCAAATAATTGGCAGCGTCGATTACAACCGTAACTTGATCCAGCTGAATCGAAATTTGCTTGGCGAACGAGCCTAAAGCTTGGCTAACTGCTGACTTGATACTCTCTGGCGAAACACAATATGTTGTCATACTTGGTACCTCAAACTCGGGCAATTGTTTGCGTACGCCGAATTTTTCGTTGCAACTGCAAAATTCCATAGATCAACGCTTCTGCTGTAGGAGGACAACCTGGGACGTATACATCAACCGGAACGATCCGATCACACCCACGCACAACAGAATAACTATAGTGATAGTAACCGCCTCCGTTAGCACATGAACCCATACTGATCACCCAGCGAGGTTCAGCCATCTGGTCATAAACCTTGCGAAAGGCCGGAGCCATTTTGTTTGTCAATGTACCCGCAACAATGATCAAATCGGATTGGCGCGGACTTGGCCGAAAAACCTCGGCACCAAATCGGCTTATGTCATAACGCGCAGCGGCCGCATGCATCATCTCGACCGCACAGCAAGCCAATCCAAAGGTCATTGGCCAAACCGAACCGGTTTTAGCCCAATTCACAACGCTATCGAAACTCGTCGTAACAAAGCCTTCTTTGAGAATACCTTCAATCATCGCATTACTCCCAGTCCAAGGCGCCTTTTAGCCACATATAAACAAACCCAATCGTCAGGATTGTCACAATCTCAAGTCCGACCAAAAAACCATAAAGTCCTAAATCCTTTAACACAACAGCCCAAGGAAATAGCAACGCAGTTTCCAGATCAAACAAGATAAATAGAATAGCGATGAGATAGTAGCGCACGTCAAATTTCATGCGCGCATCACC
>CAIYYA010000153.1 GCA_903930255.1 uncultured beta proteobacterium
GATCTGTCGATTCGTGTGGTTGAGACGATTCCAGGCAAAACCACCATGGCACTAGAGTTGCCCAATGCCAAGCGGCAAACCATCAAACTGTCTGAAATTTTGGGGTCAAGTGTCTACAACGAAGCCAAATCCATGCTCACCATGGGTCTGGGCAAAGACATTATTGGCAACCCCGTGGTGGCTGATTTGGCCAAAATGCCGCACGTCTTGGTGGCAGGTACCACCGGCTCGGGTAAATCGGTGGGTATTAACGCCATGATATTGAGTCTGCTTTACAAGGCCGAGGCGCACGATGTACGCATGCTAATGATTGACCCGAAGATGCTCGAAATGTCGGTTTATGAAGGCATCCCGCACTTGCTGTGCCCGGTGGTGACCGATATGAAGCAGGCAGCCAATGGCCTGACCTGGTGCGTTGCTGAGATGGAGCGCCGTTACAAGTTGATGAGCAAAATGGGCGTGCGCAACCTGGCGGGTTTCAACACCAAGATGCTCGAAGCCAAAGCGCGCGGCGAGCCCATTGGCAACCCGTTTAGCCTCACGCCCGAAGCGCCCGAACCCTTGGATCGTCTGCCGCACATCGTGGTGGTGATCGATGAATTGGCCGATCTGATGATGGTGGTTGGCAAGAAAATTGAAGAGTTGATTGCCCGATTGGCGCAAAAAGCCCGTGCTGCCGGTATTCACCTGATTTTGGCGACCCAGCGTCCGAGCGTGGATGTGATCACCGGGCTGATCAAGGCGAATATTCCGACCCGTATTGCGTTTCAGGTCAGCAGCAAAATTGATAGCCGAACCATTTTGGATCAAATGGGTGCAGAGGCTTTGCTGGGGATGGGCGACATGCTTTATATGCCCAGCGGCACAGGTTTGCCGATACGCGTGCACGGAGCCTTTGTCAGCGACGAAGAGGTGCACCGTGTGGTGACTTACCTCAAGAGTCAGGGCGCGCCCAATTACATTGAAGGTATTCTGGAAGGTGGTACCGTTGACGAAGACGCCGAAGGTCTGGGTGAAGCAGGTGCTGCCGGTGGTGAAAAAGACCCGCTGTATGACCAGGCGGTTGAGGTGGTGCTGAAAAACCGCAAAGCTAGCATTTCACTGGTGCAAAGGCATCTGAAAATTGGCTACAACCGTGCCGCCCGACTGGTCGAAGACATGGAAAAAGCCGGTTTGGTTAGCAGCATGAGCAACAGTGGTCAGCGCGAGATATTGGTGCCGACACGCAACGAATGAGGTTTTATTTGATTCAATTTATTGCTGCAATAGCTATAGCTGTTAGTGCATGTGCCGCAAGCGCTACAGGCATTAAAAGCTTGGAGATTTTTGTAAAAACGGTGAAGTCTGGCCGCGCTGATTTTATTCAGGTCGTGACCTCACCAGCCAAAGAGGGACAGGCACCACGCGTGAAAACCTCGAACGGTCAGTTTGAGTTTGTCAGGCCGGGTCGCTTTCGATTTAATTATGCAAAGCCATTTGCCCAAACCATCGTCGCTGACGGCCAGACTCTGTGGCTTTATGACATTGATTTAAACCAGGTAACAGCGCGCAAACAATCTCAGGTGCTCGGCTCTACCCCTGCCACGCTGATTGCTTCTGCGGTTGATTTGCAAGCCTTGCAAGCCGATTTTGTGCTGACTGAAGCACCCGACAAAGATGGCTTGCAGTGGGTGATCGCCACCCCCAAAGGCAAAGATGGTCAGTTGCAGTCGGTACGTGTGGGGCTGCGTGATGGCGCGGGTGTCACTGCCTCAAGCAGCACTTTGGAGGTACTCGAAATTCTTGACAATTTTGGCCAGCGCTCGGTATTAAACTTTAAACAATGGCAAGTGAATCCACACTTGCCTGCCAATGCCTTTGAGTTCATAGTGCCAGCGGGTGCAGATGTGCTGCGGCAATAGAGTCCAGTTATTGAGTTGGCTGCGTTAAATCCATGCTGAGTTACATCCTCAAACGTTTGTTGCTGATGATTCCCACGCTGTTGGGGGTGTTACTGCTGACTTTTGTGGTGATCCAGTTTGTGCCCGGTGGCCCGGTCGAGCAGTTTCTGGCTGAGGCCAAGGCGGGCACCGGCAAGGGTGCGGCTGCGGAAAGTGGGGGCTTAAGTTACCGTGGCGCGCAAGGCGTTGATCCCAAACGCATTGAGCAGATCAAAGCGCTGTATGGATTTGACAAGCCGGCGCACGAACGTTTTTTTCAAATGTTGGGTCAGTTTGCCTGCTTTGATTTAGGCAAAAGCTTTTTTCAGAACAAAAGCGTCGCCGATTTGATGTGGGAGAAGTTGCCGGTGTCGATCAGCCTGGGGTTGTGGACATTTTTTATCAGCTATTTGATCGCTGTGCCTTTGGGTGTGGCCAAAGCCGTGCGCGCTGGCTCACGTTTTGACTTTGTCACCACGCTGCTGGTGTTGCTGGGTTACGCCATTCCTGGCTTTGTACTGGGTGTGGCCTTGTTGGTGATTTTTGGCGGGCAGTTACAGTGGTTTCCGCTGCGCGGCCTGACCAGCAGCAACTGGGATGAACTGACTTGGGGTGCACGCATTGTGGATTACCTGTGGCACATCGCCATGCCGGTCACGGCGATGGTGCTGGGCAGTTTTGCCGTCACCACCATGTTGACCAAAAACGCTTTTCTTGAAGAAATTCGCAAGCAATATGTGGTCACCGCGCGCGCCAAAGGACTCGATGAGCGCCAAGTCTTGTGGGGGCATGTGTTTCGCAATGCGCTGATTCCCATCATCACCGGTTTTCCGGCGGCTTTTATTGGGGCGTTTTTTACTGGCTCGTTGCTGATTGAGACGCTATTTTCGCTCGATGGCTTGGGGCTGCTGAGTTACGAGAGCGTGATTCGGCGCGACTACCCGGTGGTGTTGGGCACGCTGTATTTCTTTACCTTGATCGGCTTATTGACCAAACTGATCTCAGATTTGTCCTATGTTTGGGTCGATCCACGTGTCAAGTTTGATTAGCTTGCACAATCGTCTGTGACACGATCTGTGCCGTTTTCAGGAGTTTTTGGATGAATCCTTCCACCTTGATTGGTATTGTGGTCAGCGCTTTGTTGATGGGAGTCATCTTGTTTTTTGCAGCAGATGATCCCAAGCTGTATCTGGATTGGCCCAGTCTGGCCATCGTATTAGGCGGCACCGTGGCAGCCACATTTCTGAGCTATCCGCTCAGGGATGTGATGCGTATCTTTGGGCTGTTTCGTACCGTGCTGCGTGACGAGCACCTCGACACGCAAAACGACATCAATGAACTGGTGCAGATCGCCAAAATCTGGGTTCATGGCGATCCGCATGCGGTGGAGCAAGCTCTCGCCAGTGTGAGCAACCCGTTTTTGCGCACCGGCGTGCAATTAATGATCGATCGGGTACCCGAGCAAGACATTTTGGATTTGTTGCAATGGCGCATTTCGCGTTTGCGCACCCGTGAGGCCGCCGAGGCTCAGTTATTTCGTCTGATGGCAAACTATGCCCCCGCCTTTGGCATGCTGGGCACCTTGGTCGGTTTGGTCAACGTGATGGGCAACATGGGCAATGGCAACATGCAAGCCTTTGGTGGCAATTTGGCACTGGCCTTGATGACCACCCTGTATGGCATTTTGTTGTCGAACCTGCTGTTCAGACCGGTTGCGGTCAAGCTCGAACGCCGAACCGAGCAGCGTTTGATTTTGATGAACATGGTGCTGCAAGGTATTTCCATGATGTGTGCCAAAAGCAGCCCGACGCTCATGCGCGAGACCCTGAAATCTTTTGTGGCGCATTACGAAAACGAGATTTTTGATGCCTCTGTGCCCAAGCACAGCAGTGCTGACGCAGCACCTTCGTCCAAGGGGTGACCGAATGCCCGATAAATTGGACTATATTGACTACCGGCGGGCCTGGAAACCCAGTATGGCTGACCTGTTGGCTGCGCGCGCCATGCAAAAGAAAAGAAGCATGCACGAAGGCCGTTTTGCTCATTGGCAGCAAGAGGATATTTACGCCACTGAAGACAATAGCTGGCTGCTGACGTACATGGATCTGGTCACTCTGCTGTTGGTCATGATGATGGTCATGCTGTCTTTCAGTGAGCCTGCTGGCTTCAAGCCAAAACCTGCACTGGCAAGTCAATCCGGTATGGTGAATGCTGCCGTTGCGCCGGGTGCTTTACCCTTGTCGGCAACAGGCAGCATTGTTCCGCCGCTGCGCCCGCCCCATCCGTTAAAGGAGTTGCGGGTTGATCAGTTGGGTGCGAAAGTGGAGGTGATCAAGGGGGCCAGTACGGTGCGCTTTCGCATCAGCAGCGAGTTGCTGTTTGCCTCGGGAGATGTAGGTCTGACGGCAGAAGGTCTGGACCTGTTAGACACGCTGCTGCCTAGTTTTGCTGTGGCCAAAGACTACAACATTGTGGTGGAAGGTCATGCTGATACGACCCCCATTAACACGGTCAAATATCCATCCAATTGGGAGCTTTCAGCCGGTCGAGCCGCCAGTGTGGTGCGACACCTGCAAACCCGCAACGTCCAGCCTGGGCGACTACGTGCTATTGGTTATGCCGATACCCGACCGATTGCATCCAATAGCACGCTCGAAGGTCAGAGTGCCAATCGGCGGGTCGAGCTCATCCTGGAACTGCCGCGCAAGGACGATGAGTAAGTTGATTCCAGAACCCACGATCTCAAAGGCACCAACGCTGAGCCTGAGCCCTGCCCGGCGCGCCTGGCTGCGCTTTAAACGCAACCGCCTGGGCTACTGGAGCTTGCTGGCGTTTTGCCTGCTGGTGGGTCTGAGCCTGATGGCTGAGCTGATTAGCAACGATCGGCCGCTTTTGCTGCGCTACCAGGGTCAGACATATTTCCCGATGCTCAAAGACTACCCCGAGAAAACTTTTGGCGGCGATTTTGATACGGCTACCGATTTCCTCGACCCCTTCATTCGCGAGCGACTGGCGCAGGATGGCAATTGGGCGCTATTTGCTCCCAACCCCTATGGCCCCAAAACGCTGAATTATTTTGCCAAAGCACCCAACCCGTCGCCACCCACGGCCGACAACTGGCTGGGCACCGACGACCGCGGGCGCGACCTGCTGGCGCAATTGATTTATGGTTTTCGCGTGAGCGTCTTGTTTGCGCTGGCACTCACCTTCACCGGCACCCTGTTGGGCATCATCACCGGGGCGCTGCAGGGGTTTTTTGGTGGCAAGACCGACCTGGCGTTTCAGCGCTTCATCGAAATCTGGGGTTCCATGCCCGAGCTCTATCTGTTGATTATTTTCAGCGCCGTGTTTTCACCCAGCCTGGGGCTGCTGCTGATCTTGCTCAGTCTGTTTGGCTGGATGGGCTTGTCGGACTATGTGCGCGCCGAGTTTTTGCGCAACCGGCAGCTCGACTATGTGCGTGCCGCGCGCTCGTTGGGTGTGAGCAATTGGCACATCATCACACGCCATCTGCTGCCCAACAGTTTGACACCGGTGGTGACATTTTTGCCGTTTCGCATGAGTGGGGCGATCTTGGCGCTGACCTCGCTCGATTTTTTGGGGCTGGGTGTGCCACCGGGAACACCCTCTTTGGGTGAACTGCTGTCGCAAGGCAAAAACAACATCGACGCCTGGTGGATTTCGCTGGCTACCTTTGCCGTGCTGGTGATCACTTTGCTGTTGCTGACCTTTATGGGCGATGCATTGCGCGATGCGCTCGACCCAAGAAAAGCCGAACAATGAACGCGTCCCACACCGATAACCTGGCACCCACCGTTCGCCCTGAGCTTGTCGAAGGGCTGGCGCAGCCCCAACCGCTATTGACCGTGCAGAATCTCACGGTGGCGTTTGCTGGCGTTGAGGTGGTGCATGGCATTGATTTCTCGATTGCGCTTGGCGAAAAGGTGGCCTTGGTGGGCGAATCGGGTTCGGGTAAAACGGTATCGGCTTTGAGCTTGTTGCGGCTAGTTGCTAACGCCGAAATTGGCGGACAAGCCTTATTCAATGGGCGTAACCTGCTCTCTTTAGAAGAGCGCGAGCTACGTACCATTCGGGGCAAAGACATCGCCATGATCTTTCAGGAGCCCATGACGGCGCTGAATCCACTCATGACCGTCGGCCAACAAATTGCCGAAGTACTTGTGCTAAAAAAGGCTCTAGCGCCCGCCCAGTCTGTACAAGCAGCTATTGAATTGCTAGCTCAAACGGGTATCCCAGAAGCCCAGCGGCGTGCTAATTCGTACCCCCACCAACTCAGCGGTGGCCAGCGTCAGCGAGCCATGATCGCCATGGCGCTGGCGTGCCAGCCTAAGTTGTTGCTCGCTGATGAGCCCACCACCGCGCTGGATGTGAGCCTGCGCGGGCAAATTTTGGAATTGCTGGCACGTCTGCAAGAAAAAAATGGCATGGCAGTGCTGCTCATCACGCACGACTTGAATCTGGTGCGGCGCTTTGCCGACCGTGTGATCGTGATGGAAAACGGCCATGTGGTCGAACAAGGTGCCACCGCCGAAGTGTTTGCCCGACCCCAGCACAGCTACACCCAGCGCTTGATTGCCAGTAAACCCGAGCGCGATGCTGCGGCGCCGACAGCTACAGCAGACTCAACGTCGGTGATGTCAGCGCGTGGCCTAAAGGTGCGCTACCCTGTCCCGCTGCCGGGGCTGCAAGGCTGGTTTAAGCGCGGTGAGTTCGTGGCCGTGCAGGGCGCTGATTTTGATTTGCTGCCTGGGCAGACTTTGGGGGTCATCGGTGAATCCGGTTCGGGTAAGTCCAGTTTGGCCTTGGCTGCGTTGGGTTTGTTGCCGTTTCAAGGTGAGTTACAGATGTTGGGCCAGCACTGGAGTTCGCACAGCAAGCGCAACCAAGCCTTACGCCGACAGGTTCAGGTGGTTTTTCAAGACCCGTTCTCGTCACTGTCGCCGCGCATGACGGTGGAAGAAATCGTCGGTGAGGGGTTGGGGGTGCATGAACCCGGTTTGAGTAAGGTTGAGCGCCAGCAACGCGTGATCGCTGCTTTGCGCGAAGTCGGGCTGGGTGCTGATGACGCTGTGCTCATGCAGCAAACTTTGCAGCGCTACCCGCATGAATTTTCGGGCGGACAGCGTCAGCGCCTGGCCATTGCTCGTGCCTTGATCGTTAAACCGCGCATTTTGGTGCTGGATGAACCCACCAGTGCGTTGGATGTGACGGTGCAAAAACAGGTGCTGCAACTGCTGCAAACTTTGCAGCGTGAGCGTGGCTTGAGTTATTTGCTCATCACCCACGATGTGGATGTGATCCGCGCCATGGCGCACCAAGTGCTGGTGATGAAAGACGGCGAGGTGCTGCAGTCGGGCTCGGTTGATCAGGTTCTGCAGGGTCTTTGGCAATAAGAGCCCTATTTATTGCGCTTTGGCACTGGGTCTGCTTGCAACCCGGTCACGCCAAGCCTGCAAAGCCGGCAAGCCAGCTTTAGCCGGGCTGAACTTCATCAGTTTGGCAAATTCAATGGCACAAAACGCCGTGATGTCGGCAATGCTAAAACGCGACCCGGCCATCCAGTCCTGATGTTCGAGTACATGGTCAAACCATTGTGCGGCTTCGAGCACTTTTTTCGCTTGCGAGTGACCAAAATCAGCAAACTGCGGCTGCTCCAGCACGGCCAAGCCCGGATGCGTGTGTCGCACAGAGTTCGCCACCCCCATCAGCAGTGACCATTCAACGCGACGGTCTGCCATCTCAATGAAGGCTTGTTCTTCAAAATTCAGACCCATCAAATTGGGCGTTGGATAAAGACCTTCTAGATAGGTGCAAATAGCGCGTGTTTCGGTTAAAACACGGCCATCATCCAGCTCGAGCGCAGGCACTTTCGCCAGCGGGCTTTTGGCACGATAGGCTTCACCTTTATGCTCCAGTGCGTTCAAATCAACATTCACCAGATCAATGTTGGTGATATTTTTTTCAACCATGAACATGGTGACTCGGCGCGGGTTGGGTGCGCGTTGCGCAACATATAGTTTCATTTTTACTGCCCTTTCATTTTGGATTGACCTTGTTCGAGCATTTTGCGCGCACCTTCGGCAAATTGTCGGGCTTGTTCCGCGTTGTCAAGACGAGCGTCCATGCTGGATGCAGGTTGCAGAATGCCACGTTGCACCGCTGGACGAGCGCGCACTTGGTCGCGCCAGCGCTTCAGGTGTTGTAGGTCGTCCAGCTCTACCCCCGACCAGCGATGCGTGCGCACCCAGGCCCAATTGGCGATATCGGCTATTGAGTAGTCCCCAGCTAGGTATTCGTGCTCTTTGAGATGGCTGTCAAGTACACGGAAAAGGCGTTTGCTTTCGCCTTGGTAGCGATCGATGACACTTTGAATTTTTTCAGGAAAATAGCGATAAAAAACATTGGCTTGCCCCATCATCGGTCCAATACCACCCATCTGGAACATCAGCCACTGAAGCACGCGCGAGCGGCCTTTGACATCCGTGGGCATCAGCTGGCCGGTTTTTTCGGCCAAATAGATCAGGCAGGCGCCCGATTCGAACACGGCAAAGTTGCCTTCGTCGCGATCTACGATAGCCGGAATGCGTCCGTTTGGGTTGATTGCCAAAAAATCGGGCTGCTTTTGTTCGCCCCGGGTCAGGTCAAGCACGCGCAACGTGTAGGGCAGGGCGAGCTCTTCGAGTGCAATCGATACTTTGTGCCCGTTGGGTGTGGCGGCGGTATAGAGGTCAATCATGGGCTGAAATGTACAGAGTTTTTAACACCCACACGGGTTCCGGCAGAATCGGGTACACGCGCTTTGAATTTAGCATAAAAAGTGCTCTCGAGGCTTGATAGGCGGGCGGGAGTAGCTATCAAATTCATGGATAAAAGTCGCTAGAAACTATTGCTACGGCCCGATGAAGTTGCAACCGCTCGCCCTGAGCTTGTCGAAGGGTTTCGACAAACTCAACCCGAACGGAACTTAATACATCATCGGGCCGGATCAATAGGCTTGGCTCTATTGTTCTAACGGTGCTCATGGCTTGGGTCGATACAGTTTGAACGGGATTTAACCCATCAATTGACCGGCTGATTCAGAGCCGACTCAAACGCATCAATGATGCGCCGAATGGGTGTTTGCTTGAGCTTGAGGGCGGCCTGATTCACCACCAGGCGCGAGCTGATGTCCATGATGTGCTCAACTTCCACCAGATGGTTGGCCTTGAGTGTGTTGCCGGTGGAGACCAAATCGACAATTGCATCAGCCATGCCCACCAGTGGCGCCAGTTCCATACTGCCATAGAGTTTGATCAAATCGACGTGCACGCCTTTGCTGGCAAAAAAGTCGCGCGAAATGGCCACGTATTTGGTCGCTACGGTCAGGCGCGAACCTTTTTTGACCGCGCAGGCGTAATCAAAATCAGAGCGCACCGCCACACTGATGCGGCACTTGGCAATTTGCAAATCCAGCGGCTGATACAAGCCCTGGCTACCGTGCTCCAGCAGGGTGTCTTTGCCTGTAATACCTATGTCGGCTCCACCGTATTGCACATAGGTGGGCACATCGGTGGCGCGCACCACCAGCACCCGCACGTCTGGCTGGTTGGTCGTAAGAATCAGTTTGCGCGATTTTTCGGGGTCTTCCAGCACCTCGATACCGGCTGCTTTAAGTAGCGGCAGGGTTTCTTCAAAGATGCGTCCTTTGGACAATGCAATAGTGATCATTTTGGTTTCTAGCCCTTATGGAGTAAGCGTGAGGCGCTATTAAAAATTAGTCGGTAGTCGGTAGTTCGACTATCGACTACCAACTCAAAACTATCAACTATCTTTTCGACACTTTTATGTCCATCACTCATTCAAAACAGCCAACAGCTTCAGTATGTCGGATTGTGTCTGGAAGCGGCCAAATGTTTTGCTGTCTTGTTCGCGAACGATCGGAAAAGTGTCCAGAATATAAGCGGCATCGTCAGCATCGAGTCCATAGAGCCAGAAAAACACGGCATCCAGTGCTGCCATGCGGGCGCGGCGCTCGTCCTCGTTCCACACAAACGGCGGCAACACTTGGCCTTGCGCATCGACAAAACCCAGGTCGCGGGCAAACGGTGCCATGTCGTGCGCGGTG
Organism: uncultured beta proteobacterium; assembly: GCA_903930255.1. Classification (GTDB taxonomy): domain Bacteria; phylum Pseudomonadota; class Gammaproteobacteria; order Burkholderiales; family Burkholderiaceae_C; genus Rhodoferax. The sequence continues at coordinate 10,045 of CAIYYA010000153.1, forward strand.
TAGGTCAGTGCCAGCACCTGCGGCAGCACAAAGTCGGCCACGGTCGGGTGTGGGTGGTGGCCGTTCATCAGTTTGGCGGCACGCATGGCGGCGGCGAAGGCAGCGGGGAGCGGTTCGTCAAAGCGGGCGGGGGCGATGACGGCTGCCTGCTCGACGATGAACCAGTTCAGGTTTTGCCCTTGCACTTTCTGACGCAGCACAAAGTCAAATGCCATGCTGCTCAACGTGGCCAGCAGCAGCGCAGCCCAACGTGGGTAGTCCGGGTCTTGTGCGTGCACAGGAATCAGCATGGCCATGCTGTTGCCCACGCCGCATTGGGGCACGATGGCAGCGATCATGGTGCGTATGTTGCTTGGTGCGGTGACAGATTTGTAGGCAATGCACCACTCGCCGCCCCAGGTTTGGGTAACCGCAGATGTGTTAACCCAATACTGAGGTACTGGGAATCGTTCTGCGCTGGCTTTTTCTGACTGCGAAATAGCTTCTTGCTGGGCAGCGCGCTTCAAATTGGCTTCATTAACCACCACATCAGCTGCGCGGTGGTCAAACATCTGCACCATTTTGCCTTCGTACAGGGGCACTGCCTGCAGCGCTGCCTGAGTCGTCTTTCCTTTGCAGGTGGCAGGCTTTTCCCAACGGTTCAGCGCCGAGCGTCGCCAGCCTTGAACGGCCAGCTCATCAGCTTTCAGAAACAGACCGGAGTCGTTGGTCATGTGAAACATGGTGACATATTTCACTGGCCAAACTTTCACATCCGGTTGCTGACCTAGCGATTCACTGCACTCACCATGCTTTACCAGAACCGGGTGGCGGGCATAAAGCGCCAGGGTGATGTCGGCATCATGCTGGTTTCTGAAGATGGGTGCGGCTCCGGTGTTGGGGTTGACGCGCACAAAGTCTTGCGCGCTAAGCGTCAGCTCGCGCCCCGGCTCATCCAGCTCAGCCAAGCTGTGCAAGTAAAACGCGCAGCGGCTGGGCAGGGGTTGCGCGGGAGTGAAATTGGTTTCGCTATCAAGCCCAACAGATTCAATATGGATAGCTGCCTGTGCTTGCTCCGTCTGCGATAGATGCACTTTTGTTTGATAACGAGGTGCTCTGCCAAAGACCAGCGCACAAAATTTGAAACTGGCGTGCACATCGGGAAAAAACACCTTGCGGTTCTCAAAGTCAAACAGCGCACGCAGTTTGCCGGTGCTGCTGATAGAGCGAAAGAATGCCGCTGCGCCTTTGTCTGCCGCAATGCCGCTTGGCGTGATCAGCGCCACGATGCCATGCGGGTTGATGAGGGCTTGCGCCCGTTCGACAAGCAGGCTGTAAAGGTTGATGTCGCCACCGCCCAGCAGAGGGTAGTCGGTGCTGCCCAGCTTGCCGTTGCCCAGCACGCGGGCATTGGCTTCGGCACGCTGACTGGCCTCCTGGTATTGCGCCCACAAGTCCACCATGGGCGGGGTATTGATGCCGGTTTGCGTCATGTTCACGCCTTGCAGCGCGGCAATCATCTTTTTGCGGTCAGCCGCGCGAGGTTGTGCCGCAATAGCCGGGCTGCGTTCGGCAAACCACTCCACCTCTTGCAGTTTGATGCGGTCCCACGGCGGGTTGCCCAGCATCACGTCAAAGCCGCCGTGCGTGCCAGCGCCAAACACGGTGGGAAAGTGGTGTGCCAGTGAAAAAAGGTCTCACGCGCGGCCAAAGTGCGAGCGCGGGTGATGAGGGCATTGACGGCTTGAGTGCCAGCGTCTGTGCCTTCCATGCGCCCCGTACCCAGAACTGTGACCAGGTTTTGACCCGGCTCCAGCAGCTTGAGCAAGGCGGCGTACTCGGGGTGCAAACCGGCGGCCAGGCCTGCGAGGCGCTCATTTTCTTTTTTAGGCAGCTTGAGCAGGTTGGCAATTTGGCTGACTTTGGCCACCGGCCAGCCGGGAATGATCCAGCGCAAGGATCGCCAAAAGTCGAGCACAGCATGCAGCGGAGCAAGCTCGGCATTGGCCAAGGCATCAAGCTCTTTGGAGAGTTGTGCCTCGGCCATGTCCACATCGGTCTGGTCAGCCACTTGGGCCAAGTGGGTTGCAGCACGTTTGAGGCGGTCAAACTCGGTTTGCAGCAGCAACGCCCCCAGGGCTTGCAGATCTTCTTGTACCTGCGGCAGTTGCTCGCCGTGCAGGCTGTCGCCAATTTTGAGGTGATGGTCGAGAAAGCTTAGCGGTGCGCCCACGGTGAAGGTGTGCAGCCACAGTGCGGTTTTGGCCAGCTCGACGGCCATGGGGTTTTTATCCACGCCAAAGATGGATTTTTTCAAAATCATGCGGCGCACGATGTGTCGGTCATCAAGTTGCGCGTCGGTCACCGCCCAACCGCGCTCAGACGCGGTGGTCTTGATGCTTTGCCGAATGGCCGCCACGTGTTGGAGCAACGGGCTTTGCCATGGGCGGCCAGCTTCCACCAGGTGCGCGGCCCAGGGCTGAGCGTTGACATGTAAGGTGGCGCTTGCAATGGCTTCGAGCACGCGATCAGCCAGGTCATCTACCAGGGTCACCAAAAAGTGGCCGCTACCCATGGCCGGGTCGCAAATTTTGAGTTCCAGCATGGCGCTTGCAGGGTCAAGCGCGTCCAGTTTGTCCCAGTCACCAGGGTTAAGCGAAGCTTTTTTGTGCCACTTTTTCAGATGGGCTTCAAAGGTGGCCTGTCGTTCGCAGCAGAGTCGTCCGACCGATTCACGCAAGATCAAGCGCACCAGATCGTCATGCGTGTAGTAACTGCCAGAAACTTTGCGGGCAAAACTGGCAGGGGCGGCGGTTATGCGGTTGATTTCGGGTTTGTCTTTGTAGTCGTCTTTGGCCTGCACCTCATGCACCAGACTGTATTCCAGCAGGCGCTCATAAATGCTGCCCAGGTGCGCCACGGCAAGGTCACGGTAGTTGATCCAGCCGTGCTGCAAGTCTTCGGTGCGGCGCGACAGGGCATCGATGATGGGTGCCATCACCGCGTCTTTGACAAAAGTCCGTTCGAGTATGGGCGCGCGAGCACGATCAAAAAGGCCGCCGTTATAGGCGGGCATTCCGACCTCGTCATCACCTTTGTCTATCAGCTGAAACACACCCTGTAGCGACAACCAAATTGACATCATGGTTTTTGAGAACCGAGTGCCCGCATCCACCTTATCGCGCACTTCTTCGCGGATACGGCGCACGCTGTAGGGCGCATACCGGGGGTCTTTCACGGGTAGCAGGTTGCGGTCTTCGGCGTAAAACAAAAACAGCAGGCGGTACAGCAGCACCAGCGCGGCTTCACGCACTTCGTCAAGATACGCCGGGGTGAATTGCTTGCGTTTGAACTGACCAAAACCGATCTCGTGGGTGCTGGCCTGCAAATCGCCCCGCGCCAGCGCATCAGCCAACTGCGGGAAAATGTCAGTAAACACCCTTGCGCCCAGGTCTTGCGAGACTTTTTCTTCGTAAAGCCGGGCGAGGTTCAGTGCATAGGCATGGAAAGTTCGGCCAGCGTTGTCCCAGTTTTGCGGCAAAAACGCTTCCCGCTGAAACAGCAAGTAAAACAGCCGCAGGGCGTGTGCAGGGGCGATTTCGTCCAACTCGTGTTGAAGGCCCTGAATGCCAAGCGCCGCCGCCACATCCACCTCAAAAAAATCTTCAGAGCGGCTGCGGGCATCTTGCCAATACAGCCGCCAGACGTTGCCATTGGTCAACATGCCCCATTTGACGGCGCGGTCAGACACCACATCGGCACGGCTTAAGTAGCGCAGCATTTGGCTCGACGGCGCGTCGGGGTCAATGGCCTCTGTGCTGTCACCCCGATCCAGCGGGCGCAACCAGCGTTTGGCTTCCAGAATGGCTAGGCCGTGGCGGTAGCGGCGGTCATCTTTGGTTTCGGCCAGCGCAGCCACTTTTTGCTCGGGTGCGGCAAATAGCAGGCAATCGGGCACGTCTTCGCGGCGTTTGCCCGAGAGGTTGACTTGTGGCAAAAAGTCATCATTCCAGCCCAGCGCCACCAGCACTTTGTTGATTACCAGCGCTTCAGTCTGCGCTTCGTTGATGGTTGATTCTGTGCTTAAACCCTCGTAGATGGTGCGCAGCGTGCTCTCAAATTTGATGAACTCTGTCGCATCCAAGGCTTGCCAGGGTGGTGTTTCAAACACCCCAAGGGTCAAAAAATTCTGACTGAAAAGTTGACCTTGCATGAGGTGTGGCAAATTTGGGGGTGGTCTGCGGCAGGCAAGGAGTGTAGAGCCTTGCGTGGCCTATTTAACCCGTTCAATGTCGGCGCCCAAGGCGCGCAATTTGGTTTCCATCTGGTCGTAGCCACGATCCAGGTGATAAATGCGATCAACCCGTGTTTCACCTTCAGCCACCAAACCGGCAATGACCAGACTGGCCGAGGCGCGCAAATCGGTGGCCATGACAATGGCACCCGAGAGATTTTGGACACCTTCGACCAGTGCCACTTTGCCGTCAATCTGGATGTTTGCTCCCAGCCGTACCAACTCGTTGACGTGCATGAAGCGGTTTTCAAAAATGGTCTCAGTCACCTTGGCAGTGCCGTGCGCCATGCAATTCAAGGCCATGAATTGAGCCTGCATGTCGGTCGGAAATCCCGGGTATTCGGTGGTGCGAAAGCTTTGCGCCTTGAGTTGGCGGGCCCCTGCCGATTGCACCCGGATGCCGCCCTCGACAGAGGTCACCAAAACACCGGCATCGCGCAGTTTTTCGACCACGGCTTCCAGGTGATCGATGCGACCGTGCTGTGCCAGCACAGCACCACCGGTGGCGGCCACAGCGCATAAAAATGTGCCAGTTTCAATGCGGTCGGCTACTACTTGATGGGTGCAGCCGTGCAGCTTTTCTACGCCCTGGATGCGGATGCGACTGCTGCCGTGGCCTTCAATGTGGGCGCCCATCTTGATCAGCATCTCGGCCAGATCGGGAATTTCGGGCTCTTGAGCGGCATTTTCCAGAATGGTTTCACCGTCGGCCAAACAGGCTGCCATTAAAAAATTTTCTGTGCCCGTGACGGTCACCATGTCAGTGGCGATGCGTGCGCCCTGGAGTCGGGTGCGCCCGCTGGGCAGCTTGGCCATCATGTAACCGTGCTCCACGGAAATCTCGGCACCCATGGCGGTTAGCCCTTTGATGTGCTGATCGACCGGGCGCGAGCCAATGGCACAACCGCCAGGCAAAGAAACTTTGGCATGGCCAAAGCGTGCTAGCAGTGGCCCTAAAGCCAGCACTGAGGCGCGCATGGTTTTCACCAGCTCGTAGGGTGCCTCGGGATGGGTCAAAGCGCAGGCATTTAAGGCCACGTCGCCATTTTCCAGGCGCTCGACATGCACCCCCATGTTGCGAATCAGTTTTTGCATGGTGATCACGTCTTGCAGACGAGGCACGTTGCACAGCGTGACCGGCTCAGCCGTGAGCAGGGCAGCACACAACTCGGGTAGGGCGGCGTTTTTTGCGCCTGAAATGCGCACTGTGCCGTTCAGCGGACGGCCCCCGCGAATCAGTAATTTATCCATGGATTAACGGTGAAACACCCATCGACAAGCTCAGGGCGAACAGTTTCATTATTTGGGGTGTCATGAGAGCGCATGAAAGTTAGACGGACTGTGCGGCCCATTCAGAAGGTGTGAAAGTTTTCATGGACAAGGCATGTACTTCGTTGGTGGTGATTTTGTTGCCCAGAGTGGCATACACGCGCTGATGACGCGCAATGGCGCGCTTGCCTTCAAATTCGGCTGAGACGATGGTGGCATACCAGTGCCGACCGTCTCCGTCGAGCGTGATGTGCTCGCAGACCAGGCCGGCGGCAATAATTTGTTTGATTTGTTCAGCATTCATAGTCATATTTGATGGGTGGGGCAGATCGGTCACGTAGCCCCGAAAGGTTTATTTGAAAAAAATCAGGAACGGATTTTGTAGCCTGCACGCAGCAGCAGCAGAGCCCATGCGCAAACACCTAGCGTAGCACCCGTCACGATGGACAGACTCAACCAGGGTGTGATGTCGCTGATGCCAAAAAAGCCATAGCGAAAACCATCAATCATGTAGAAAAATGGGTTGAAATGGCTCACGGTTTGCCAAAACGGGGGCAGTGTGTGAATCGAATAAAACACGCCACTCAAAAAGGTCATAGGCATCACCACAAAGTTTTGAAAGGCGGCCAGTTGGTCAAACTTTTCAGACCACAAACCTGCCACGACGCCCAAAGCGCCCATCAGCGCAGCGCCCAGCACGGCAAAAGCCATAGCCCAGAGCGGCTGTGCCAGGGGTGGCACGGTAAAAATCAACGACACGCCCAGCACGCCAAGCCCAACCACCAGTCCGCGCACGATGGCAGCGCCCACATAGGCAATAAACCAGTGCCAGGCAGACAGTGGGGTGAGCAGCAAAAACACCAGGTTGCCCATGACCTTGCTGGCAATCAGCGACGATGAACTGTTGGCAAAGGCATTTTGCAGCAGGCTCATCATGGCCAGCCCAGGCACCAGAAAGGCGGTATAACTGACTTGGTCATAAACCTTGACGTGCGCTTCCAGCGCGTGGCCAAAGATCAGCAAATACAGCATGGCCGTGAGCACTGGGCCCGTGATGGTTTGCGCTGCAACACGCACAAAGCGCAGCACTTCTTTGTAAAACAGCATTTGCCAACCGGTCATGCGGGGCTCCGTTGCGGCTCGCTGTGCTGCTGCATCACTTGCAAAAAGACGTCTTCCAGATCGGGGCGACGAATCTCGATGTCCTGCACAGTCAGGCCAGCCTGGCGCAGCTGCACCAGGTAATGTTCGACGGCCAGGGCATCTTTTGCTGGCAACTGAACCACCCGACCGGTGACACGCGCCATGCGCTGGAGTGCAACTGGCAAATCGCCATTTACCGAGCAGCGCAATACATTGCCCGATGCGGCACTGAGCAGTGCGCTGGTGCTGTCAAGCGCTACCACTTTGCCTGTTTTCAGCATGGCGATACGTCCGCACAAGGCTTCGGCTTCTTCCAGATAGTGCGTGGTGAGCAACACAGTGTGGCCTTGTTTGTTGAGCTTGGTGATGAAGTGCCAGAGCGTCTGGCGCAACTCCACATCGACCCCGGCAGTGGGTTCATCGAGCACGATCACCGGTGGCTTGTGCACCAGCGCCAACGCCACCAGCAGGCGCCGCTTCATGCCACCCGAGAGTGTGCGCATGTTGGCGTTGGCCTTGTCGGCTAGACCCAGGCTTTCGAGCAGCTCGTCGATCCAGGCGTCATTGCGTTGCACGCCAAAATAGCCAGACTGAAAAACCAGCGCCTCACGCACGTTGAAAAAGGGGTCAAACACCAGCTCTTGTGGCACCACCCCGAGGGCGCGGCGAGCTGCTGCAAAGTCGCTTTGAACATCGTGCCCCAGTACGCTGGCACGACCCGAGTTGGCTTTGGCCAAGCCCGCCAAAATCGTGATGAGTGTGGTTTTGCCAGCACCGTTGGGGCCGAGTAAACCAAAAAATTCACCTTCTGCGATGTCCAGACTCACATCGTCAAGCGCCAAAAGGCTGCCGCGGCTACGTGGGGAGGGGTATCGTTTGCTGACAGATTGGAAGGAAATGGCGGACATGAGATGGCAATTTTAGTTATTAGTTTTAAGTTGCTAGTTTTGAATTGAACTACCAACTACAAACTCCCGACCCAAGACTTGGCTTAAGCTTGGTTTTTAGGTGGCAGCAACTCGGCAATGCCATATAAACGCGCCAAATCAGCTAGTCGAGGCGGCATTGACTGCAGCGCAAAGCTGCGACCCATTTGTAGCGCACAGCGGCGCAATTCGAGCAAAACGGCAAGCGCTGCTGAGTCAAAGCGGCTTAGGGGCGCAGCATCAATCAGAATACTGGCTGTTGACTCGCCGGCGATGGCTTGTTTGAGTGAACTCAGGCAGGCCAAAGCGTTGCTGTGTGTGATCGAGTCTGGCAATACCAGCATGAAGATCAGCCCTTGGCTGCTTTGGCGGACTTGGCGTCACCAGCGGCATTTGATTTGTTGCGATCGGACAATGTCGTAATCAGGCCATCTAAGCCTTTGGAATTAACTTCTTGGGCAAACTGGCTGCGGTAGGTGTCGACCAACCAGACGCCGAGCACGTTGAGGTTATATATCTTCCAGCCTGCGCCCACACCTGGGGTTTTCTCGAGCCGATAGTCAAGTTGCACGGGGTCGCCGCGACCCAGAATCTGGGTACGCACAATCACTTCATTGTCGGCAGGGTCTGCGCGCAGGGGGCGCACTTTGAAACGCAGGTTTTTTGCCTGGCTCATGGCACCTGAATAGGTGCGCACCAGCAAAATCTTGAATTCGGCTTCAAGACGTTTGCGTTGCTCGGGAGTGGCCTCGCGCCAGGCCGGACCAACCGCTTCACGCGTCATGCGCAAAAAATTCAGGTATGGCATGACTTTTTCGTCAAGCAGTTCCATGATGCGTACTATGTCGCCGGCTTGCACGCGTTTGTCGGTTTCGATGGTGTCGATCGCTTCTTTAGTCAAGCGGTCAATCAACGCATCGGGTGCTTCATCGGCTGCGAAGGCGCTCGAGCTCAATCCAATCAGTGTGCCAGCACACGCGGTGGAGATCAGTTGCAATAAAAAACGTCGTTTCAGGCTCATGGCGATTCCATCATTCAGGGGGATTTTGAGGCGGGTTCGGTGGCTGGCGCTTCTACTTCGTCGGGCGGGTCGCCATCGAAAATCGAACTGCGCCTGCGTTGCAAGAAAGCGTCGCGTGTGAAGCTATAGGGATCCAATGCCACTTCATCGAGCATTTGGCTGGCTTCAAGCAGGCGTGCGCGCCTGTTCAGTAAATTGATTGCAGTGGCGCTGCTGCGAGCGGGCACATCGCTCACGTTGTTCAACAGGTTGCCTTGGCTATCGATGGATATCGCTGCGGTGTCACGCAGGGTCGATGGGCCGAGCAATGGCAACACCAGGTAGGGGCCAGGGCCAACACCCCAAAAGCCCAGCGTGTGCCCAAAATCTTTGGTGTGCCGCTCAATTCCCATTTCGCTGGCAATATCGAGCACGCCTGCCAAGCCAAAAACGGTGTTCACACCAAAGCGCATAAAGCTCTCGGCCGAGGCTTGACCTTTAAGTTGAAATGCATTGTTGAAGCCTGACCAGGCATCTTGCAAATTAGCAAAAAAATTGGTAACACCGGTGCGTACCGGTGCAGGCAGCACATCACGATAAACCGTGGCAACGGGTTTGATCACGGCGCGGTCAACTGCATCGTTAAAGCCATACACCGTGCGATTGAGCGGCTCCAGCGGGTCTTTCGGGTTGGCACTGGGGCCGGTGGCACAGCCTACCAAGGCAAAAATGCTGAGCAGCAGCGCGCCTCGTCGCAAAAAATCTGCAACGCTGTGCTGAAGAAGGTGGTTGTGCATCATGCTTATTGTCCCTTGGTCGAGGAACCCGCATTGTTTGCGGGGGTTGCAGGATCCGCAGCCTTGCTGTACAAAAATTGACTAATCAGATTTTCCAGCACCACGGCTGATTGGGTGTTTGAGATGACATCGCCAGCGACCAGATTTTTATCGTCTGCACCGGCTTCGATGCCGAGGTATTGGTCACCCAGCAAGCCACTCGTCAAAATTTTCAAGGAACTGTCTTTGGGGAAAGCATAGCGGCTCTCCAGCGCCAGGGTAACCTTGGCACGAAAAGTTTTGTCGTCAAACACAATGTTTTCGACCCGGCCGACCACGACACCCGAGCTTTTCACGGCAGCTTTTGGTTTAAGACCGCCAATATTGTCAAATTTGGCGCCCACTGAGTAGGTATTTTGAAAGCTCAAGCTCAGCAAATTGGCTGATTGCAGTGCCAAAAACAAAATGGCAACAGCACCCAGCATCACAAACAGGCCAACCCAGACATCAATTTTGGAACGTTGCATCACTTGCTTTCTAATCAGTTGGGGACAGAGCTTGCTCACTGCGTGTAGCTTCGGACTGTCCCACAAGGTTTCAGTTTAGTTGGGGACAGAGCTTGCTCACTGCGTGTAGCTTCGGACTGTCCCACAAGGTTTCATATGGTAAACATCATGGCGGTCAGGATAAAGTCTAGACCTAATACAGCGAGCGAGGCCATCACCACGGTACGGGTCGTGGCTTTGGCAACACCTTCGGGCGTGGCTTGTGCGTTATAGCCTTGCAGCAAGGCAATAAAGGTCACGGCAACACCAAACACAAAACTTTTCACCACGCCATTGCCGATGTCTTTGAAAATATCCACACCACTTTGAATTTGGCTCCAGAAAGCCCCCGCATCCACACCGATCATCAGCACACCAACCACCCAGCCACCAATCACCCCCATCGCGCTGAACATGGCGGCCAGCAGAGGCAAGGTGAAAATCCCCGCCCAAAAGCGCGGTGCCAACACGCGCTGCACAGGGTCAACCGCCATCATTTCCATCACGCTGATTTGTTCGCCAGCTTTCATCAGGCCAATCTCGGCGGTGAGCGAGGTGCCGGCACGCCCGGCAAAGAGCAAGGCTGATACAACCGGACCAAGTTCGCGCACCAGGCTTAAGGTCACCAGCAAGCCTAGGGCTTCGGCGGAGCCGTAGCGCTTGAGTGCGTAGTAGCCTTGCAAGCCAAAAACAAAACCGACAAACAAACCAGCTACCGTGATGATGGGTAGTGAGTAGTTGCCTAAAAAGTGAATCTGGTCACGCACCAAGACATTGCGTTTGAGTGCATAAGCTAAGGTTGCACAGAGCTTGCCAAACAAACGTGTGGCGTAGCCCATATGGCCTAGCTGGTTGCGCACCGCAAAGCCCAAATTTTTGGGTTGATACCAACTCATGGCAAGACCTCCGCAGCAAAGTCTTGTGCCACCGTAGGGCCCGGGTAATGAAAATGCACCGGACCTTCGGGCAGCGCATGGACAAACTGGTACACCAGTGGGTCGGTGCTATGGCGCACTTCATCGGGTGTGCCCTGGGTGGCAATTTTGCCATTCGCCAAAATAATGATTTGATCGGCAATGGCGAAAGTTTGCTCCAGATCGTGCGAAACAAAAATGCTGGTCAGACCCATGGCATCGTTAAGTTCGCGGATCAGCCTGGCTGAGGTGCCCAGCGAAATGGGGTCGAGTCCGGCAAAAGGTTCGTCGTACATGACCAGCTCGGGGTCCAGCGCAATGGCGCGCGCCAAGGCAACGCGACGCGCCATGCCGCCTGATAAATCGCTCGGTTTCAGATCGCGTGCACCGCGCAAGCCCACTGCATTAAGCTTCATCAGCACGATGTCACGGATCAGCGCGTCTGGCAAATTGGCATGTTCGCGCAGCGGGAACGCCACGTTTTCAAAAACGCTGAGGTCAGCAAACAAAGCGCCAAACTGAAACAGCATGCCCATGCGTCGACGCGCAGCATACAGCTCGGGTTGGCGCATTGGGGTGATGTCTTGCCCATCAAACAGGACTTGTCCGCACTGCGCTTTAACCTGGCCGCCAATCAGTCGCAGGATGGTGGTTTTGCCGCCGCCCGAAGCGCCCATCAGCGCGGTGACTTTACCGCGCGGAATTGAGAGGGAAACATCGTCCAGAATTAGGCGGTCACCGTAGCCAAAGCTAAGGTGACGCAGTTCGACGAGAGATTGGGACGATAGTGAGGGCATAAATTAAAAGACCGGGCATCAGCCCGGCCGCTCAATCATATCGGATGAAACACCTAGCGTGGTAAATCACTCGATCCCATCAAAAACTCATCCACCGCGCGTGCTGCCTGGCGCCCTTCGCGAATCGCCCACACCACCAGACTCTGGCCGCGGCGCATGTCGCCAGCGGCAAACACCTTGGGCACGTTGGTGGCGTAGCAGCCAGCCAGATCGGTGCTGGCTTTGGCGTTGCCACGCGCATCTTTGGCCACGCCGAAGGCTTCGAGCACTGTAGCAACAGGGTTAACAAAACCCATGGCTAGCAGTACCAAATCGGCTTGGTAGGTTTTTTCGGTGCCAGCAACTTCTGTCATCTTGCCGTCCTTGAACTCGATTTGCACGGTCTGGAGGCTTGTTACCTTGCCCTTTTCACCGATGAACTCTTTGGTTGAAATGGCAAATTCACGCACGCAGCCTTCGTCGTGGCTGGAACTGGTGCGCAGCTTCATCGGCCAATAGGGCCAGGTCATGGGCCGGTTTTCCTCCACCGGGGGCTGTGGCATCACTTCAAACTGCGTGACGCTGGCAGCGCCGTGGCGGTTGCTGGTGCCCACGCAGTCTGAGCCGGTATCGCCACCACCGATGACGATGACGTGCTTGCCTTCCGCTCGTAATTGGCCTTTGAGTTTGTCACCCGCGTTGACTTTGTTTTGCTGGGGCAGAAATTCCATGGCAAAGTGAATGCCGTCGAGATCGCGGCCAGGTACCGGCAGGTCGCGAGACTGCTCAGAGCCGCCGGTCAGCAGAACGGCATCAAATTCGGCATGCAGTTGCTCGGGCGAGATGCTTTCTTTGGCCCAGTTGGTGACCTTGCTGCCCTTGGGCATGGCGCCCACCAGCACGCCGGTACGAATCGTCACACCCTCGGCCTTGAGTTGCTCGGCACGGCGATCGATGTGCGACTTTTCCATTTTGAAGTCAGGGATGCCGTAGCGTAACAATCCACCAATGCGGTCATTTTTTTCAAACAGGGTCACGTCGTGCCCAACGCGCGCCAGTTGCTGCGATGCCGCCATGCCGGCCGGGCCAGAGCCCACCACGGCGACCTTTTTGCCGGTCTTGTGCTGAGCTGGCTGCGCTTTCACCCAACCCTGTTCCCAGGCGCGGTCAATGATTGCGTGCTCGATGCTTTTGATGCCCACCGGCAGTTGGTTGACGTTCAGCGTGCACGCTGCCTCACAGGGTGCCGGGCAGATGCGCCCGGTGAACTCGGGGAAGTTGTTGGTGCTGTGCAGCACGTCCATCGCTTCTTTCCAGTCACCTTGAAAGACCAGATCATTGAAATCTGGAATGATGTTGTTGACCGGACAGCCGTTGTTGCAAAACGGCGTGCCACAGTCCATGCAGCGCGCAGCCTGCGTATTGGCGGCTTTGTCGTCGAGCC
>CAIYYA010000154.1 GCA_903930255.1 uncultured beta proteobacterium
GCCACAGGCCGGGTCAAAAAACGTCAGGGTGCGCAGCTTTTTGTGAAACTCAAAGAGGCGGTTTTTTTGGCCTTTGACGCGCTCGAACTCGATCCATAGAGCATCCAGAAACAAGGGCTTGATGACCTTGAGAATGTTTTCTTCGCTGGTGAAGTGCGCCCCCAATGTGCGGCGCAACTGCACATTCATGATGCTCTGAAACAGGCTGCCAAAAATGGCCGGGCTGATGGCCGACCAGTCAAGTGCGCAGGCATCAAGCAGCGCTTCACGCATGGTGCGGGTGAAGTCAGCCATGGGCAGCGGCTCGGTAAACAACTGCCCGTTGATGAACGGAAAAGCCGCCACTTGTTCGTCCAGCGCCTGGCTGCGTTTGGGGCTGTCGGTGTTGAGCACCTGAAACAATTGCGCCAGCCGTGGTCCCAGGTCGCTGCCATCGATTGATGTGCCTTCTTCAATGAAGGTGCGAAACGATTGTGCCGGCTGAAAAATGCCGGTGTCGTCAGCAAACAGGCAAAAAAGCAGGCGCACCAGCAGCACTTCGAGCGGATGTTCGGCGTAGCCACTGGCCTTGAGTGCATCGTGCAGGCGTCCCATGCGCTCGGCGGCTTTGATGTTGACCGGATTTTGCGACTGTATGGTTTGAATCTTATAACCGGCGATAAAGCCAAACAGCTTGATGTTTTTGTGCAGGTCTTTGAGTTCGAATTCTGCCGTTTCGCCGGTGCTGAGGCGGTGAATGCGAAAGCGCGCAAAGTCGCAGACGATAACCAGCTGTGGCAAATCTCGCTCGGCAATACCGGGAAAATACGACAGTGCTTGGGTCAGCGCTGCATCCAGATTTTTGCCACGCGATTTTTGCTCTATCAGTAACATACCGGGCCAAAAAAGATCGACAAAGCCGTCGGTTCTGGCATGTGCGCCGGGCAGTTTTTTGACGGCGTGCTCGAAACTCGCAACCCGTTCGTCGGTGATGCCAAAAATCTCGAAAAAGTCGATCCAGAACGGCTTGCCCTGGCTGTCCTCGTTGGCCGCGTCGACCCAAGTGCGACTGAATGTCAATGCTCGGGATTTGATTTCGTTCCAGCTAAGAGGCATGATAGTTATGAGTAAAAAATAGCTCTAGCGCTTTCTGAATATGCCCAAGCAGCTTCGTAAAGCATAGCAATTATCGGCCAGCCGCGGTTTTAACGGCCTGCCCCAATTCAATCACCGCCATGGCATAGTAGCTGCTCCAGTTGTAGCGGGTGATGGCATAAAAATTGTCGGTGCCAGCCACATAGCTGGGTGCGGCAGCGCCGTTTTGCAACTCGATCAGGGCCAGCTTGCCGCTGTGCTGCAGTGCCTGGTCGGTCAGCACAGCGCCTTTGTCTTGAAAAGTGGTCACGCTGAAGGTTGGCAGGATGTCGGGCAACATGAGGGCGTCCAAGTCGAGCTTGCTAGGGTCAAAATGGACGGGGTAGTGGGTGGGCAAACCGGGCTGCCAGTGGAACGCCTTGAAGTAGTTGGCCACAGAGCCAATCACATCCGCTGGGTTGAAAAAGAGGTCAATTTTTCCGTCGCCATCAAAGTCTTTGGCGTATTTGAGCCAGCTCGAGGGCATGAATTGCGGCATGCCCATGGCGCCCGCATAGCTGCCCTTTTGCGCCAGTGGGTCGATCGTGTTGGCTTGACACAAGCTTAAATACTGAGCCAGTTCAGCCTTGAAATAAGCACTGCGCTCGGAAGCGCGCGGATGCACTGCAGGAAAGTCAAAAGCCAGCGTTGCCAACGCGTCGAGCACACGGTAGGTGCCCATTTGCTGTCCGTAGATCGTTTCTACACCAATGATGCCCACGATGATTTCGGCTGGCACGCCCGTTTCTGCCTCGGCTCGTTCCAGCGTTTGTTGTTGCGCCTGCCAAAACCTTAACCCGGCTTTGATGCGCATCGGTTCAATAAAACGACTGCGGTAAAGCTGCCAATTCTTTGGCGTGCCCAGCGGCGGCGGGGTGATGGCCTTGGCGATGGCGGGTATGTAGTGTGCCTGTCCGAGCATGTGCCGCACCCAAGCTGGGTCAAGCTGGCGCAGCTCGGCAATCTCGTCAGCTGCTTGCATGGCATCCACGCGCTTGGCGTAGCTGGGGCCTGGCAAAACCGCCTGCATGTGTTTGACAGGTTTTTTATTCTTCACCGTATTTTTTGCCTCAACGCTTACAGATAGTGCGCAAGAAGCTATAAAAAACAGAGCAATATGACACGCTTTGGTCAGATTATTCAAAAATGCAATGGATAACTTCACGTGAGTTGTCAAAGGTGTTTGAGTTCGTGCTGCAGTGTAGCGAGCTGACGCTTGAAGTAACCCGGTGGGGAATGGGCTGGCGTGGCTGAATAGCGCAGGGCTTCGAGCTGCAGCAGCCAAGCGCTCCAGGCCGGTTCATTTTTTAGGCCTCTGCTTTGTTGGTGCAATTGTTCGGCGATTTGGCGTGCCGAACTGTTGCTGGTCAGCTTGTAACCTGATTGTTGCAGCTGGAACTCAGCTTTGCGCAAAAGTCGCAGCCAAGGGTCTTGCTGCTGGCGCTCCCAGGCACTCCATGCGGCACCCGTCAGTCCCAGTAAAACGACGATGGCACACAACACATAAACCAAGTCCTCCCAGCGGGGTGACTCAAAACCGATGTTTTTCAGCAGGTCAAGCTGTCTGGCCTGGGTGTAGTTGAGCACCCATTGGTTCCAGCGGTTGTTGGCTGCCTCCCAAGCGGCACGCAAATTGAGTGCCAGTGCCGGGTTGACGTTATCCAAAAGCGCTGAGGCGAGGGCGCTTCGCGGTGCGGCCAAGCGCTGCAGGCTGCCAACACGACCAGGCTCCACGGCAGAGGTTGGGTCAATGCGCAGCCAGCCCTGGCCAGTTTGCCAAATCTCTGCCCACGCGTGGGCATCGCTTTGGCGCACTGTCCAGAAGCCATCGATCGGGTTTTTCTCGCCGCCTTGGTAGCCGGTGACGATGCGCGCGGGCACACTCAAGTTGCGCATCAAGACCACAAAGCTCGACGCAATGTGTTCGCAAAATCCCTCTTTTCGATCAAACCAGAACTCATCGGCGCTGTGTTGACCAAACAGGCCGGGCTCCAGGGTGTAACGATAGCCGCCATTGCGCAGACGTGTCAAAGCCAGCTCAGCCCATTGGGTGTTACTGAGGTTGGCGTTGCCTGGATCAGCTTTCAATGCGCGCGCAAGCGCTTCGGTGCGTGGGTTTGAATCTTGGGGCAGTCGCCGATAAACTTCCAGTCCTAAAACAGGCACTTTAGGCCCGTGAGTAAAGCGCGAATAGCTCTCAACCCTATAGCGAATAAAGTCGCTGACCGGCTGTTCCAACAGCCATTGCAGTTCGCCAGTCATGCGCGGGATGTGGTTGCTGACGGCGGGTGCCACAGGAGTCGCATCGAGCACCAGCAACCAGGGGCGCTGGTTCGGCTCCAGGGTGACTTCGTAGCGCAGGCCAGGCCCTTGCACTTGCAAATCAGCAACGAGTTGCGAGGAGCTGGGCGTGGTTGAATCGAGCATTTGCCAGTTGCGCCCGTCAAAGCGCGAGAGCACCGGGCCGCGCAGATAAAACGCAGATTGGGCCGGCTCAGGGCCTTCGAAGCGCAAGCGCAAGACCACGCTGTCATCCAGCGCCAGGCTGGCAATGGTGCCCACGCTCATGCTTGCTGACAAACCACTGCGCCCAGCCATGGCATCACTGGGCAGACCCCAGAGCGGTGCCAGTCGTGGAAACAGCAGAAAAAGCAGCAGCATGACGGGTGTGCCAAGCAGCGCCAGAGTACCGGCCGTGCTGGCTGCGCGCAGCAGTGGTGGTTTGCCAACCGGCATGTGGGCGTTTACCAGTGCCGTCAGTAAACCCAGCATGGCGATCAGCATGGCGCTCGCTGTGAGTAGCGATTGCGAGTAAAAAAAGTTGCTCAGCATCAAAAAGAAGCTGAGAAAAAACACCACAAAGGCATCACGACGCGCACGCAATTCAAGTGTCTTTAAGCTGAGCAGCAGCACCAGTAGAGCGACACCGGCATCGCGCCCCAAAATGGTTTTGAAGCTGAGCCAGGTCGCGAGCAGCGCAGCCAGCAGCAAACCAGCAAGCCACCATTTCGACGGCAATGCTTTGCCTTGCCAGGACAGGGTGGCGCGCCACAGCATGAGAGCAGCACTAGTGAAACTGCACCAAAGTGGCAAATGTGCAGTTAGTGGCAGCACAACCCAGGCGATCACGGCTAGTAAAAACAGCGTGTCACGGGTGTCTCGGGGCAAATGCGCAAGGTTGAGCGGCTGCATCTGCATGCTTTCAAGCCATGGCCAACGCTTGCAAACAGCGTTGCTGGTGAGTAGACCCGTTGGCGGGTTTGATCTCGGCATTTTTTAGGCGCAAACCGTAGAGCAGCCCAAGTTGTTCGGCTTGCAGCACCCAGGCACACAAGCGGCTGAGCTGAGCTTCTGGCTGATTTAAACCGGTGTTTTGTGGTGTCAGCCACAAGGTTTGTTGCTGCAGGGAAATGCTGTCGCGGCTGACCAGTTCGCCTGTTTTGGCTGTTTTTTTCCAGACGATGTTTTTCAGCGTGTCACCGCTTCGGTAAGCGCGCAACCCATCAGGTTCGCCCTGAATGCTGATGTTGCGTGCATGGGCGCTGCCCTCGTGATCAAGACCCACCGGTAGGGGCGGGGGCGTCAACTCGGGTGTCGGATAGACCAGCAACTGTGCGGCTGGTCGCCAGAGTGTCCAAACTCGAAATGTACCCAACGGGAAAAGCGTTTCTGCAGTCAAACTGGGCAGTCGGTGCAAGCCACGTTGCGCGGGTTTGAAGGCCAGCTGCACTTGGGCGCTGGCCTGCCCGGCTACATCGCTCCAGGCCCATTGTTCAGAGCCGGCAATAGCCAGTCCGATGCCGTATCGGGTGCGCCGTCTGGCGTTATTCATGTGTATTGAAAAAGTGGCTGTGGCGCCCTTGTAGCAAGCTTCAGGTGCTATCAAATTTAGCGTGAGTCCACGCAAGGTTCCATGACAAACATGCATCCCGACCAAGGCGCTGCCAGAGATTAAAAAGGTCAGCAGATAGCCTAAGTTGAGCTGGTAGTTAATGGAAGCCAGGAGCAGTACCAACAGCGTGAGTGCGAGCATCAAGCCAGCTCGGGTCGGCAAAATATAAACATTGCGTTGCGTCAAGGTGAGACTGTCGCAGAGTGGCAAACGAGCTTGCCACCAGCGATCCAGCCGCGCCCGGATGTGCACAAGCGGATGGCGCAACGGGCTGGGCAGGCGCTTCAAGGCAGTGGCACAGCTTTTTGCATGGCGCGCACTTGCTCGATCGCTCCGCGCTGTGCGTCTCCCGCCGGAATCAGCCGGTGCGCTATGGTTTGCGGCAGGATGGCTTGCACGTCATCGGGTGCAACATACAGGCGTCCACACAGCAGCGCACGCGCCTTGGCGGCTTGCAGTAGCGCGATGCCGGCACGCGGACTTAAACCTTGTAAAAACCATTGCCCGTTGCGACTCGCCTGCAGCAGGTCTTGCACATAGTCAAGCAGGTGCGAGCTGGCATGGACTGCTGCAACTTGTTGTTGTAAAAACTGCAATTCGTCTGGACTGAGCAGGCTTGGCAAGCTAGCCACCAGGCTGCGCCTGTCAGCACCGAGCAACAATTCACGTTCGGCAGCGCGGTCGGGGTAGCCCAGCGAGATGCGCATCAAAAACCGATCCAGTTGCGATTCGGGAAGCGCGTAGGTGCCCACTTGATCGTGCGGGTTTTGTGTGGCGATGACAAAAAATGGTACGGGCAGGGCGCGCGTTTGCCCTTCGATACTGACCTGGCGCTCCTCCATAGCTTCGAGCAAGGCACTTTGCGTTTTGGGGCTGGCACGGTTGATTTCATCGGCCAGCAAAACCTGGGCAAAGAGTGGGCCTGGGTGAAAGGTAAATTTTTCGGTGCTGCGCTCATACACTGAAACACCTGAAAGATCGCTGGGCATCAGGTCGGCAGTAAACTGAACGCGTGAGAATTGCAGTCCAAATGTCCGCGCCAGAGCATGTGCCAGGGTGGTTTTGCCAACGCCTGGGACATCTTCAATCAGTAAATGCCCACCTGCAAGCAGACAAGCGACACAATCTTGCGTTTGCTCAAATTTGCCGACAATGACCGTGTTAAGCTGATCAACCAGTGATTTAAGTTTGAATTGAATGTCCATGTGACAAGCTTACCGAAAAATTTAACGAGGAGACTACAGCATATGACGATGACCGGATACTTTACTCACCCAAGCTGCCGTAAACACGAAATGAGCCCGGGTCACCCTGAATGCCCAGAGCGCTTAGATGCGATTGACGACCGACTGTTGATTTCGGGCCTGGATGTAGCGCTGGATCGACGCGAGGCAACACCAGCTTCTACCTCTGACATCGAATTGGCGCATGGCCGCATGTATGTCGCCTCAATTCGCGGTTTGAACGCAGAGCTCAAAGAAGAAATTGCCGCCGGTGGCGCTGAAACCCTGCAAATTGACCCTGATACCAGTATCAACATCCACACTTGGACGGCTGCGCTGCACGCTGCAGGCGCCGCGACTGATGCGGTTGATGCGGTGATGGCTGGCGAAATGGAAAACGCATTTTGTGCCGTGCGTCCGCCAGGTCACCACGCTTGCCGCAACGAAGCCATGGGTTTTTGCTTTTTCAACAATGTGGCCATTGCCGCCAAATACGCCTTGGAGCGACACAACCTCAAACGCGTGGCGATTGTTGACTTTGATGTGCACCACGGCAACGGCACTGAAGACATCGTTAAGGGTGACAATCGGATTTTGATGGTGAGCTTTTACCAGCACCCGTTTTACCCGACCGATTGGGTGCACTCTAGTGCCAGCAATCTGGTGAATCTGCCAGTGCCTGCGTATACCAAAGGCATGGACATTCGCGAGATGATCGAGGCTGCCTGGATGCCGCGCCTCGAAGAGTTCAAGCCCGAGATGATTTTTATCAGTGCCGGCTTTGACGCGCATCGCGAAGATGACATGGGTCAGCTGGGCTTGGTCGAGCAAGACTTCGCCTGGATCACTCACCGCATCAAGGATGTGGCTAAACGCCATGCCAAGGGGCGCATTGTGAGTTGCCTGGAAGGTGGTTATGTGTTGAGCTCACTGGCACGCAGTGTGGAGGCGCATATCCGGGTCTTGGCGGATGTCTGAGCCGCGTCTGGTCGATCTGGATACTTGGTTGGGGGCACTGACCAAAACTGCAGCGCTGGCGGAATTGGCTGCTTTGCTTGTCTGTGCTGGTCTGGCTTGGGCGCTGGCCAGTTTGATCTCACGCGCTGTGGGGCAGCGTGACCTGACCTCGATCATGTTTGGCCGACGTGTGGTCGATGGTGTGTTGTTTCCAATGCTCCTCCTGGTGCTGGCTTATGCTGCCCGCGGTTTGCTGGTTCGATGGTTTCCCCTGGCGGTATTTAAGTTGGCCATTCCGGTGTTGTTGTCACTGGTCGTGATTCGCCTCGGTGTTAAGGTGTTGCAGGCAGCCTTCAGCGAAACCCCGCTGGTGCGCTTGCTTGAACGCAGCATTTCGTGGGTGGCTTGGCTGGCTGTGGTGTTATGGGTGAGTGGGCTGCTGCCGATTCTTCTTGAAGAGCTTGACCAGATCAGCCTGAGCGTGGGTGATAGCCACCTGTCGGTGCGCAACATGATCGAAGGCACATTGACAGCCGGTGCCGTGCTGATATTCACCCTGTGGTTGTCAGCATCGATCGAATCTCGTTTGTTGCGCTCGGCCACCGGCGGTGAGTTGTCTTTGCGCAAGGCTGCCAGCAACGCCACGCGTGCCTTGCTGATGTTTGTCGGCCTGTTGTTGGCGCTCTCGGCAGTGGGGATTGATTTAACCGCGCTTTCGGTGCTGGGGGGTGCGATCGGTGTTGGGGTGGGCTTCGGCTTGCAAAAGCTGGCTGCCAATTACGTCAGTGGTTTTGTTATTTTGGCTGAGCGTAGCATGCGCATTGGCGACAGCGTGCGCGTCGATGGCTTTGACGGTGTCATCACCGAAATCAACGCCCGTTACACCGTGATTCGTTCGCTCAGTGGTCGCGAATCGATTGTTCCCAACGAGATGCTGATCACCAGCCGGGTCGAAAACTTGTCACTGGCTGACCCGAGGGTGTGGCAGTTCACCACAGTGTCCGTAGGGTATGGCAGCGATGTTGACCTGGTGTCGCAGCTGCTTCTGCAAGCAGCAACAGAACAATCCAGGGTGCTGACAGAGCCGGAGCCCGCAGTGGCACTGATGGCCTTTGGTGCGGATGGACTCGAGTTTAGGCTGGGCTATTGGATTGGCGACATCGAAAACGGTAGCGATAATTTGCGCTCACAGGTTAACTTGGCCATTTTGCATTTGCTACGCAAGCACCATATCGAGATTCCGTTTCCGCAACGGGTGATCCACCAGCTTGCTGCAGTCAAGGAGCACTAAGGAAAATAGGCCATGGCTGTGTATTGCATTAAATGCCGC
>CAIYYA010000155.1 GCA_903930255.1 uncultured beta proteobacterium
AAACGCCCAGCTTGACCACATACCCACCGCCCCCTGAACTTACCCACAAGGGTAAGCCTACGGCCTGACGCGCTTCGCTTGCCAAATAGCACTTTTTAAAAATGGATTCAGGGACACCCAATACCAAGTCAAAAAAAGGGCGCCGCGCACCAGTGCGCAACACCCAGAATACAATTTGCGCAGCGCAACTCTTGCTCGCTGCGCAACTGGTCACGATCGACCGGAATCGGTGGTCACGATCGCCGGAATACCAACGAACACATGGGGTTGATGCTTGCCATAGCGGATGCTTGCACCAATCACCACGCGGTCAAATTGCGCCAGCTTTTGTTCATCTACATCGGTCAGCGGGTTAATGGTGATTTGTGCCCCTAGCGCTTTCATAGCAAGCGCAAGATGCTCACAAATACGTAGCGTGTGACCGTCTGTGGTTGAATAAGCCAGCAATATTTTCTCAGCCATTGCCACCGATCTCAATCGTCAGAGTTATCCGGTTTAAAAGCATCGGCTAGTCGCTTCTGGGTTTCAGCACTTACCGCTGCGTAATGTGAAAACGCCAGACTGTAGGAGCCCTGTCCGCCCGTCAGCGATTTGAGCCGGCTTTGGTAGTCGCCCAGTTCGGCCAAGGGCATTTGCCCGCTGATTGCCACTGTGCCTGCCGGGCGCGGCTGGGTGCCGGTGATGTGACCGCGTTTGCTGGCCAAATCACCGGTTAAATCGCCAATCGACGATTCAGGGGCCACCACTTCGATGTTCACCAAGGGCTCCAGCACAATCGGTTCAGCTGCGCGTACCGCCTCCAGCGTGGCTTTTCGGGCGGCCGCTACAAACGCAACTTCCTTGCCATCAACCGCATGGGTTTTGCCGTCATACACAGTCACGCGCAGGTCGTGCAGCGGAAAGCCCGCCACAGCACCTTCAGCCAGCGCTTGCAACACACCCTTTTCAACTGCCGCCATAAATACGCCCGGAATCGCTCCACCCTTGACCACATCGACAAATTCAAAGCCGGCACCCCGCTCAAGGGGCTCCACACGCAGCATCACCTCGCCAAACTGACCCGCACCGCCACTTTGCTTTTTGTGGCGGCAGTGGCCTTCGGCTTTACCCAGAATCGTTTCGCGGTAGGCAATTTGCGGTTCACTGGTGTCAAGTTCGAGTTTGAACTGCTGCTGCATACGCAACATCTTGGCGCGCAAATGCATGTCGCCCAGGCCGCGAATCACTGTCTCGTTGGTGCCGGGGTGGCGCTCAACGGTGAAGCAGGGGTCTTCCATCTCGAGTTTGTGCAAAATTTCAAACAGGCGTTGCTCGTCACCTTTGCGTTTGGTTTGCACGGCCAGCCCCTGCATGGGTTGTGGAAACACCAGGGGTTTGAGGTGAATGTGGTCTTCGTCGTGGGAATCGTGCAGCACACAGTCAAATTCAATTTCTTCCACTTTGGCAACCGCACCGATATCGCCAGGCACCAAAACAGGCACCTCAACATACTCTTTGCCCTGCAGTTGGTAAAGATGTGCCACCTTGAAAGGCCGCTTGGCCGAGCCAACAAAGAGTTGGGCATCCTTGCGAATGGTGCCTTGATGCACCCGGAACACGCCCACTTTGCCAATAAACGGATCGACCACCACTTTGAACACATGCGCCAACACATGCAGCGCATCGTCTGGCTGGGCTGCACAACCCTCTGGCTCTGCACCGGGCTCACCTTTGTAAAACAGCGGTGGATTGCCTTCAGCCGGATTGGGTGCGAGTTTGGTCAGCGCATCAAGCAGCTGTGGCACACCCGCGCCGGTTTTTGCTGAGACAAACAAAATTGGTATCAGATGCCCGGCACGCAGCGCTTTCTCAAACGGGGCGTGCAGCTCTTGCGGGCTGGGGTCAGCGCCGTCTTCGAGGTAGCGAGCCATCAGGTCATCGTCTTCTTCGACCAGCTGGTCTATCAGGGCGCGGTGCGCTGCCGCTACGCTGGCAAAGTCGCTCTCACCATCGTCATGCCCCAGCAGTTCAACCACGTCCTGAGCATGGTGCGCGGGCAAATCCAGCAGCAGGCATTGTTTGCCAAAGCGTTCGCGGATGTTATCCACCAGTGCGCCTAGGTCGAGGTTGTCGGAGTCAATTTTGTTGATGATGAGCATGCGGCAAAGACCTCGCTCGCCGGCCAGGCTGAACATGCGCTCGGTGCTGAGTTCGATGCCGTTTTGCGCGCTGATAACGATCAGCGCCGTGTCTACCGCAGCCAGAGCTCCAATGGCCTGACCCGCAAAATCAGGGTAGCCAGGGGTATCGATCAAATGAATGCGGGTGCCAGCCGAGTTCAAGCTGACCAGCGACGATTGCAAAGAAAAGCCCAGTTGCTTTTCAACCGCGTCAAAGTCGCAAACGGTGTTGCCTTTTTCAACTGAGCCACGGCTGGTGATAGCACCGGTGGCAGCCAGCAGGCTTTCAGCCAGCGTGGTTTTACCAACGGCACCGTGGCCGACCAGGGCTACTGAACGGATTTTTTCGGATGCTGTATTGCTCATGATTGTCCTTGAATGATTGAGGGCTAGTGACAAGTTTACGCTGGTCAAACCCATCAAATACTGACCCAAGTCATGCCATTTCGAGATCAATACGATAAATGGAATCAGGCAGTTGGTGCTGATATTTATGACGGAAACAGCTCGGGGCTTTGCTGAATCACTTTTTGCAGGCTGGCAAAGCAGTCGGCATCAATGGCGCTGCCCACTGTGTTGGCCATGATCGCCAGGGTTTGGGTTACTGGCACGGCACCGCGGTAGGGGCGTTCGGCAGTGATGGCATCAAATATATCGGCGGTCGTGATGATGCGAGTTTCCAGCGCAATCGCTGCCCCCGACAAGCCTCTGGGGTAACCCTTACCGTCCAGTCGCTCATGGTGTGCTGCTGAAACGCGAGCCAATTCGTCAAAGATGCGCACTCGGCTCAGAATAGCTTCGGTGTAGCTGGCATGGCTTTGCACGGCCTTCCACTCAACTTCGTCGAGCTTGCCGGGTTTGTCCAGAATGCAGTTGCTCACCCCGAGTTTGCCCACATCGTGCAGTAACGCCCCGCGTTTAAGCCAGCGCCTGCGTGGCTCTGCCACATTCATGGCTTCCCCGAGCAAGGCGGTGTACAAGCCCACTCGGGCGCTGTGGCCTGCCGTATACGGGCTTTTGGCATCAACCACTTGCCCAAAAGCTTCGGTGATGTCGTCCAGATAGTCTTCATCCATCATGACTTCATGGCCACCGGGCTCTAAGGCATAGACCGCAGGCTCGAGTTGTGCCGAGGTCAGCATCTGCCAAAAACCAGGGTTTTGGGCTACTGCGCAAAACGCTTGAACCAGATCCGGGTCAAACCAGCTGTCAGCACGTGCTTGCACTTCGGCCAATGCAGTTGCCTGGCCACTGGCTGAGTGATGCACGTCAATCACCTGCGCCAGCAAAGCAATGCGGGCATTCATCGGAATGGTTGTACCGGACAGCCGATCAGGCCGACCCTGACCGTTCCAATGCTCGTCCAAAGCATGAATGCCCTGCGCCACCGTTTCCGGAAAACGCAGCTGGCGGGCAATATCCGCCCCTCTCGTGCAGCGGGTCTGGATCAGTTCCTGGGAAATTTCATCGCCATCTTTCAGAATTCTGCCCAGCGTTTTGAGTCGATCCATCAGGCCGGCAGCAGGACCGGTGTTGCGCAGCACAAAACGCAGCACCTGGGGCAAGCTGCCATCGACCCACTTGAATTCGCGCTTGAAACTCAGGTCATCGCTGGCATAGAGTGCACAAATGCGTGCCGCATTGCTCGAGCAACCCAGATCTTTGAGCAGCAGCGTGTAATAAAGCGTCCACAGCGCAGTGCTGTCCAAGCCGATCTGCTGCCCAATGTGCATGCCAATCCAGCAACAGCGTACGCAGTGCCCCTGGGGCTGGCCTTCGGTGATGTCTAGTGCATGGCTGAGCGCCGCCATGAGCTCTGAGAGTTTGAGTGATTGCATGGGTTGGAGCTTAGGCTTGCGGGTTGCGATTCACCAAAACAATCCCCGTGGCAACCAGCGCCAGGCTGGCCAGCAGTGTGGGTGTAACGGGCTCTTGCAACCACAAAGCGCCAAACAGCAGGGCAAAAACCGGTGTCAAAAACGCAAAAACCGACAGTTTGGTGGCCGGATAGCGCCCCAGCATCCACATCCACGCCAGATAACTGGCAAAAGCCCCCACCACTGTTTGCAGCACCAGTGAGCCAATGGCAAAGTGGTTGAACTGCCAATGCCAGTGCTCGTTGAGCAAAAGAGAGAGTGCCGGCATGAACAGTGCACTGACGCCAATTTGGTAGAACAGCAGTTTTTCGGGTGAGATGGCGCTCAGGCGGGTGGTGCGAATGGTCACGGTGGTCAGACCCCAGGCCAAACCCGCAGCCAAAGCCAGCAAGTCACCCAGCCACTGCTGTGGGTTACTGCCTTGGCCAAGCCCGTCACGCAGGGCAAACAGCACGGCCACAAACGCCAGCCCAAGGCCGAGCCATTGCAGTTTGCGCAGTTGCTCAGACTTCACCCAAACCGGCAACAGCAGTGCCACCCAGAAGGGTGCGGTGTATAAAAAAACGGTTAACCGAGAAGCTGCAGAAAACTGCAAACCGACGTAGAGGCAAGCAAATTCAAAGGCAAACAAGGTGCCTGCCAAGAGACCAGGTTTGAACGAACTGTCGCGTGTGAACAAGGGCACGCGACGCCAGCGACACCACAAAACCAGCAACAAGGTGGCACAGGCAAAGCGGATCGACGCTTGAAAAATTGGTGGAATTTCAACAATCGTGGCTTTCACTAGCACTTGCTGAAAGCCCCAAAACATACTGCAAGCAATCAGCAGACCTACCGCCAGACTGTCCAGATGCGCTTTGCGCAATACTGTTTGATGCATGAATTCGGCGCTGTCAGAGCGGGTGCTCGGTGTAAAACTTGCTGCCGTGATAAAGCAACGGTGAAGCGCCTTTACGGTAACTACAGCGCTCCACTTCACCGACGAAAATGACATGGTCGCCCTCTTCGTAGCGGCTGCGGTTGAAGCACTCAAAAGTGGCCACCGCACCCATCAGCAGCGGTGCACCGCAGGCGCCCTCTTCAAAAACAACGTCGGCAAAACGGTCGACACCGCGGGTGGCAAAACGCTGTGCCAGTGCTTGCTGCTCAGCACCCAAAATGTTGATGGCGTAGTGTGAGCCGGTGCTGAAGGCATCCATCAGGCTGGCCGTTTGCGACAGACTCCACAGCACCAGTGGCGGTGCGATCGATACAGAGTTGAATGAACTAGCCGTTAAGCCCACCAGGTGACCATTGGGCGCACGGGCACTGACAATCGTTACACCCGTGGCAAACATGCCCAGGGCGGCGCGAAATTCGTCGTTGTTGAAAAGCGGTGGTGAGGCGCTTAGGTGCTTGGAAGGCAAGGACATTGGTATGAATTTAACGGAATTCGCATGCACTTGTAGGGCATAGGGGTCTGACTCGCGCATTCTAAAATAGGCGCATGTCTTCAGTATTATGTTCGATCGCCAAAATTGCTATTTATTTTGTAGCTTTTCAGGCATACACAGCAAGCGCTTGCATCAATTTTTATACCAAACTCCCGAATGTCTCGCGCAGTCTGTGTGAACAAGCGGCGTTGCAGGCTAGCGGTGCACGCAGTGTTCAGGGGCGCGCCATTCTGCTGCGCGATATTGCAAGCGAATCGCCCAAGCTGCGCGTGCTGGTGCTGGCGGCCATGCACGGTGACGAGCTGTCGTCGGCCTCGGTGGCCTTGCACTGGTTGCAGCTCGCCAAGGCTGACCCGCAGCATATCGACTGGCGTTTTATACCGGTGCTCAATCCGGACGGACTGGTGCGTCGCCCGGCCTGGCGCATGAACGCGCACGGCATCGATTTGAATCGTAACTTTCCCACACCCGACTGGCAGCGTGAAACCAAGGTGTATTGGGAGCAAAGCACGCGCAAGGACCCACGACGCTGGCCGGGCAAAGCACCCTTGAGTGAGCCAGAGTCGCGCTTTTTATTCGACCAAATTGCCAGCTTCAAACCGCATGCCATCGTGAGTATTCACGCGCCCTATGGCGTGTTGGACTTTGATGGCCCGGTGATGCCACCAACACGACTGGGGCGCCTGTATCTGGATCAGGTTGGGGTGTTTCCGGGTTCCTTGGGAAACTACGCTGGCATCCAGCGCGGCGTGCCGGTTGTCACGGTCGAGTTACCGAGTGCCTTGCGCACACCAACCGATGCCGAAATGCTGAAAATGTGGCGCGACTTGCGCCAATGGATGAATCAAACCCTCACGCCGAATGCACTTGAGTTATCCACTGCTCCAGTGCCGCGAGCTCTATCGGGCGACTGATCAGGTAGCCCTGCAGCAAGGTGCTGCCCAAAGCCAGCAGTTGCTCTTTTTGGGCCAGTGTTTCAACACCTTCGGAAACAATGCAGACATTCATACTGTGCCCCAGCGCAATCACCGCTTTCACAATCGCCACGGCACGCTCGCTGGTGGTGAGGTCGTTGACAAATGACTTGTCAATTTTCAGCTCGGCCAGTGGCAACATCTGGATGTATGACAGCGACGAATAGCCGGTGCCAAAATCGTCAATCGAAAAAGTCAGACCCAAGGCGCAGAGCTGGCGCATTTTTGCAATGCCTTCCTGGGTGTCCTGCATCACGATACCCTCGGTCACTTCGAGGCGCAGCAACTTCGCAGGCGCACCGGATTTCTGCAGAATTTGGGTAACCCGATCAACAAAATTTGTTTCGGTGAGTTGGCGTGGACTGATGTTCACGCTGAGCGTGAGGTGACGAAACGCCGCATCGTGCGACCACTGTGCCAGGGTAGCGCAAGCTTCGCGCAGCACCCATTCGCCCATGGCAACAATAGCGCCCGTGTCTTCAGCCAAGGGAATGAAGTCAGCCGGTGAAACCATGCCACGCAACGGATGCTGCCAGCGCATCAGGCATTCGACACCGATGGCGCGGCTGTTTGCATCCACCTGCACCTGGTAGAGCAGCTTGAACTGGTTGTCGCGCAATGCCAGGTTCAGGTCATTGCTCAGAGCCATGCGCATATTCAACGCTTGTTGCGCCAGTGGGTCGTATTGGCGAATCAGGTTTCGCCCGTCTTGTTTGGCTTTGTACATAGCCACGTCAGCGCGTTTGAGCACTTCGGTCAGGGGTTCGGGAGCAAAACCATACAAAGCCACGCCAATACTGCCGCTGCAGGTGTAACGCAGGGTTTGAGTGCCCAAACCAAAGTCGTTTTGCGCCTGCAGTTCAAACGGCGTGAGCAACGCCTGGTGAATATCTTGTGCAATTTGCATGGCCTGTTTCAGCGCACGATCTTCTTGCGCGTCAAGTCCAGTCAGCATCACCACAAATTCGTCACCACCCAAACGGGCTGCCATGTTGCTCGGCCCTAGCAGCAGTGACAGGCGTTGCGACATCAGGCGCAACAACTCGTCGCCAACAGTGTGGCCGTGGGCATCGTTGAGGTTTTTGAAGTGATCCAGGTCGATAAAAATCAGGCTGGCGCGACTGCCTTCTTGCAAAGCTCGCTCCATGCTGGTTTGTAGTGTTTCTAAAAACATGCGCCGGTTTGGCAGATGGGTCAGAGGGTCAAAAAATGCCAGTTCACGAATCTCGCGCTCAGCCTTTTTTTGCGCTGAAATGTCGATAAATGACCCGACAAACCCGCCCAGACCACTGAGCGGGTTACTGATGGTTGAAATGGTCACCAGGCAATCGACCGCATAGCCGTCTTTATGCTGACAGAGCAGTTCGCCACGCCAACGCCCCTTTTTCTGCACGTCTGCCCAAAGAAGACGCATGGTGCCTTCAGACACCATAGGGCTGCGCAGTTGAGAGGTGGTTTTACCATGCAAATCGTCTTGGCTAAAGCCCAAAATATCGGCCATGGCTGCATTGGCACGCTGGATGCTGGTCACGCCATCGGTCACGATCAGCCCGATCTGGCTGTTAAAGGCCGCTGCTGACAGCTCTAACGAAGCTTGAGCTTCGCGGTTCTGGCGCGTGAGCTCAAGTAGGCGACGGTTACTGCGCCACAAATAGGCCGCCAGACTCAGCCCCAGAAGCAACAAAACCAGTGCGATCAGGGCAATTTCACCCTGATAGTTTTGCCACAGCTCGAGCCAGACTGGCAGATTGTGCATGCCTGGATAAACCCTCAGGCGGCGCATCAGGTCTTCCACCGGCGTGTAGTTGGCTGGGATCGAAAAGCCCTGATAGCGACCATCACGCGCGGCCACAGAGTCGGCTTCTATGGCCAGCAATTTCAGCAAAACGGCTTTGGTCAGCAGCGCCGGGGTGTTTGGCATGGCCGCCCAAGGCCACTCAGCAAACAGCTCGGTGGAGAGCAGTTGCGGAAACACGTTGCTTGGCTGCGGGTTGAGCACGCGCAGTTGGTTCAGCTTGAGTTTGCCTGCACTGACCATTTGCTCAAGCACCCCGGTGCGCACAATTCCCACATCAGCCTGACCTGCCAACACGGCCAGCACCACCTTGCTGTGTGGCACGCCACTAAAGCTGAGTTGCGCGTCTTGGCTATTGTGCAAATTGATTTGCTGGTTTTTAAACACGTCGGCAGCCATCAAATAGCCACCCAACGAATTTTGGCCAACGGCCTGCACACGCGAGCCACGTGCTTGCTCCAGAGTTTGAATCGCGCTGTCGGAACGGGTAAAAATCACGCTGCCAAAGTTGTTGACTACCTGGCCACCGATGGTCTGGTTGATGGTGGCCATGGGACGCAACTTGAACTTGTTGCGCAGCACCACGTAGTGTTCGGGGTTGGTGAGCACAAAATCAAGTTGACCGGAGGCAACAGCGGCGTCGAGCTCTTCGTAGCTGAGAGCCAACACTTCAAACCGTGTGCCAGGCACAGCTTGTTGCAGTGCGTGGGCGGTTGGCAGCCACTGAGTCAGGGTTTCTGTTTTGCTTTGAAACGACAGAACACCAATGCGTGCAACGGGCTGCGCCAGCGCATAGGCGGCAGCAAAAAACCAGCACAACAGAGTGAAAAATCGCAGTAACTTCAGCATGAATGTGATTTAACCATGTATCCGTGCTGTGTGCTTTCTTTGGCTACACAGCGCCAATCAGGATAAACCCTAGGCGCCCAATGCTTCCCAGCGCTCCAGTGCCGTCAGCAGGTTTTCGTCAATGGTGGCGCTGCGACTGGCCAGCTTCATGGCGCGGACGTTGTCAATCGCATACAGACTGCCGTCTGCCAGCAGGCCGGCAATGTCCTTTTGCTCGGCTTCAAGCGCAGCGATCAAGGCGGGCAAAGCGTCAAGCTCGCGTTGCTCCTTGAAGCTGAGTTTGCGGACTTTACTGGCCACGGTGGGCGTGGTTTGTGTCATCACAGGACTTGGTTTTAGCTCTGCTTTTAAGAGCTGCTCGCGCCCGTAGTTAAAGCTCTGCGAGCCTTTTTGGCCATTATTTTTTGCGATCTCACTGGCACGTTTGCTTTGCGTCAGCCAGTCAGTTACACCACCTTCGTATTCACGCCAGCGCGCATCGCCCTCGAAAGCAATGGTGCTGGTTACCACGTTGTCGAGAAAAGTGCGGTCGTGGCTCACCAGAAACACCGTGCCATCGTAGTTTTGTAGCAGGTCTTCGAGCAGCTCAAGCGTGTCAATATCCAAGTCGTTGGTGGGTTCATCCAGCACCAGCACGTTGGCGGGTCGGGCAAACAGGCGTGCCAGCAACAGGCGGTTGCGCTCGCCACCGCTCAATGAGCGCACCGGTGAATTGGCGCGCGCCGGCGAAAACAAAAAATCACCCAAATAACTTTTAACGTGCTGACGCCGGTTGCCAATCTCGATCCACTCACTGCCCGGGCTGATGAAATCTTCCAGCGTGGCATCCAGATTGAGCGCGTTGCGCATCTGGTCAAAGTAGGCTACCGTGATGTTGGCACCCTGGCGCACTGTGCCCCAAGGGCTGTGCCCAGGCTCCGGGGCGGGCGAGTTGGCCGGTGCCGGGTCGGCCTTGAGCTCACCCAATATAAGTTTGAGCAGGGTGGTTTTGCCAGCACCGTTGGGGCCGAGCAGGCCGATTTTGTCGCCGCGCAGAATCGTCGCAGAAAAGTCATGGACGATTTTTCGTTCACCAAAGCTTATGCTCACATGCGTCAATTCGGCAACCAGTTTGCCGCTGGAGGCGCCACTGACTACGTCCATGTTGACGCTGCCGACCACGTCACGGCGTGCCTGATGCTTGGCGCGCAACTCTTGCAGTCGCACGATGCGCGCCGTGGCGCGGGTGCGCCGGGCTTCCACACCCTTGCGAATCCACACCTCTTCTTGTGCCAGCAGCTTGTCGGCGCGGGCGTTGATGACCGCTTCTTGCGCCAATTGTTCTTCTTTTTGCAGTAGATAGGCCGAAAAGTTGCCAGGGTAGCTCAGCAGTTTGCCGCGATCGAGTTCAACAATGCGGGTGACCACGTTGTCCAGAAACGAGCGGTCGTGGGTGATGGTAATGATGCTGCCTTTGAACTCGCACAGCAGGCCTTCGAGCCATTCGATGCTGTCCAGATCGAGGTGGTTGGTTGGCTCGTCCAGCAGCAGCACGTCGGGTGCTGCAACCAGCGCCTGAGCCAGTGCCACGCGTTTTTTGTTCCCCCCCGAGAGTGTGCTCACCAAGGCCTCGGGCTCCAGATGCAGACGGTGCAGGGTCTCGTTCACACGCTGTTCCCAGTTCCAGCCGTCCAGCGATTCGATCTCACTCTGCATCGCATCGAGATCGCCATGACCCAAAGAATATTCGTCAATTAAGGCGATAACCCTCGCAAGGCCTGCGCTGACAGCTACAAAAATAGTAGCGTCACTGTCAAGTTGTGGTTCTTGAGCCACATAGGCAATGCGCGTGTTGTTTTGCACCTGCATACTGCCGTCGTCGGGTTTTTCCATACCGCCCAAAATTTTCAGCATGGACGATTTGCCAGCGCCATTGCGCCCGATCAGACCCACGCGCTCCTGGGTTTCAAGGGAAAAACCAGCGTGGTCGAGCAGCGGAACGTGCCCATAAGCCAGCTGGGCGTCAAGTAGTGTGATGAGTGCCATGTGGCGCGGATTATCTCCGAGCGGGGAAGTTCAGTCTTAAGTCCTTAGCGGTTAGTTGTTAGTCGGACCACTACCAACTAATAACGATCCACTACCAGCTTAAATCAGTTCGGTTTGGAAGCCAATCCCTGAAAATCGTTGTCAACCAGTGGCTTTGCATCAACTTGTGCCACATGGCAGCTGTCGCATTGCCAGCGCTGCATGTCAACCACGGGTTCTGCACCGGCTTGGGTTGTTTTCAGAAAGTGGCTGGCTCCCATTTTTGGCATTTTTTTGCCTTTGAACTCATCACTGATATGGCAGTCCAGGCAACTGTTGTCACCGGGAAAAATGTTGTAACCATCAACCGTATGCGGCACCAGAGGCGGCTGCTTTTCAAAAGTGCGTGCAATCAGTGCCTGTTGCCCAGGTCGTTTGCCGACATATGCTTTTTCGTTGGGCGCGCTGTCAGCGCTGCTGACACTTTGCTCGCGCAAGGTGCTGAGCTGCACGGCCGTGGTGGCACAAGCGGCCACCGTGAGGGTCAGGATAGCGAGCAGGCTAACTTTAAGGGACTTCTTCATGATTGGGTCTCCACGGGTGAAAGGGTCGAATGGCGGCGGGTAGTAAAACTAAAAACGTCTTTGGAACACACGTCCAGGCAGCGCCCACAGTTGGTGCAGTTACCTGAAAGAATCAGCGGACCAACGCCTTTTTTGGCGCCTTTGAGGGGTAGTTTGATGACCTGCTGCTCGGGGCATATGGTGAAACAATCCAGGCAGTCGTTGCAGGCCTCGCGTTTGACAGCGCTCACACGCAACAGGCTCCAATGCCCAAGCAAACTATAAAACGCGCCGACTGGGCAAAGATGGCTGCACCAGCCGCGTTTCATGACAAACAGATCAAACAAAAAGATGCCGCCAATCAGCAGCCAGCCTGCGCCCATGCCAAACAGCAGGCCACGTGGCAACATCGAAACCGGGTTCACCAGCTCCCAAACAATGCCGCCGCTGGTGGCTGCGAGCAGCAGGATCAGACCCAAGATCCAGTAACGGGTGGCTTGCGGCAGATCAGCCCCGCCGCGAATGTCCCATGTGCGGCGCAGTGCGCTGGCCGCGTCGGTGACGATGTTGACCGGGCAGACCCAGGCGCAATAGGCGCGTCCACCTACGAGCAGATAAAACAGAGCGACCAACAGCGCACCGATGATGGCGTTGCGTTCGGGCACATGGCGCGCCAGCAGCGATTGCAGCAGCACCAGCGGGTCAGCCAGTGGCAGCACATCCAGCGTCAGGCTGTAATTCAGATTGCCTTTAACGAGCCACCAGCCAAACCAGGGGCCAATCAAAAACAAGAGCAAAATAGTGAGCTGCGACAAGCGCCGCAGCAACAAATAGCGGTGTGCCCCCCACCAGCCTTTGGCTTCAATGGCCTCTTGCGCCAGCTTGAGTTTAGGGTGGTTCATCGTGGGGACTCGGTGGACAAGGGTGCTGCGCTGGCAGGTGCCGCACTACCAGGATCCCAGTGGCCAGGCAGTTTGACACCCTCGGGCATGCGGTCGGGCAAATCGAGAAGGTTTTTGTCTTCCACCAACGATTTACCAGCTTTGCGCTTCTCATCCCAGCCCAAGCGGTAATGCGCACCCAGCTCGCCTTTGGCGAGTTTGACCGGATAGACCTTGATGGCCGCCACCTCGAGCACGCAAGAGGCCTCACATTTGCCGCAACCGGTGCAGTCTTGCGAGTGCACCGTGGGCAAAAACAGGGCGTGTTTGGCGGTGCGTTGGTTGTGTTGCACATCCAGCGTGATGGCTTTATCAATGACCGGGCAAACGCGGTAACACACGTCGCAGCGAAGACCCAGAAAATTCAGGCAAGTCTCATGATCCACCAGCACAGCCAAACCCATGTTGGCTTTTTTGATGTCGGTGAGTTGGTGATCGAGCGCGCCGGTGGGGCAGGCCTTGACACACGGGATGTTTTCGCACATCTCGCAGGGTTTGGCGCGTGCCACAAAAAACGGCGTGCCGGTGGCCACAGGCTGCTCGGGTGTGGCAAGCTTCAAAATGTCATAAGGACAGTCGCGAACACATAGGCCGCAGCGGATGCAGGCCGACTGAAAATCGTCTTCCAGGCCGGCACCCGGTGGGCGAATGGCACCTGCAGGCAGCGCCTTGGCTTGTTTGCTGACCAAGCTCAAACCCAGCCCAAGCGCACCTACACCGCAGGCCATCTTGGCGGTGTCGAGCAAAAACTCACGGCGGTCAGCAGGGCGCAACATGATGGGCAAAGGCTAAAGAACGACAGCGACTAGCTGCGTGCGTTGGGTATTTGACGTAGCGTGGACTTGGGGTTTTGCCAAATCAAGGAGGAGGTTCGGGGGCACCCCGAACCGGGGGACATTCGCGAAGACAGATACCCAACGTGCGCTGCGGGTTGAGCTAAACGCAGTCAAAGCAAAAGATTTCACATTCACCCCAAAGCCCTCAAGCCTTCACCACCTTGCAAGCGCATTTCTTGAAGTCGGTCTCTTTCGAGATCGGGCAAGTGGCATCCAGTGTGAGCTTGTTGATCAGGCGGTGTTCGTCAAAGAAGGGCATGAACACCACGCCGGGTGGCATTTTGTTGCGGCCACGGGTCTCCACCTTGGTGCTGATTTCGCCGCGACGGCTAGATACCTTGACCGTGTCGCCGCGTTGCAAGCCGCGCTTTTTGGCATCTTCGGGGTTCATGTAGAGCCAGGCGTCGGGCATGGCACGGTAGAGCTCGGGTACACGGCGCGTCATGCTGCCGGTGTGCCAGTGTTCCAGCACCCGCCCCGTGGAAAGCCACAGGTCAAATTCAGCATCGGGTGCTTCGGCGGCCGGTTGGTAGGGCAGGGCGAAAATCCAGGCCTTGCCATCGGGCTTGCCATAAAACTTGACCCCTTCGCCTTTTTTGACATAAGAGTCGTAACCTTCACGGAAACGCCACAGGGTTTCTTTGCTGTCCACCACCGGCCAGCGCAATCCGCGTGTTTGATGGTAGGTGTCAAACGGTGCCAGGTCATGCGCATGGCCACGGCCAAACTCGGCATATTCTTCAAACAGGCCTTTTTGCAGGTAATAACCAAAGTCTTTGGCTTCGTCGTTGTCAAAGCCTTTTTGCGTGTCTGTCAGCGGGAACTTGTTCACTTGTCCGTTGGCATACAACACATCGTAGAGGGTTTTGCCCTTGAGCTCAGGCGCTTTGGCGAGCAAGTCGGCAGGCCAAACATCCTCGACCTTGAAGCGTTTGGAAAACTCAACG
Source organism: uncultured beta proteobacterium (assembly GCA_903930255.1). Lineage (GTDB taxonomy): Bacteria > Pseudomonadota > Gammaproteobacteria > Burkholderiales > Burkholderiaceae_C > Rhodoferax. The sequence goes on from CAIYYA010000155.1 coordinate 14,379, forward strand.
TATTGCCACAGGTCTGATTTGGACTTGCCCGGCGCCCGCACTTGCTGACGCCAGAACTGGGTGCGTCGTTCGGCATTGCCAAACGCGCCTTCTTTTTCGGCCCACATGGCCGAAGGCAAAATCAGGTCGGCAGCCAAGGCAGTCACGGTGGGGTAAGCGTCTGACACCACGATGAAGTTGGCCGGGTTACGGAAGCCGGGCCAGATTTCACCGTTGATATTGGGCCCAGCCTGCATGTTGTTGGTGGTGGTCGTCCAGTAGAAATTGAGCTTGCCGTCTTTCAAGGCACGGCTTTGTGCCACGGCGTGCAGGCCAATCCAGTCCGGCACAGTGCCTGCGGGCAGTTTCCATTGCTTTTCGGCAATTTCGCGGTGTTTCGGGTTGACCACTTCCATGTCGGCTGGCAAGCGGTGCGCAAAAGTGCCCACCTCGCGTGCCGTGCCACAGGCCGAGGGTTGGCCGGTGAGAGAAAACGGGCCGTTGCCAGGCTCGGAGATTTTGCCCACCAGCAGATGCACGTTGTACATCATGTTGTTGACCCAGGTGCCGCGCGTGTGCTGGTTAAAGCCCATGGTCCAGTACGAAACCACCTTGATTTTTGGGTCAGCATAGACCTTGGCCAGCGCTTCGAGCTTGTCTTTGGGCACGCCAGAAATCTGGTGCGCTTTGTCGAGCGTGTATTCGGCGACAAAGGCCTTGAACTCATCAAAGGTCATGGGCGCTGACGCACCCGGGTTACCTTTGGGCTTGCCGTCGGCACCGGGGTAGCCGTTGTTGCCGGCCACTTGCTCCAGTGGGTGATTCGGTCGAAGGCCATAGCCAATGTCGGTCACGCCCTTGCGGAAACTGACATTTTTCTTGACGAAGGCTTCATTCACCGCACCGTTCTGGATGATGTAGTTGCAGATGTAGTTGAGAATGGCCAGATCGCTTTGCGGCTTGAAAATCAGCTCGGCATCGGCCAGGTCGCACGAGCGATGCGTGAAGGTGGACAGCACATGCAGTTTGACGTGTTTGGCTGTCAGGCGTCGGTCGGTGATGCGCGACCACAAAATCGGGTGCATCTCGGCCATGTTGGAGCCCCACAGCACAAACGCATCGGCGTGCTCGGCATCGTCGTAGCAGCCCATCGGCTCGTCAATGCCAAAGGTGCGCATGAAACCGGCCACCGCCGAGGCCATGCAATGGCGTGCGTTGGGGTCGATGTTGTTCGACCTGAAACCCGCCTTGAACAACTTGACGGCGGCGTAACCCTCCCACACCGTCCATTGACCTGAGCCAAACATGCCGACATTGCGTGGGCCACCTATTTTGAGCGCAGCCTTGCACTTTTCTTCCATGACATCAAACGCTTGCGTCCAAGACACATGGGCAAACTCGCCGTTTTTGTCGTATTTGCCGTCTTTCATGCGTAGCAGCGGTTCGGTCAGGCGGTCTTTGCCATACATGATTTTGGACAGGAAATAGCCCTTGATGCAGTTCAGCCCTTTGTTGACCGGTGCATCTGGGTCGCCCTGAGTGGCGACAATTTTGTTGTCCTTGGTGCCTATCAACACACCACAACCGGTGCCACAAAAACGGCACACGCCTTTGTCCCAGCGCACGCCGTCCATATTCGGCGCAACAGCCTGCGCCAGGGCTTGCGCGCCGGGCACGCTGATGCCAATCACGGTGGCCGCTGCGGTGATGGCGTTGGCTTTGATCAATTCACGACGGGTTACTTGCATGACGGTAGCTCCTGCTCTGGGTTGGATTCGGTTTGCTGAAAAATCATCGCCACTGACAGCACGCCCGGCAGGCGCTCAATGGCTTCATAGGTGGTAACGGCGGCGCGGTCGTTGTCAGCTTCGATGCTGATGACCAGTTTGCCGTCTTCGGTTGCGGCGTGCACCTCAACGCCGCTGAGGGTGGCCAATAGCTCGCGCAGCGCGCGTTCCTGATCGGGGCGGCTGTACACAATGGCACTCGAAATGTTCATGAAAACACGACCGCAGCGGGGTGCGGCTGATCTGACTTTAGAAGCTGCTCAGTTTAGGATTGAGCACGCTTTTGAAACTTGAAGCAGATTAAGAAATTGTTGACCAGTCGCCTGTGGAGACCATTTGGTTGAGGTAGGTCAATCAATGTGCCTCGTAACGCGCAAGCCGCTGCACATCCAAAATGTGAATATTGCGCTTGTCAATGGTGATCAAGCCCTGGGCTTCAAGCTCGTGCAACACCCGCGAAAAATACTCTGGAGTGAGCGACAGCCTCGACGCAACCGCCGATTTGCTGACCGGCAAGCTGACCGTTTGACTGTCTTCTTGCTCGCGCAGCAGGTAGCCGATGAGTCGCTGCATGCCACTGTGCAGTGCATAGCTTTCAACGTCTTGCACAAGCCCGTGCAAACGCCGTGAAATGCCCGCCAGCATGCGCATGGCCAAACGCGGTTCGCGTTCAATTTCTTGATAGATGGCGGCCTTGCTGATGCTCACGAGCAGCGTGTCGGCCAGTGCTTGTGCGTTGACAAAGCAGGGTTTGTCCAAAAACATGAACGCTTCGGCAAAGCTGTTGCCTGCGCCGATCAGCTCGATGATTTTTTCTTGCCCTTCGGTATTGGCAACATACAGCTTGACTTGTCCGACCACCACCACGTGAAAAGCATCGCATGGGTCGCCTACCCGAAAAATCATATCGCCACGCACCAGCCGTTTGAGCTCGCAGTTGCGCACGAGTCGCTCACGTTCATCATCTGACAAATCGGCAAAGAGTGGCAGTACCGACAGATAGGAGCGGATATTAAAGGGTTGAATTTCGCTTTTCAAGGGGTATCCATTACTTAGTTTTTGAGCCAGGCACGGTAGCCGACTTCTGCCAGCAGGGCGGGTATTTCGGGTGGACGTACCGCGCTGCTTTGACACCAGCTTTCAGGGTTTTTCCATTGTGCCAGCCATGGCAGCACATCAGCTGCGGGCATGGGTCGGGCGATGGCATAGCCTTGCCCGAGTTCGCAACCAAATTCGATCAACGAGCGGCCGTGGGCTTCGGTTTCAACCCCTTCGGCCAGTGCTTTGCGCGCAAAGTTGCGCGCTAACCCGAGCACACTGTTAACGATGGTGGCGTGTTCCGTGTCGTCGAGCATGCCACGCACAAAACTCTGGTCAATTTTCAGGGTTTGGGCGGCGAGCTGTTTCAAAAACGTAAGTGAAGAATAGCCAGTTCCAAAATCGTCAAGCGCGCATTCCAGACCCATGCTTTTGAGCCTGGCAATCAGCGCCGATACGTGCGCCATATTTTCCAGGGCACCGGTTTCCAGGATTTCTAGCTCGAGTTGCTTGGGCGATACGCTGGGCTGCTGGCGTAATTGTGTTTGCAAACGATCAGCAAAATCGGGGTCAAGCAATTGCATGGCGTCGATGTTGATGCTCACATTGGTTTGTAAACCCTGGGATTGCCAGTCAGCCAGTTGCGCCAACGCGTGTTCAATCACCCAGTCACCCAAGGTAATGGCGAGCCCCTGTTCGCTCAGTAGTCCAATAAACGCGCCGGGTGGCAGCAGGCCTTGCGTGGGGTGCTGCCAGCGAATCAACGCTTCGAAACCGATCACATGGCCCGTGTGCAACTGAACCTTGGGCTGGTAATACAGCACAAACTCGTTTCGTTTGAGACCCTGGCGAATCTCATCGAGGCGTAAAAAAAGCTCGCGCAGGCTTTCATCTTTAACAGGGTCAAACGCGTGGCAGCGGTTTTTGCCGGCTTGCTTGGCCAGATACATGGCTTGATTGGCTTGGCGCAGCAATTGCTCGGCATCCACCGGCAGGTTTTGCGGAAACAGCGTGACACCGATGCTGGCGGTGATGGACAGGGTTAAACCCTGCAGTGCAAGTGGCTGAGCCACCAGGTTGAGTAAGGCCTCGAACTGGCCTGTGACGCTTTGGCTTGGGTTCAGGGTGTGCTCCACCACGGCGAATTCATCGCCCCCAATGTGCGCTATGTATTGATTGGCATGCAGCGAGCTGGCGAGTCTGTGGCTGACTTCCACAATCAGCTGGTTGCCCCGATCTTCGCCGTGCGTCTGGTTGATGCCGGCAAAGCCGTCCAGGTCGATATAGGCCACAGCCAAGGGCTGGTTCGGGCGGCTGCCTGCCATACTTTGGGCGAGCATGTCGACAAACAACTTGCGGTTGGGCAGGCCAGTCAGAGCGTCGTGCTGGGTGACGTATTCAATTTGTTCGCGGTGGGTTTTTTGCTCGCTGATGTCGATGCTGATACCTGCCACCAAAATCGGCTCGCCCGTGGCGTTGCGCTGCATGATGCGCCCCAGGCTGCGACACCAAACCCAGTGCGTATCTTGGTGGCGCATGCGCATTTCGATCTCAAAGCGCGGCAGCTCACCACTCAGGTGGTGCGCCATCACCTGCTGTTCATGTGCCCGGTCGTCGGGATGAATCCAGCTCAGGAACTTCGCGTAGCTGCCTTCTTTCATGACGGACGTGTGATAGCCCAGCATGGCTGCGGTTCGTGGGCTGTAACGCACCAGCCCGGACGGTATGTCCCACTCCCAGGTGCCGGCTTGTGCGGCGTCGATCGCGTTTTGCAGCCGCAGTCGCTCAGACTCCAGGGTTTGTTCGGCACGCAGGCGCTCAGTGACATCGGTAAAAATGGCCAAGACACTGGTTTGACCGTCCAGCGCGAGCGGCACGCGCTCGATATTGGCGGTGAAAAGGCTGTTGTTTTTGCAGCGCACAGGAATCGCCAACGTGGCTTTTTTCTCGCCCACTTGCATGCACTGAAAGTCGGCGTTGACCTGAGCCAGCACCTCGCTCGGGTGGATATCAGCAGGGCTCATGTGCAGCAACTCGTCCAGGCTGTAGCCCAGCATGCGGCAAAACCAGCGGTTGGCAAAAACAAAGCGCTGTGTTTTTGCATCGGCAACTACCAGCCCGGCCGGCACGTTGTCAATGATGGTGCGCAAGGTTTTTTCGAGTGGCGAACCAGCTGGCGCGTCGTTGCTGCTGGTATCCATCAGAAACTGCCAGCGCTCTTGTGCGTTGCGCAGCGCAGCTTCGGCGCGTTGGCGTCCAAGTTTTTCGTGCATCAACTCGAGCGCTTGCGACGAAACTGTCTGGTACATCGACAGCACCGTTTGAATCAGCACGGCAGTGGCACCGCGCATTTGGTCTTCGGCGCGCACGCGAGCCGCATCGATGTCTAGCCCTTCGCGCACACCCATGACGGCCATGGCCATGCGTTTGTCGTTGTCCAGAATATGGTAGGCCAACCACTGCGTGAGATAAGAAAAGAGGTCGTCGAGAACCGCCTGAAAAGCACGCTTGCCCGACTGCAGCTCAACGATGTGGGCAAAAAAGCGCTGGTGACTTTGGATGTGCTCATGCAGCCAGGTATCGCCTGCGAGCGCGCTTTGCCAAATAGCTTCTTCGGTGCTGAAGTGGTAGTCGGCGTAATTCGCCAGCTCGGTCAAAATGCCTGTAATCTCGGTTTCGCTGGCGCCTTGCACGTGCTGTTGTGCCAGTCGGTTGAGTAAATTGACCAGCACCCGGTGTTGCTCATCGATCAACTCAATGCCCGTCTCAAGGTGAGGATTCCAGGGAAAAATTTCAAACATGGTCGGCGCGGATGATATCAGCCGGCGAAACGCTGGTTCAGATAGCTGATGATGGCGCCCGATTCTGCAAGCCACTGCACTTTGCCGTCAGGGTGCGTGATGCGCAAGCAGGGCACTTGCACGGCACCGCTACCCTGAAGTAACTCAGCCCGGTGGCCAACCGCGTGCTGGGCATCGCGGCGCTCAATCGGCAGCGCTAAGCGGTGAATTTCTTTGCGAACTTTGATGCAAAACGGGCAGGTGCTGAACTGATAAAGCGTCAGGTTGCGACTAAGCGCATCGACTTCACGCTGCTGTGCCGGCGCACGCGTGATGGCTTTGGGGCGACTGAGCACTTCCCAGAGCAGCATGAACGGCCCGAGCACCAGGCGCAGGGTTTTGAAGAAGAGGCGGATAAAAATTTTCATGGGATGGCATGCATGGCATGCAGCGTGGCAAGGAGCCACATCATCGCTCATTGCGTGCAAGTGATTCCACATTTTAAATAGACTGAAGGTGATCAAGCTCACGTGAGAAGATTGAGTCAAAAAATTCCTTACAGAGAAATTCGCTTCCAACGCTTGCGCAGTATACATAGACAGCTATGAAAACGAGAGCGCGACCAATAAAACCGGTATCCAACTGGCTTTGAATTTGCTTGATAATTGGGATTCACGTTGACGTTGACGTTAACGTAAACACCCAGCATCCTCAGCACTTATTCATGGTTCACACCTACAGCATCAGCGATCTGGCCAAAGAGTTTGACCTGACCACCCGAGCCATGCGGTTCTATGAAGACATGGGGCTGCTGCAACCCGAGCGCACCGGTCTTGGCGGGCGCAACCGGGTTTACAGCAGCCGTGACCGCACGCGCCTAAAGCTTACGCTGCGCGCGAAACGCCTGGGTTTAAGCCTGATCGAGGCCAAAGACATCATCGATTTGTATGACAGCCCGCGCGATACCGGCGTGCAGCTCGAAAAATTTTTGTTGGTGCTTACCGAGCACCAGCGCCAGCTCGAGGCGCAAATGAAAGACCTGCAGGCCAACCTGGATGAACTCAAAGTGCATCAACGCGAAGCCAAAGCCTTATTAGCCAAAACCCAGCGCAAAGCGACTGCCAATAAACAGCCCAAGCAGACGGCAGCTTAAAACCGACCCCATCCCCTTGATAACACCCACACCATGACCCCAAACACCCACCCGGCAGAAACACCCCACCAGCGCGTGCAGCGCAGTTTTGAGCGCCAGGGGCTAATGCGCCATCTGGGTGCCGAGATTTTGCGCGTGGTGCCCGGCGAATGTGTGCTGACCCTGCCCTACTCAGACAAAGTGACGCAGCAGCAAGGTGGTTTTCATGGCGGTGCGATTGGTGCGCTGGCCGACATTGCGGCGGGCTACGCTGCATTGACCCAAGCCCCTGCGGGCATGGAAGTGGTCAGCGTCGAATACAAAATCAACTTTCTGGCCGCTTGCCAGGGTGGTGAACTGTGTGCCACCGGGCGCGTCGTGAAAAGCGGCAAACGCATCATCGTGACGAGCGCCGAGGTGATGCATGTCTCCGACGACGGCGGTGAAACGCCCTGCGCCGTGCTGCAGCAAACCGTCATGGTTGTGCCCAAGACTTATTGATTACGAATTTCGAACTCAAACCAGGAAACCATTCCCCATGAACAACCTACCCGGCCTTAACTTTCAACTCGGTGAAGACATTGATGCGCTGCGCGACGCGGTGCGCGAATTCGCCCAAGCCGAGATCGCTCCGCGTGCTGCCGAGATCGACCGCAGTGACCAGTTTCCGATGGACTTGTGGCGCAAGATGGGCGACATGGGCGTGCTCGGCATCACCGTGGGCGAAGAGTTTGGTGGCGCCAACATGGGCTACCTGGCGCACATGATTGCCATGGAAGAAATCAGC
>CAIYYA010000156.1 GCA_903930255.1 uncultured beta proteobacterium
TGCTTCGTCGCCAATGATCACGCCGGTGTTGGGGTCGCCCTCGGCGGTGTAGGCCCAGCAGTGCTTTGATAGCTGGGCGAAGGTGGTCTTCTTGACCTCCAGGTCGGCTTGGGATGCGAATTTTTTGGTCATGATTTTCCTTGGGTTGTTTACATTCCCAGGTACGCAGCGCGCACCTGCTCGTTACTGATAAGTTCCTGCCCGGTGCCAGTGAGCGTTACCGTGCCGGTTTCCAGCACATAACCCCGGTCGGCAATCGCCAGCGCGGCGAAGGCGTTTTGCTCGACAAGCAAAATTGTCATGCCCTTGCTTTTAAGCATCTTGATGACGTTGAAGACTTCTTCTACCAAAAGCGGAGCCAGGCCCATGGAAGGCTCGTCGAGTAGCAACAAACTGGGGCGCCCCATCAGCGCACGGCCAATTGCCAACATCTGCTGCTGCCCGCCTGACAAAGTGCCGGCTGGCAAGGCGCGCTTTTCTTTCAGGATCGGAAACATGGTGAATATTTTTTCCATGTCATCTTCAACTTGATCACGCGGCTGGGTATAGGCACCCAAGCGCAGATTATCTTCAATCGACAACGGACCAAACACCTGGCGACCTTCAGGGCTTTGGCAAATGCCACAGCGCATGCGTTGATCCGAGCGCAATTTGCTGATGTCTTTACCCTTGAAATGGATGCTGCCTGCACTCATCGGTTGCACCCCTGAGAGCGTGCGCAAAAAAGTGGTTTTGCCCGCACCATTGGCACCAACCAGGGCCACGGTTTCGCCCCGGTGCACAGTAATGCTAATGCCCTTGAGCGCCTTGATGCGGCCGTAACAGCTCTCCATGCCTTGCACCTGCAACTGCACCTCAGCTTTGGATCGATCCGGTAGCGGCTGCAGCGTCCCACCACTGCTGCCACCCAGCCCAACCGACTCTGGTGCCAGGCTGACGATGCGGTGAAACAGCTGGCGAAACTCTTCTTTGGCCTTGTCACCAAACAGCGGATCGTCGTTGTCCAGAAACGCCTGGTTGATCTCGGCCCAATCGGCCTCCTGAAAAACACTGCGAGCCAAGGGCAAAACACTTTTTTCCTCGGTGCGGATGTGGGTTTTCAGCCCAGTGGTGTAGTTGCGCAGTTCCACCGCCAGTTGGCTGCCAGATAACTGGCCCAAACTAGCCTGGGCAACATGGGCGCGCAAGCTTGTCAGTTTGTCCGGGCCGTCGCGGTGCTCAACTTGCAAGCTGTCCAGAATCGCTGCTGCATCCGAGCTGCGCAAACGCAGCAAACGAAACAGATAGTCGTCTTCTTTGGGGTGGTGCGATCGGTCGACAAACTGCTCGATGTAGTCAAACACAGCGTTAAAAAACGGCTGCTCGACCGGTGCCCCGCATTCGATTTCCGAGGCCACCTGGTCAACTGTGGTGGCCAGGCGCCACAGGTTGCTGTGATCCTGGCTGATGAGGGTGAGTGCGTCCATGGGGTTCCTCCTGGTCAGGCGTGTGCGCCAAGATAGGCAGCAATCACATCGGGATTTCTACGCACTTCAGCGCCGCTACCTTCGGTCAGTTTTTTGCCGTAGTCCAGCACCAGAATCCGGTCCGAGAGGTTCATCACCATCTTCATGTCGTGCTCCACCAGCACCACCGTCACGCCCGAGTCGGCCACTTTGCGCACCAGCGCATCAACCTCGATGGTTTCCTTGGGGTTGAGACCGGCGGCGGGTTCATCCAGAAAAATTAGACGGGGCTTCATGGCCAGTGCGCGGGCAATTTCCAGTCGCTTCAGGGCGCCGTAAGGCATGCTGTCGGCGCGCGCATCGATATAAGTTTCCAAGCCAACAAAGCGCATCAGTTCAGCCGCCTCAGAATGTAATTCGCGGTCGCGGCGTTTCAGTGCAGGCCAGCGCAGTGCCGCCTTGAGCAGGTTTCGGTCCAGACGCAAATGGGCACCGACCATGACGTTTTCAATTGCGCTCATGTTCATGCAAATTTGCAGGTTCTGAAAGGTGCGAGCCACGCCGCGGCGAGCCAACTCGTCGGGCGATTTGCCGCCGATGGATTCCCCATCGAGATGAATGGTGCCGGTGGTTGGGGTGTAAACGCCGGTGATCAGGTTGAATAGCGTGGTTTTGCCAGCCCCGTTGGGGCCAATCACTGCGTAAACTATGCCCGCATCAATCGTAAAACTGACATTTTGCAGCGCCTTGACACCACCAAAATGGATAGACAGGTCTTTGACTTCTAGCAGGGCCATGCTTATTCCCCTTTGCCGAGTTTGGCGGCCAGAGTGGGCACCAGACCCTTGGGCAGAAAGATCATGCACAGCATCAAAATCGCGCCAAACACCACGGTCTCCCAGCCTTCAAATGACGTTAACGCTTGCGGCAGCGCCGTCAGCAGCACAGCGCCCACCACCGAGCCATAGACCGAGGCCATGCCACCTATCACCACCATGGTGACCAGCTCAATCGAATGGAAAAAGTCCGCCAGGTTGGGGGTGACAAACCCGACGTAATGTGCCATCACCGAGCCCATAATGCTGGCAAACATGGCAGAAAGCACAAAGATCGCAACCTTGTAGCGCACCACATTGACCCCGACCACCTTGGAAGCCACCTCGCTACCATGCAAGGCACGCAGCGCACGGCCAAACGGCGAGTCAATCAGGTTTAATGAAGCCCAGACGCTGACCGACAACATCAGTGCAACGATCCAGTACCAATGCTTGTCGCCTGAAATCTCAAAACCTGCCAGGCTCATTGCCGGCACCGGCATGCCGTCCGGCCCACCGGTCCAGGCGGCTTCGTTGCGCACCACGATGTTGATGATGATGCCCAGACCCAGTGTGGCCATCGCCAAATAGTGCCCCTTGAGCTTGAAAATCGGCCTTGCCACGATCGCTGCCAATAAGCCAGCTGCCGCAGCCCCGGCTAGCAACGCCAGAATTGGGTGCCAGCCCAGATGGGTTGGCAAGGCGGCTGAGGCGTAAGCTCCAATACCTAGAAAACCGGCGTGACCGAGGCTGATCTGGCCTGCAAAACCAATCAACAGATTCAAGCCCAGAACGATGACGGCATTGATTGCCATGCGAATGGTCAGATCCACATAAAAGCTGTTGGGTAGCACAAAGGGCAGCACGAGCAGCACACCCATGATCAGGTACAACCCAAAGTACTGATTTTTTTGCATGCTCAGACCCGATCGGTAGATTGGCCACCAAACAGGCCACGCGGCATAAAAAACAAGATCAGCAGGATCAGCACAAAGGGCATCGCATCCTTGTAAGACGACGAGATATAACCCGCGCCCATGGCTTCCAAAATACCCACCAGCAGTCCGCCCAGCACTGCGCCTAAACCATTGCCCAAGCCGCCGACGACCGCCGCCACAAAACCCTTGAGCCCGAGCATGATGCCCACGTCATACGAGGTCAGCGTGATTGGGGTCACCAAAATGCCACCCAAAGCACCCAGCGCCGCCGACATGGCAAAACTCAAAAACAACACCCAGTTGGTGTTGATGCCGACAAGTTCAGCCGCCACCCGGTTGTAGGAAGTAGCCAGCATCGCCTTGCCGTGCAGCGTGCGGTTAAAAAAGTACCACAGCGCCACCACAACCACAGTCGTCACACCCAGCACCCACAAGCTTTGAGGCATCAGCGTAGCACCCAGAATCTGCAGCGGCACATCGCCAGAAAACGCCGGCAAACTGAAAGTGGCCTTGCCCAGCCAGACCTGCACCAAGCCACGAATCATCAGCGAGGCTCCGATGGTGATGATGATCAGCGTGACCGACTCGGCTCCTTTGACCGGCTCAATGGCTAGCTTTTCGACCACCACACCTACCAGTGCCGGCACCAGAATGGCCAGAGCCAACGCAACCGGCATCGGCAAACCCGCCTGGCTAAAAAACACCGCCAACATGCCGCCGAGCATGATGAATTCGCCTTGCGCAAAGTTGATGACGTTGCTGGCGTTGTAGATCAGCGTGAAACCCAGCGCGGCCAGCGCATAGGTGGCACCGACCGTGACGCCAGAAAAGAAGAATTGCAGAAATTCGGCAAGCATCAGGCGTTCCTGGGGGCAGGTTTCATACGCCCTTTCGGGTTCAGATTGCGCAGCATGGTTGTCTCCTGTTGTCTGAGCCAGGGAAATGGCACATCAATTTATTGACATGGATTCTGACATATAGAATTAATTCCGCAAGTCGAAACTTAAAAATTTTTTCTGAAGGTCAAAAAAGGTGGGATTTCGGCGCTGTCGATTTGAAATGGCAGATCGAAAAAATACAGGCCACTGGATCAAGCTTTTTAAGCGCCAAAGGTGCTTTGGCTTGCGTCTTGGCGATCACTTTCTTCCTCAGCAAATTTCAATTTGGACGGTCGGCTTTGGAGTAGAGCGAATGACTTCTGAAGACCCAAAGCGGGTGCAGCAATCTGCGATCTGCCTCATCCAAACCGGCCGTTCAAGCCTGAGCTTGTCTGTCAGCTTTTTGGCGATGATTTCATCAATCCGAGCACTCGCCAATGGCCAGGTGCGGCCACTCATGAACGGCCGGTACCGGAGGCTGCTGTGGGCATCAGGAAGCTCTCAAATCATGCCAAGGTGTAAGCGGTCTTTACTGTCGTGAAGAACTCTTGTGCGTACCTACCCTGTTCGCGCGAACCGAAA
>CAIYYA010000157.1 GCA_903930255.1 uncultured beta proteobacterium
GGCTGACAGTTTGGCGATGCAAGAGGTGGATGCCGTTATTCTGTGTACACCCACGCAAATGCACGCCGCACAAACCCTGGCCTGCCTGCAGGCGGGCAAACATGTGCAGGTGGAAATTCCGTTGTGCGATGTCTTGGCCGATGGCGAAGAAGTGGTGCAAGTGGCTGAAAAATCAGGCCTGGTGGCGATGTGCGGCCACACCCGGCGCTTTAATCCGAGCCACCAGTATGTCAACCAGAAAATAGCCAGTGGTTCGGTCAATATCCAGCAGATGGATGTGCAAACCTATTTTTTCCGCCGCTCCAACATGAACGCGCTGGGCCAGCCGCGCAGCTGGACCGATCACCTGCTGTGGCACCACGCCGCCCACACGGTCGATTTATTTGCTTACCAGTGTGGCAGCCCGGTGGTGCAGGCCAACGCCATGCAGGGGCCGATCCACCCGACACTTGGGATTGCGATGGACATGAGCATCCAGCTCAAGTCGGCCAACGGGGCCATTTGCACGTTAAGTCTGAGTTTTAACAACGACGGCCCGCTAGGTACTTTTTTTCGTTACATCGGCGACAGCGCAACCTATATCGCGCGCTACGACGACCTGTACAGTGGCAAAGAGGAAAAGATCGATGTTGCCAATGTGGCCGTCAGCATGAATGGCATTGAGCTGCAAGACCGCGAATTTTTCGCCGCCATCCGGGAGGGCCGCCAGCCCAACAGCAGCGTTGCCCAAGTGCTGCCGTGTTACCGGGTGCTACATGGGCTTGAACTGCAACTGGGAGCTTGAATTTATCAATCGCGGTGAATAAATCTGAATTTGTCAAATTTCAAATTTGTGCTTGACAAACTGCCCCCCCCTTGAAAATCCGCGCGCTAACTGGGAGGATGGCCGTCAATCGTGGCGCGCGCGCATCTGGTTTGCAAAATAAGGAAAACAAATGGGATTCAGATTTAAAACAATCGGCTTGTCGCTCATCGCTTCGGCGGCTTTGCTTGCTTGCGGGGGTGGAGACGATGCTGTGGTTGCGCCTGTTACGCCTGCATCAACGGTTGCCGCAGGTGTTTCAACGACGCTGGCTGCACTTGGTACTCCTGCTGCGGTGACGGCAACCAATGCCACCAGCACTGCTTTCGATGTGGTAGCGGCTATTGGCGACACTTGGCGTGTTGAGTTTGACACCACCAATCTTGTTACTCGCGTGACGGTGCTGCAAACTGCATATGGTTTGTTGACTACCGCTAACGCCTACACTGGCAACTTCACAAAGGTCACGTCTGGCAGTTACACCACCTATACATTGACTGGCACTGGCAATGCCACTGCCACAGGCACATTGGTAGTGGACGGCCGCACCAAAGCAGCCTCAGGCAACCTGACTGTCGGCACAAAAGCCAGCACCGTTGCGGGCACCGGATACGCCACCCCAGCGCTGGCTAAATTAGCAGGTACTTACAACTTTGCCTATAGCAATCGCAATGCCGTGAACACGGGCGCTGGATTGTTCCCAGAAATGGGAGCTGGCCAGTTCACCATTTCGGCTGACGGCGCTACTGTCGCAATATGCCCTGGTGGCATCATCAATGCAGCCGCCACGGCTTGCACTCCGAAAATGCCTAACTCACCATCCGTTCCGGAAGCGGGCACTTTGGCACTTGCCAATGGCGTAGTCACAGTAGCAGGTGCAATTATTGGCAAACTGCATGTTCACGTGGGCGATCGCGGCCCTGTTTTGATCATCGACCAATATGGAGCTAATGCCCAACAAATCATGCGAACTGGTGCTTTCTATGCAGCCAAGGCCACCACGGCGGCCGGTACCGAATTTAATGGCAACTGGGCTTGCAACGGCACGAACGGCGTACCGACTGCAACCGCGGTGGTCACTGGCACTACAGCACAAATTACGGATCAAGGTGCCACCGTGGCGACCACCGAGACGCTGTTCTACAACCAAGCTTACGACCGTAATACAAGTACAACTCTTAGTTTGCCAGGCTTTTTGAGCATGGGTCAAAACTTGGCCAATTCGATGATCGTGTTAACGCTGTCATCGAGTCTGGTTGTTGCCGAAAGCGGCAATGGTACTGATTTGGCTGTGTGCCACCGCACGGACTGATCCTGCTTGAGTAGCTAACCAGCAAACCGTCACAGGCAACTGTGGCGGTTTTTTTATGAATAAATCTGCCTGTATGGCATACAAAATAAGCATAAGCAGCTATTATTTATGCAGCAATTCAGGGTCTGAATTCATATGCTTTCCGATTTGATATAGCCGGTAATATTGATCCGGCCCGATGATGTATTAAGTTCCGTTCGGGTTGAGCCTGTCGAAACCCTTCGACAAGCTCAGGGCGAGCGGCTCAAACCTCATCGGGCCGGAGCAATAAGCAAGATAAATCAAGGCTACTAACCCGGCTGTTCCTCTGCCAGTCAACTCACCGCTGCGTCAAATCAGTCGGTTGATGCGTTTTGCGAAGGTAAAGGAGGAGCCCGCGCAGCGGGCGGGGGACACGTAGCAAAGCGCATCGCCCGGCTGATTCATCAAGAACGCTGATACTTGACACCGCACCGACTCGCACACACCGCTTTGAAGCGCACCCTAAATCAACAATAGCCGGGGTATAAATATTAAAATAGCGGCTGCCGTATTGATAAAATCGCGAGCCATGTCCACCCCCTCTATTTCGCCAAAAACTGCGCCAGCATCCAGCATTACCCGCTGGAAAACCCCGAGCGTACTGAGCGCTTTGCAAACACGCCGGGTGGTTCTTTTGGAAGGCGCGCGCCAGTGCGGCAAAACCACCCTGGCAAAGGCGCTGCAGCAAAACCAAAGCGTGATTTACCGCACGCTTGACGATGTGACTTTGCTGGCGGCAGCAAACGCCGACCCGCATGGTTTTGTGGCACATGGCGACAACTTGATGGTGATTGATGAAATTCAACGTGCCCCGACTTTGTTGCAGGCGATCAAAAAATCGGTTGACGAAAACCCCACACCCGGGCGGTTTTTGCTGACAGGCTCGGCCAACATACAGGCTAACCCCGGCGTGACAGAGTCATTGGCAGGGCGTGTGGCACATCAGCGGCTACGCCCCTTTGCTGCTGGCGAAATAGCGGGCGTAGCGCCTGCGTTTCTGGCTCGTGCTGTGCGTGAAGATTGGGCGGGTTTGGCCAGTTGTTTCACGGCGGCGCCTGGCGTAGTGTCTGCAACGCCCTTGTCGGGCAAGGATGCGGTGCTGTTGCAGGCTTTGCGCGGTGGCTACCCTGAAGTGCAGCCACTCAGCGAGCAAGCGGTGCGACGTTGGCATCAAGACTATTTGTCGGCATTGATGGCGCGTGACTTACGCGACATTGCGCACATTCGCCGCAAGGACAGCATGGCCAAATTGATCGAAGTGCTGGCAGCCTGGTCATGCAAGTTGATGGATGTGAGTGCCATTGGTGGCCAGTTGGCGCTGGCACGGCCAACGCTGGAGTCGTACATCAACGCGCTTGAGTCGCTATTTTTGGTCGAGCGGGTGCGCCCTTGGGTCAAAACCGACTACGACCGCGTCAGCAAGCAAGACAAACTGGTCTTGACAGACACCGGCCTCGTCGCCAGTTTGCTGCGCTGGCAATTTGACAAGGTGCGCCTGGATGCCGACCAAAGTGGCAAGCTGGTGGAGGGTTTTGTATTCACCCAACTGGCCGCGCAAATTGACGCACAAGAAGACACGTATAGCCTGTCTCACTACCGTGACCGTGAACAGCGTGAAATTGACTTCGTCATAGAAACGCCCGACGGCATGAACATTGGCATTGAAGTCAAGGCGGGTTCGGCGGTTGGACTTGACAGCTTTAAACACCTGGTTTGGTTTCGCCAACGCATGCTGCAAAACGGCACGCCGTTTGTGGGGCTGGTGCTTTACACCGGCGAGCATGTGCTGCGCTTTGGTGAGGGACTGTGGGCGGTGCCGATGCATGTGCTGTGGGGTGAATAAGTGCGCGAATTCATTCATTGCCCAGATTAACCGTGAACAGTTTGCACACGCCCAACATGCAGCCGGTTCGGCTGAATCCTTCCCATGCGGTTGAATACCGGGGTTTGATGCTGGAGGCTTATGCTCAGCACCCTGATGCATTCACCTCCAGCCTGACGGAGCGAGCCTGTTTGCCATTTTCCTGGTGGGAACAACGACTGGCAGAGGGTGACACTCCAGGCGAAATTGTTTTGGGCAGTTTTGTCAGTGGACAACTGGCTGGCGTGGTTGGCTTGTCTTTTGAGCGTCGTGAAAAAATTCGGCACAAAGCCACTTTATTTGGCATGTATGTCCCAGCGGGCTTTCGCAAGACCGGACTGGGCACACGCCTTGTGCGTCAAGCACTCGACTCAGCAAAGGCAAGGCCGGGTGTTTCTCTGGTTCAATTGACGATGACAGACGGAAATCGAGCAGCACAAGCACTTTACCAACGCCACGGGTTTGTTTCGTTTGGCTTGGAGCCCAATGCTGTGGCGGTCGGTGATGGGTTCGTGTCCAAGTTGCACATGTGGTGCAATTTGGCGAGTCAGAAGCACACCGATCTGATAGAGCGTAGTCAATAGCATCACCCACCACTTCAAGCTTTTAGCCATGCAACATCGCACATTAGGCCCCTTTCAAGTCCCAGCCATCGGCCTGGGCTGCATGAATTTGAGCCACGCCTACGGCCCGCCGGTATCGTTTGAGCAAGCGCAGCGTTTGCTGCTGGCTGCGCTGGATCAAGGCGTCACGTTGTTTGATACGGCGGCGCTGTATGGTTTTGGTGCCAATGAGACACTGGTGGGCCAAGTGCTCAAGGGGCATCGGAAAAAGTTCATTCTGGCGAGTAAAGGTGGTGTGCAGGGAGTTGATCAACACGGTGACGGCAAGCTGGTGCGTGTGATTGACGGCCGCCCTGACACCTTGAAGCGCATCTGCGAAGCCAGTCTGCGCCGCTTGCAAACCGATGTCATCGACCTGTATTACCTGCACCGTTGGGACAAATTCGTGCCGATTGAAGACAGTGTGGGTGCTCTGAGCGACCTGGTGCGCAAAGGCCATATCCGTAGCATTGGCCTAAGCGAGGTGTCTGCCGCCACCTTGCGCCGGGCCCATGCCGTGCACCCGATTGCCGCCATGCAGTCAGAGTATTCGCTGTGGACTCGCAACCCCGAGCTGGGTGTGCTGCAAGCCTGCCAAGAGTTGGGCGTGGCGTTTGTCGCCTTTAGTCCAATTGCCCGGGCTTACCTGAGCGCTGAGTTGTTGGACGTATCGACTCTGGTGGCGGGTGATTTTCGGCGCAGCATGCCGCGTTTTGAACCGGCCAACTATGCCGCCAACCTTAAATTGTTGCCGCGTTATCAGGCCATTGCGCAGGAGCTGGGTTTCACCCCGGCACAACTGGCTCTGGCCTGGTTGCTGCACAAAGGCGCGCACATCATTCCTATTCCTGGCACTACCAGCTTGACGCATCTGCACGACAACATAGCCTCTGCTGAGCTGCGCCTGAGTCAGGTTCACATAGCCGAGCTCGATACCTTGATTCATCAGGGCAATGTGATGGGCATGCGCTACAACCCGCAAACTAACAGTGAAGTCGATACCGAGGAATTTTGAGATGAAGCAAACCTTGTTACTGCTCCCGGGTTTGATGTGTGATGCCGCTGTTTGGGCGCCACAAGTTGAGGCGCTAGTTAGTGTGGTCAATTGCGTGGTGGTGGGCTATGGCCAGTGCGACTCCATCACCCGCATGGCTGAGCAGGCTTTAGAGCAGACTCCCACAGAGACATTTGCCATGGCTGGGCATTCAATGGGCGGGCGCGTAGCACTGGAAGTGATGCGTTTGGCGCCGCAGCGTGTTGAGCGTTTGGCGCTGCTTGATACCGGCACCCATGCACTGGCCGCAGGCGAGCCAGGTGCCAAAGAGCGTGCCGGTCGCATGGCACTGCTGGCGCTGGCGCGCAGTCAAGGCATGCGTGCCATGGGGCGTCAGTGGGCGCACGGCATGGTGCACCCAAGTCAATTAGACGGCGCGTTGTTCGAATCAGTTTTGGACATGCTTGAGCGCAGTTCATGCGAGCAATTCGCTGCGCAAATCAACGCTCTGCTCAAGCGGCCCGATGCCGGCCCTTTGCTGGGCGAAATCGCCTGCCCTACGCTGCTGCTGTGTGGGCGAGAGGACAACTGGAGCCCACCCGCGCAACATCAAACCATGTGCGATCAGATGCGCCATGCGTGGCTGTGCATCGTCGAGCAATGCGGCCACATGAGTACGCTGGAGCAAGCCGCTGTGGTGAACAAGGCGCTGGCAGATTGGTTGGTGCGTCCAAACTGATGTCTTCGTCGAGTTCATCCCAATGCATGCCCGTGCCGCCACCTGACAGTTCAACATGTTGGCGCTGTCCCGGGGTGGCGGTCAACAGGCGCGGGAAGTAGGCCAGCGGCACGCCAAGTTTGCGGCCATCGGCCAGACTGACCCACATCATCGTCGCGTCAAAGTCCAAGTCAGTTGCTGAATTGTTCATACCATACCTTTCTATGAGATCTTGGTTTTCATCGATCACGCCAATCAAACTCTTTAACTCGTGCGCTGCAAAACCGATGTTTTCAGCCAGCGCAACAGGTTTGATCCAAAACTTGGCTCTTACGCCACCCGCGCGAACATGGATATGTGGTGGCTCACGCGGATCCCCCTCGTTTGAGAAAAAGAAGAACTTGAAATTCTTCCAACGAAAACTACTGGCATGGAGAGTTGTCCTCTTGAATTTTAAGTATCATATCAGCCTCTAGCGCTTGATGCGTATGCGTTGGCAGCTATCAATTTAAATCTCACCCAACAGCCTGAATGATCTCGATCTCGCGCCTTGACAAGTCATTGACCCAGTCAGTCAAATCCATGTTTTTGGCATCCGCCTTGGCGGACAAATAGCCTTGAACCTGTTCGTCCAGGTACACCGGCAGTTTGAACACCGCATTGGGGTTGCTGAACTGGCCACGGGAAATGACACCCCATGTTTTTGCAAGTTGGTGCGTGCTTGATTGGCATCCCAGTCAGTGATCAAGGCAACAATTGTTGCGCTGCGAACCATCAGGTGCCAATCGAGGCTGACGAAGCGCTTGCATATAGGCTGTCATATCAGTCATGTCCTGACGGTCACGTCACATGCCAAAAAGCGGATTTTCAGTAACATCCAATGGCATTTCATGCTCTTGCGGACTAACCGACTCTTGCTCAAGGCGCACCGTCACTTGCCTAGCACGCGCAAACGCTGCTTCGAATATTTGGCACGCCAGAGCGCAGGTAATTCGCTGACTGGAACATGCTCAATGACCACTGCATTCATGTTTTCAACTCCTGCTGCACAAAACGCGCCAACTGGGAAAGTATCGCAGCTTGGAATGGATGCAGTCAGCTGTTCAGCTGTTCAGCTGTTCAGATGAAATTTTTTGAGACCGGAGGTTTACTGCAAACTTTATAGCTGCTGACGCTTGCGCTGTGGTCGCTGCAGCTGCTTTATGTCAAGTCAATGCAACGCCGGTTTGCAACATGGCGCTGCGCAAATCGTTGTCCAGTGTGGCCAGTGTCAAGCCCTCGCGCAGGGCCAGCTCAAGGTAACAAGCGTCGTAAGCAGAAAGCTTGAAACGTCGCGCCAGTTGCAGGGTGTCGCCCAGGGCACGCTCAGAGGTGCGGGTGTCGGTGCTGATGCTCATGTCTAGCAGCAGCGCCGCAAACGCCGCCGCGCGGGCTTCTGAAACGTGGCCTTTCAATTGCGCTTTAAGAATGACGTTGGCCGCCTCCAGTGACCAGATGCCCGGCACCACGGCTTCGCTTGCGTCTTGCGTCATCAAGGCAAGCACTTGGTCGGCATAGGCAAGTCGATCATCACTGCCGTCACGCAGTAACCAGCGCATGACGACCGAGTTATCAAGCACAAACCGCATCAGTCGCGGCCTTCGTCCAGCAGTGCCCGAATGTCAACCGCGCCCATCTTGGGTGCGTCTAACACAAATTGGCGCATGCGCTTGGCAGCCTGAGAGCCCGCGCGGTGTGCGCTTGTTCCAGCTGGAATCAAGTCAGCCACTGGATCACCGCGCTGTGTAATGGTAAAGCCCTGCCCGGCACGCACCTGTCGCAACAGATCGGCCAAATGGGTTTTGGCTTCGTAAGTGCCGATGGTTTGGAGTGCAAGCATGGTGGCAATTTCTAAGGAGTAGACCAGATTCTAGACCTGTTTACGTTGAATGGAATCAGAATACAGCTTTTTGACGGCTCAGAAGTCATTGGCATGCCGCATTTTTCGCGTGCCAGAAGACACAATTTCGCGGCTACCACTGCATTCGAGCCAGCATCAGCAATATTTTTCAAACTGACCATTTCAAGCGCCTGGCGCAGGGTGACAATTGCCAACGTTATTCTGGTTTTAAGGAGCCTGCCTTGCGCGTTGTCGGAAACTCCCACATTGCCCTGCCAAGCCTGATGCCCAGCGCGGCCGCCCTGCAACAGGCTGCGGTGCACCAGGCTACGGCCCTGGCTTTGATGCGCGTCGCCTCGAGTGGCGTGCGCAAAGGTGTTTACCGCTTTGCCACCCATGAAGCAGCTAACCGCGCCAGCGAAGAGGCTCTCATCGTCGCGATGTCGTTGAACCTCAATCACATGGCGGACTCCCAAATATGAGTGATAGTCAAACTGACACCGCCCGCCCAGCGAGCGTAGCCGACCTCAAATTGCTGCTCGGTGCCCTGCAGTTACACGGGGTTGATTATTTGCTGATTGGCGGCTACGCGCTCTATGCACTGGGCTACCAGCGTGGTACGGTGGACATTGACATTGTGCTGCGACCCACCCTGGAGCAAGGGCATAAAGCCAGGCAAGCCCTGCTTTTGTTACCCGAGGGAGTTGCCAAAGATATTGACCCAGCATGGTTTCCTGAAGGCGACAACATTCGGGTGGCCGACGCTTTTGTGGTTGATCTGATGTTCAATGCCTGCGGTGAAAGCTTTGAGTCGCTGCTGCCTTATGCCGTGACGATTGACTTTGATGGTGTGCCGCTTCGAACCGTCAATTTGGAGGGCCTGCTGAAAACCAAACAGAGCTCCCGCGAAAAAGACAAAATGGATCGGGTCATTCTTGAACGAGCTCTGGCTTGCCATCCACTACAAACTTTGTAGCTTCCGATGCTTGTGCAGCATGCGCTACAGGTCAAAAGCGCTCACAGAAATCGGGGTGGTCACCTGTCTTTATCTGTTCGCAGTAAACACTTCACGAACTCAGGCAACAATCGCCTCTAGCCCCTTTTTTTCAATCAGTTGTAAAAGCTTTGCAGCTGCGCCGCTAGGGTGTTTGCCAGAGCTCGGTGACTCCCACTTTTGAACAGCAGGTATGTCCAGCTTTACGTTGAATGAAATCAGGTTCATCAGATCAGAGATTCTGCGTTGACTTGGCTTGACATATCAACACGATCATTTTTTAAATGCGAATGATTCTCATTTGCTACAATCACGATTCATTACGAGGACAGCGCCATGAAAACCAAACAACTGCTCGCCTGCCTGACTCTTGCCGCCGTCTCCCTGTCGGCCATTTCCGCCGAAGTGGTGGTGTATTCAGCGCGCAATGAGCAGCTCATCAAACCACTGTTTGACAGCTACACCCGCGACACCGGGGTACAGATCAAGTTCATCACCGGCGCTGAAGGCCCGCTGCTGGAGCGCCTCAAGGCCGAAGGGCAAAACAGCCCGGCCGATGTGTTGCTGACGGTGGATGCAGGCAACCTGTGGCACGCAGCCCAGCAAGGCCTGCTGCGCCCGCTTCAATCGAAAATTTTGCAAGACAACGTGCCAGCCCATCTGCGCGATCCTGCCAACGAGTGGTTTGGCCTGTCGGTGCGCGCTCGCACGCTCGTCTATAACAGCAGCCGACTCAAGCCCGCGGATTTGTCCACCTACGAAGACTTGGCCGACCCCAAGTGGAAAGCTCGCCTGTGCCTGCGCAGCGCCAAAAAGGTCTATAACCAGAGTTTAGTGGCAATGATGATCACCGAACACGGCGAGCCCAAGACCGAAAACATTGTCAAAGGTTGGGTCAGCAACCTGGCCACTGCACCCTTTGCTGACGACACCAAAGCCATGGAGGCGGTGGCCAACGGGCAATGTGATGTGACCATCGTGAATACCTATTACTTTGGTCGCCTGATGGAAAAATCGCCACATTTGCCGTTGGCTATTTATTGGCCAAACCAGCATCTGGGCAGCAAACATGCCGGCGTGCATGTGAATATCTCGGGGGCGGGTGTGACACGCCACGCCAAAAATCCGCTGGGAGGGCAAAAGTTGATCGAATGGCTGTCGTCCGACAAAGCGCAAAACCTGTTTGCCGACAACAACCTGGAGTTTCCGGTCAACCCCAAGGTCAAGCCAGATGCCACGCTGGCTGGCTGGGGTAGCTTCAAGCCCAACCAGATCAACGTCAAAGAAGCTGGCAGCCTGCAAATACAGGCGGTCAAGCTGATGGATCGTGCAGGCTACAAGTAACGCAAAATTCGCCTGAACCAGGAAAAACGCATGATGATGAACCGCTGGCAACTTTTTGCATGGGGCGTAGCGGCCCTGGTGCTGGTGCCGGTTGCCGTCAGCTTTTCGTCGTTCACCCAGTTGGATGGTGACATTCTTGCGCACCTGAGTGCGTTTGTTTTGCCAGAATTAGTGCTCAACACGTTCTGGCTGATCGTGGGTGTCGGGCTGGGCGTGGCGGTACTCGGCGTATCGCTGGCCTGGCTGGTCGCCATGTGTGAGTTTGCCGGGCGGCGCTGGTTCGAGTGGGCACTGCTGCTGCCACTGGCACTGCCTGCCTATGTGAGCGCATTTGTCGCGATTGATCTGCTCGATTTCAGTGGGCCGCTGCTAAGCTGGTTGCGCAGCACATGGGGCATCAGCGGACTGCCAGAAATCCGTTCGCGCGCTGGCGTGATTGGAGTCATGAGCCTGGCGCTTTATCCATACGTGTATTTGATCAGCAAAACCGCTTTTGCCACGCAAGGTGCGATGGCACTGGAAGCCGCACAGACGCTGGGTTTGTCTCGCAGGCAAGGTTTTTTTCGGGTGGCATTGCCGATGGCTCGCCCCTGGATCGTGGCCGGGTTGATGCTGGCTCTGATGGAAACCTTGGCTGACTTTGGCACGGTTGCCATCTTCAACTACGACACTTTCACCACGGCGATCTACAAAGCCTGGTACAGCCTGTTTTCCTTGCCTGCAGCAGCGCAACTGGCCTCGGTGCTGATACTCTTTGTGCTGATGGCGGTGGTGATCGAACAGCGCTCCAGGGCGCACATGCGTTTTGGAGCGGTCGGGCGCAGCTCGGCTGCACGGCGCATCCAGCTCGGCGCTGTTCAAAGCTGGCTGGCGTTGGGCTACGCAAGTAGCGTGCTGCTGCTGGGCTTTGGCATTCCGGTCGGGCAACTGCTGCTGTGGACCTGGCAGGCTGGCGCGCTTGACCTCGACGCACGCTACTGGGGCTTTGCCTGGCATTCGGTCATGCTCGCAGCCTTGGGCACGCTGCTGGTGCTCAGCGTTGCCCTGTTGCTGGCGTATGCCGGTCGCAAGCAACCCGGCACTGGCATGGCATGGGCGCAGCGTATTGCCACGCTGGGCTATGCCTTTCCTGGTGCCGTGCTCGCTGTTGGCCTGTTCATCCCCATCGCGACCCTTGACAACTGGCTCGTTGACAACGCGCGTGCCTGGTTCGGTTACCAGAGCAGCGACATCCTCAAAGGCAGTTTGCTGGTGATGCTGTTGGCGTATCTGGTGCGCTTTTTGGCGGTGGGTTTTGGCCCTGTCAACAATGGCTTGCAGCGCATCACCAACCATATCGACGAGGCAGCACGCAGCCTGGGTCTGGGTAGCAAGGGGCTGCTGAGTCGAGTGCATTTGCCCATGCTGCGCGCCAGCCTGCAAACAGCAGCCGCACTGACTTTTGTTGACCTCATGAAAGAAATGCCCATCACCCTGATGACCCGCCCGTTTGGCTGGGACACCCTGGCCGTGCGGGTTTTCGAGATGACCTCTGAAGGGCAATGGGAGCGCGCGGCATTGCCGTCACTCGCCATCGTGGTGGCCGGCATCGTCCCCATTCTGTTACTAATCCGACGTGGAGCGCATGCACATGACTGAACTGAATCTGACGCAAATCGCCCAGTCGTATGGCACCAAACAGATCATTACCGAGCTGAGCTTTAGCCTGGGCAAAGGCGAAATTGGCTGCCTGCTCGGCCCCTCGGGCTGCGGCAAAACAACGGCGCTGCGCTGCATCGCCGGGTTCGAGCCGATACAAAGCGGCGAAATCAGTCTGGGTGGCGCGGTTATCAGCCGGCCTGAGCACATGCTGGCTGCCGAAAAACGTCGTATTGGCATGGTGTTTCAGGACTACGCTCTGTTTCCGCATCTGACGGTTGCCGCCAATGTGGGTTTTGGCTTGCACACCAGCAGCAAGCCTGTGGCGCAAGAGCGGGTCGCAGAACTGCTGGCACTGGTCGGGCTGGCACTGCATGCGGACAAATACCCACACCAGCTCTCAGGTGGACAGCAACAGCGGGTAGCACTGGCGCGCGCACTGGCGCCACGCCCAAGACTGATTCTGATGGACGAGCCGTTTTCCAATCTGGATGTGGCGCTGCGCGAACGCCTGTCGATCGAAGTGCGCGATATTTTGAAGCGCGAAGCCACCACCGCCCTGATCGTCACGCACGACCAGAATGAAGCGTTTGCGCTGGCCGACTGGGTCGGCGTGATGCACCAGGGTCGCATCCAGCAATGGGACACCCCCTATAACCTGTATCACCGGCCTGCCAACCGCTTTGTGGCCGATTTTGTCGGGCAAGGCGCTTTGCTCACCGGCGAAGTTTTGAACAACCACCAGATCAAAACCGAACTGGGCGTGCTCGATGGCTTGTTGCCAACCGATTGCAACGCCACCGGTTGCGCAGGCTGCGCGCACCAGTGTTTGCTCGATGTGCTGCTGCGTCCGGACGACATCGTGCACGACGACGACAGCCCCCTGCTGGCCGAAGTTGAAAACAAAGCCTTCAGGGGGGCCGAATTTTTGTATTCACTCAAGCTACCCAGTGGCCAGCGCGCGCTGTCGCTGGTACCCTCACATCACAACCACGCCATTGGCGAAAAAATCGGCGTGCGCCTGAGCGCCGACCACGTGGTGGCATTCCGCCGAGCCTAACTGCCATGTTTTTTCACGCCACCCCGATTCATGAAATCGTTCGCCCTGAGCCTGTCGAAGGGTGGTTCGACTGGCTCACCACGAACGGTGTTTCACGTTACCCCCGACAAAAGGCTTTGCCATGACAAAAGAATCAACCGACAACCCAGCCACGGAAGAACCCGACCTGCGCAGTGCTGGCCTGAAGGTGACCCTGCCCAGAACCTGGGTGCTCGAGCTTTTTCGCACCAGCAAACTGCGCCATCTCACCGCCGACGAGGTGTTTCGCCAGCTTTCGCTGCAGGGGTTGGAAGTCGGACTCGCCACGGTTTACCGCGTGTTATCGCACCTGGAGGCCGTGGGCTTGCTGACCCGGCACAGTTTTGACGGCGGCAAGGGCGTTTATGAATTGAACGAAAAATCGCACCACGACCACCTCATCTGCCTGACCTGTGGACAAGTGGACGAATTTACCAACGACATGATCGAAGATCTGCAACAGCAAGCAGCGCAAGCGCAAGGCTATGAACTGGTACATCACCGGCTCGCACTCTACGGCTATTGCCCGGTTTGTGTTGCCAAAAGGAAAGCGTATCCAAAATAACCAAGGTGCTGCCACCGGGGGTGATCAGAAAATCGGAACTCCCGGGTGCAATTTTTTTAGGAAGGTTTCGCAAGGTAAACACAGTACGCCGTTGATCTTGGTTTCTTCCTGTCCCATGTAGAGCAAACACACTGAAGCTTCCGGGTAGTCCTCCTGAAAGGCTTTGAGGGCGCGCAAATCAGTGGGGTACACGTTGCGCGATCGCTTAACCTCGATGGCGACAAACACGTCGGCACCATAGACGACAAAGTCAACTTCGCTGCCCGATTTTGTGCGCCAATAATACAGTTCGGTTGGAACACTGCGGTAACTAGCCCATGCCCGCAGGTGCTGGGCTATGAGGCCTTCAAGCGCCATGCCTTCAATCTCTTGCGGACTGTCCAGTGGCCCCTTGGGTCGAATTGATCGGTACACACCGGCATCGAAATAATAGAACTTGTCGTGGGCGACCAGATGGCGTTTGGCCCGGCGCGTAAAGACAGGGATGCGAAACGACAGGAGCAAATCTTCCAGTATCTCCAAATAGCCCTCAACGGTTTTGCGCCCAACCTGGCATTCGCGCGCCACCTCGGCGAGGTTAAGCAACGAACCATGCGAGAAGCTGATGGCTTCCAAGAAGCGCGCAAAGGCTCCCACATTTCGCACCAAGGCTTCGGCCTGCACTTCCTCCTGCAAATACAGCGAAGCGTAAGCACGCTGCGTGTGTTCAGGCTCGGCGGCACTCCAAACCAAGGGTACCAGACCGATTTCAAGTGCGCGTTGCAATTGAAACGCATCGCCCAGTTCTGCCGCCATGAACGGATGCATGTGCAGTTCGGTCAGTCTTCCTGCGAGTAGATTGGCGGCACCACGGCGCAACTTTCTGGCACTTGATCCTGTCAGGATAAAACGCAAGGATCGTTCATCTTCTACCATTTTGTGAACCACATCCAATAGAGCCGGCACCTTTTGAACTTCGTCGATGACCACGTCGGTGATCTGTGGCTGTGCAGCAATACGCTCCTGCAGTCGCTCCGGCCTGGCCTGGAAAAGTCGATAGGTTTCTGGATCGAGCATGTCAATCCAAATTGCACGTGCTCGCAGGGTGCGCAACCAGGTCGACTTTCCGGTACCGCGAGGCCCAAAAAGAAAGAAACTGCCCATGTGCGCCTGCAGAAATCGTCCAGCTATTTCCATATTTGCTTCTTATTTGGAAATGAAAAGCAAATTATGCCTGACTATTGCACCCGGAGCGAATGCATCTGCCTTCCGCTCAACACTGCAGACGTGCCTCACCCCCCACCATGCGCAGCCCGGTAACCCTGCGGGCTCAGACCCGTGCGGCGTTTGAAAAAGCGCGAAAAATAGGCAGGGTCTTCAAAACCCAGTTCAGTCGCCAGGCGCGCTGCCGGGGCAGCAATATAGATTAGCCGTCGGCAGGCCTCGCGTGTGAGCCGTTCATGCACCAGTTCGAGTGCACTGATGCCCCGCTCTGCACGCACCAAGCGGTTCAGCCGGGGCACCGATAAGCCCAGGCGCGAGGCATAGCGCTCGAGCGGCCAGTGCACCAGAAAATTTTGCTCGACCAAGAGCAAAAAACGGGTGAAAAGTGCCTGATGCCGATGTGCGCGCTGATCTTGTGTCCCTTGTGCGCTGGCTTTTGAAAGACGCCACACCACGGCACGCGCCAGCCAGTCCGTCACCGGGGATGCACTAGCATCTGGCAAGACAAACTCGGCGAGCAACTCACGAAACAAAGCATTTAGCCGCGCACTCGCATCAGGTTCAAAGTGCAGCACGCTGGATATTAAAAATAAAGTTCGAAACGCTTCGCCGACTACTTGGAATTCACCCTCAACCAAAAAGCGCGCACTCAGGGTCAACACCACACCATCGGTGCCCGGTGCAAAGCGAAACCCATGCACCACACCGGGTGGCACCACCAAAGCTACCGGCCCCTGTACGGTTTCACGTTGTTCGTCGAGCAGCACCTCGGCAGTCCCACTTTGCAACCACAGCACCTGGTACAAGCCATGGTGCATATGCGGTTCGATTTCCCACTGGTAACGCTCGCTGCGTGACTGAACAGCTTCGACGTGCAACAGATCCTGCCCAAGGGTCGATGTTTCACCGTAAAGCGAAAAACTCGGTATCGCCGAGGTTTTCCGGGTGGCAGAGGTGGTTTTGTTCATGGCTTCATTTTGAACGAAAAGTACCAGAATGTGCCACTCTTTTTGCAAGGCACGAGCACCCAAATGGCTCTACAGTCTGGGCATAAACAAACCAACACCGAAAGAGACAAACCCATGTTCAGTTTTGACCCCTACTCGCCCGCGGTGGATGCCGACCCGTTCCCCTACTACAAACACCTGCGCGATGAAGCGCCCTGTTTCTGGAGCCCCGAGGCGCAAATGTGGGTGTTGTCACGCTACGCCGACATCGTTTCTGCAGGGCAAGACTGGCAAACCTTCTCCAGCGCCAGCGGCAACCTGATGACCGAGTTGCCTGGTCGCGCCGGCGCTACTCTGGGCAGCTCAGACCCACCGAAACACGACCGTCTGCGCGGCCTGATTCAGCACGCTTTTATGAAACGCAACCTGATGGCACTGGAAGAACCCATCCGCGACGTGGCAAAACAGGTGTTTGGCCAGCTCAAAGACGTCAAGCAATTTGACTTCAAAGAGGTGTCTTCGCAGTTCACGGTCAAGGTGCTGATGGCCGCACTGGGCTTGCCCATGGGCGATGAAGCATTTCTACCGGAGCAGGACGTCCGCGACAACGCCGTGCTGATGGTGCAAAGTGATGCCCGCACCCGCGCCAAAGGCCCAGAACACATCGCCGCCTACAACTGGATGCAGGCGTATGCCGCCCGGGTGATCGCCATGCGTCGGGCCGAGCCCCGCAATGACCTGATCAGCAACTTTGCGCTGGCTGAAATTGATGGCGACCGCTTGGACGACCGTGAAGTGCTGCTCACCACCACCACGCTGATCATGGCCGGGGTTGAGTCATTGGGTGGCTTCATGATGATGTTTGCCTACAACATGGCAACTTTTGCAGACGCCCGTCAAGCAGTGGTAGCCAACCCCGAACTGCTCCCCGATGCCATCGAAGAAAGCCTGCGCTTCAACACCTCGGCACAGCGTTTTCGCCGCCGCTTGATGAAAGATGTGACCCTGCACGGCCAGACCATGAAAGAAGGCGACTTTGTTTGCCTGGCTTATGGCAGTGGCAACCGTGATGAGCGCCAATATCCCAACCCCGACGTGTACGACATCACACGCAAGCCAAGAGGTCACCTGGGTTTTGGTGGTGGTGTGCACGCCTGTCTGGGCACGGCCATCGCCCGCCTGGCAGTCAAAATTGCGTTTGACGAGTTTCACAAAGTGGTGCCTGACTACCACCGCGTAGCCGATCAGTTGCCTTGGATGCCGTCGAGCACGTTTCGCAGCCCACTGGTTTTAGAGTTGGCTGTCGGCTAAGCCCAAGCTATTGAGAGTCGCGAGTTGGTAGTCATTAGTCGTTAGTCGTTAGTCGTTAGCTACGCGCCAATACACTACCGACTCTTGACTAACAACTCATGACTAACTACTAACCACTCATCAGGAGACACCTTCATGGCCAATATCACCTACGTTGAAGCGTCCGGGCAATCGACCAGCGTCAACCTGAACGACGGCTGGAGCCTGATGCAAGGCGCCACCGCCAACGGCATTGACGGCATTCTGGGCGAATGCGGTGGCTCTTGCGCCTGTGCGACCTGTCATTGTTATGTGCAAGAAGATCGCCTGGGCGATTTGCCGGCTGCGTCGGACAACGAGCTGGCCATGCTGGACAACGTGGCCGCAGAGCGCCGCCCTAACAGCCGCCTAGCCTGCCAGATCAAGGCCACAGCCGCACTGGAAGGGCTGATCGTGCACCTGCCTGAAACCCAAGAGTAAGGTTCACCATGAGTGAGGCCATCGTCATCGTCGGTGCTGGGCAGGCTGGCGTGCAAACTGCCGAGGCATTGCGCACCGGGGGTTTTGCCGGCAGCATCACTTTGCTGGGCGATGAAGTGCATGGCCCCTACCATCGCCCACCGCTGTCCAAAGCGTGGCTGGCGGGTGAGATGGACAGCGCGCAACTAGTGCTGCGCACGCCCGATGTGCTGGCACGCAAAAACATCGAACTGCGCACCGGCGTCAGCGTGACCCGCATTGATCGCAACGCCAGGCGTGTGCACTTGGCCGATGGCAGCGCCTTGGCCTACACCGGTTTGGTGCTGGCTACCGGTGCCACACCCCGTCCTCTGCCGGTGCCAGGTGGCAACGCAGAAGGTGTACATGCCTTGCGATCGAAGGACGATGCCAACGCCATCGCACTGCGCATGGCCGACTGCATTAAAAGTCAGCAGCAAGTATTGATCATTGGCGGTGGTTTTATCGGGCTTGAAGTGGCCGCCACGGCGCGCAAAAAAGGCTTGCAAGTCATCGTGCTCGAAGCCGCACCGCGCCTGTTGGGCCGGGTACTGGCACCGGTGTTATCCGATTGGTACGCCCATTTGCACCGCAGCCATGGGGTGAGTCTGCTGCTGGATGCGCGTATTGCGGCTCTTGAAACCAATCAACAAGGCTCGGTGACTGGCCTTCGTTTGGCAGACGGCACGCTGCACCCGGCCGGTCTGGTGGTCGTAGGTATTGGCGTGGTGGCCAACGACTCGTTGGCGCAAGCGGCAGGTTTGGCGTGCGAGCGCGGCATTGTGGTGGATGCCTGCGGGCGCACCAGCGATCCAGCCATCGTGGCAGCCGGCGACTGCACCGCACGCCGTCTCCACGACGGCAGTCTGCTACGTTTGGAATCGGTGCAAAACGCCACCGAGCAAGGCAAGTCTGCGGCCGCCGCCCTGCTGGGCATCGACAAACCTTTCAGCGCCACCCCGTGGTTTTGGAGCGATCAATACGACAAGAAGCTGCAAATGGCTGGCTTGTCGATGGGCGCTGACCAATGGGCGGTGCGCGGTCAGATGGGGAACACCAGTGAAGCCGCAAACGCTGCTAGCTTTAGTGTTTATCACTTCAAGGGTGCCCAACTGCTCGCCGTGGACAGCGTCAACGCCAGCAAAGACCACCTGCAAGCGCGCAAACTGCTCGATGCCGGTGTATCGCCCACGCTGACGCAGGCGGCAGATATCGGGTTTGATCTGGCGGGCTTGCTCAAGGTTTGAGTTAGGCCGCACGATTGCTCCAGCCCGATTAAGTTTCAACCGTTCGCCCTGAGTTCGTCGAAGGGCTTCGACAGGCTCAACCCGAACGGAACTTAAAACATCATTGGGCCGGAGCAATCATTAGTGATTGACACCGCTGGCGTTATTTTTGCTATATAAATGGCAGCTACTTATGCATACTCCATATGCTCTGAAGGCAATTTTTATAGATAACTTTCGGCTATCGTTTACTGTCACAGCTTATCGAGTTGCGACCCAAGCAGATTCAGTTGCGCCATTGGCACACCACCCCATCAGTATGGCCGCCGCAGGTCAATTCACCTGCAATTGACCTTTCCACTTTTAGACAGCTACTGCAAACTTAGCATCCACCCAAGGCTAACCCTATTTGCAAGCCGCCCAACGTGCGAACTCAATTCACCTGACATTCAGGAGGGCGTAGACGCCCGAGACCTATGCACGCTAAGGGTTTACGCGAGTGCCACATTTTTTGGCACGGAACTTGATGTAAGTCAGGGGAGTGAGACGAATTCCGAGCGGAAAAAGTCTTCCAAACAACCCTAGACGAGGAGAGACAACGTGGAAACAGTGGAAACCTTTTATGAGGTCATGCGCCGCCAGGGCATATCTCGGCGCAGTTTACTCAAGTACTGCTCATTGACGGCCACCTCGCTGGGTCTGGCGCCCTCTTTTGTGCCGCAAATTGCCCATGCCATGGAAACCAAGCCGCGCACCCCAGTGCTTTGGCTGCACGGACTCGAATGCACCTGTTGCTCCGAGAGTTTTATCCGCTCGGCGCACCCGCTGGCCAAGGACGTGGTGCTGTCGATGATCTCGCTGGACTATGACGACACGCTGATGGCCGCCGCCGGCCACCAAGCCGAGGCCATTCTTGAGCAAATCATGACCAAATACAAAGGGCAGTACATCTTGGCCGTAGAAGGCAACCCGCCACTTAACGAAGATGGCATGTTCTGTATTCAGTCCGGCAAACCCTTCATTGAAAAGCTCAAGCACGTCGCCAAGGACGCCAAGGCCGTCATCGCCTGGGGCTCCTGTGCATCCTGGGGCTGCGTGCAGGCCGCCAAGCCGAACCCAAGTGGCGCCGTGCCGATCCACAAGGTCATCACCGACAAGCCCATCATCAAAGTGCCGGGTTGCCCGCCGATTGCCGAAGTCATGACCGGTGTCATCACCTACATGCTGACCTTTGACAAAATTCCCGAGCTGGACCGCCAGGGTCGGCCCAAGATGTTTTACAGCCAGCGCATCCACGACAAGTGCTACCGCCGTCCGCATTTTGACGCAGGGCAGTTCGTCGAAGCCTTCGACGACGAATCGGCGCGTAAAGGTTACTGCCTGTACAAAGTGGGCTGCAAAGGCCCAACCACCTACAACGCCTGCTCCACCATCATGTGGAACGAGGGCACCAGCTTCCCCATCAAGGCCGGGCACGGCTGCATTGGCTGCTCGGAAGACGGCTTCTGGGACAAGGGCTCGTTCTATGACCGCCTGACCAA
>CAIYYA010000158.1 GCA_903930255.1 uncultured beta proteobacterium
GACCAGCCCGATTCCAAGTTCACCCTGGTGTACGGCAACCGCAGCATGGCCAGCGTGATGTTCAACGAGGCGCTGCAAGACCTGAAAGACCGTTTTGCCGGCCGCCTGACGTTGATCCACATCCTGTCGCGCCAGGCCCAGGAGGCTGATTTGCTGCAAGGCCGCATTGATGGGGACAAGGTGCGCGCGCTGATTGCCGCGCTGTTGCCGGTAGGCAGCATGGACGAGGTGTTTGTCTGTGGCCCGGAAGCCATGATCGAGGCCACTGAAAAAGCCTTGCTGGATGCCGGCGTGCCCGCCAAACAGGTGCACACCGAGCGCTTTACCTCGCCCACCCTGGAAACACTGACGCCCGAGGCGCGCCAGGCTGCCGTGGCCAACAGCATGAAGTTGCCCGCCGGTGGCCAGGTGGCGCTGACGGTGGTGCTGGACGGCAAATCGCACGCGCTGCACATGGGGCCGGACGACCATGTGCTGGATGTCGCCATGGCCGCCGGGCTGGACCTGCCGTTTTCGTGCAAGGGCGGTGTCTGTGCCACCTGCCGCTGCAAGGTACTGACCGGCAGCGTGACGATGGACAAAAACTTCGGCCTGGAAGCCTGGGAAACCGACAAGGGCTTTGTGCTGAGCTGCCAGTCGCGTCCTACCAGCGAAAGTGTGACCGTGAGCTTTGACGAGCGGTGAAAATCTACAACTACTTTCGCAGCGGCACCTCACACCGCCTGCGCATCGTACTCAACCTCAAGGGGCTGGATTGGGACTATGTGGCGGTTGATTTGCGTGCTGAGGCGCATTTTGAAGCCGCCTTCAAAGCCCTCAATCCGCAGGGCTTTGTGCCCACACTGATCGATGGCGACCTGGTGCTGACCCAGTCACCCGCCATCATCGAGTGGCTGGAAGAGCGCTACCCCATACCGGCTCTGTTGCCCTCAGATGTGAATGACCGGGCTCGCGTGCGTGCCCTCGCAGCCGCAGTCGGTTGTGACATTCACCCGCTGAACAACCGTCGGGTGCTGGCGTATTTGCGCCATACCCTGGGCTGCGACGAAGCGGCGGTGCTGGCCTGGTGCGGCACCTGGATCTGCGCTGGTTTTGAGGCGCTGGAAACCATGCTGGCAGCAGACCCGCAGCGGGGTAGTTTCTGCTTTGGCAAGCAGCCCGGTGTAGCCGATGCCTACCTTGTGGCGCAAGTGGAAAGCGCCAGACGTTTCAAGCTTGATTTGCGTCCTTACCCGCGCATTGTGGCCATAGATGCGGCGTGCGGCGAATTGGATGCCTTCAAACGCTCTGCCCCGGCCATGCAACCCGATGCGCCAAATTGATGCGTTGGTGTGACTCTGGTGATAATCGATGCCGATCTGCCCGGACAATGCGGCAGATCGCTCAAATTGATATTCCCATGCTCACTATTTTTCGCCCTATTGCGATATTTGCACCCAAGCTGCTCAGTCTTTTCGTCTTGATGATGGTGTTCAGCGCTGCCAGCGCTACTGATGGGGCTCAAACGCCAATTGATTTCACGCCGGCTGAAAAAGCCTACATCGTGCAAACCGGCTCGATCAAAATGTGTGTTGACCCGGACTGGGCGCCTTTTGAGATCATCAACAAACAGGGTCAGCACGAGGGCATTGCGGCTGATCTCCTGCAAATGGTTGCCAAACGCGTAGGACTGCGAATTGAGCTCTATCCGGCTCAAGACTGGGACGCGAGCCTGGCTGCTTCAAAAAGCAAGGGCTGCCAGATCATGAGTTTTCTCAACCAGACGCCAGCGCGCGAGGCATGGCTAAGTTTCACTGACCCTATTTTTTTCGATCCCAATGTGATCATTACCCGCGAAGAGCATGGCTTTGTTGCTGATGCCAAGGGACTACAAAACGAAACAGTCGCCCTGCCGCGCGGCACCATGGTTGAAGAACGAGTGCGCAGCGATTTCCCCAACCTGAAGCTTGTGCTCACCAGTAGCGAACCCGAGGCCATGATTTTGGTATCAGAGCGCAAAGCTGACCTGACGATTCGATCGTTGATCGTGGCTGCCAATGCCATCAAAAAAGAAGGCCTTTTCAACCTGAAAATATCGGGCCAGATTCCGGAGTACACCAACCACTTGCGAATTGGCGTGCTCAAGGACGAACAGTTGCTGCGGTCTATTCTGAATAAAGGGGTGCAGACCATCACGCCGCAAGAGCGCGAGGCGATCTCGAACAAACATGTGCCCATCAATGTTCAGCAGGGCATTGACTACCGGCTCGTTTGGCAGATTCTGGGGGGGGCCAGCCTTGCGCTGATGCTTGCCATACTGTGGAACCGCAAGCTGAGTGCCCTCAACAAAGAGTTGGAGCGGCTGGCAGTCACCGACCGGTTAACCGGGCTTTTTAACCGGGTCAAACTCGATGAGGCTTTTGAAGCCGATATCAAACGCTCCATCCGCTTTGGACAAGCATTTAGCATCATCATGCTGGACATTGACCATTTCAAGGAAGTGAATGATGTTCACGGCCATCAGGCTGGCGATCAGGTGCTGGTTGAGGTTGCCCGCCTGCTCAAAGACAATATTCGTGCCACCGATATCGCCGGACGCTGGGGCGGAGAAGAGTTTTTGGTGATTTGTGCGCAAACTGACGCAGAAGGTGTGCTCAAGTTGGCTCAAAATCTTCACTTGAAATTCCAGAACCATTGCTTCCCCGTGGTGCAGCGCAAGACCGCCAGCTTTGGCGTCACCACCTATGTCGAAGGGGACAAGTCCAACGACATGGTGGCTCGGGCAGATGCGGCACTCTACACAGCAAAAAACAATGGCCGCAATCAGGTGGCGATCAAGTAAGCACGCAGGGGGGCGTGAACCTTCAATTGTTTGCAGGCGCGCGATTTTGCTCTTTTATTAATAGCTATTCAAGCTTGCTGTAAAAGCGCTACAGGCCATTTCTTCAATCATCTATCGAATCAGCCTGCCCCGATTTGGCGTCTGAAGGCTGTTGACCGGAACGCTGTGCTGCACCAGTCAGCCCACAAGAAACCAGCCATAGGGGTTGTTAGCGCCCCCTTGAATGGGCGCAGGGCTGGGGGAGTGGGGGAAAACGCCAATCACACACAATTTCTATTTCCATTTCCTAGCGTGCTGAATTGCATGGCTAAGCCTGTTTCTATTTTCCGCTGCGCAGCTCGCGGCGCAGAATTTTGCCGACGTTGGACTTGGGCAGTTCGTCACGGAACTCAATGTATTTGGGGTGCTTGTAGCCGGTCAGATTGTCGCGGCAATAGCGTGCTACGTCGTCTTCGCTGAGTGTGGGGTCGTCTTTGATGATAAAAACCTTGATAGCTTCGCCCTGCTTGGCATCGGGCACGCCCACGGCCGCACACTCGACCACCCCCGGGCAGAGCGAGATGACGTTCTCCAATTCATTCGGATAGACGTTGAAACCACTCACCAGAATCATGTCTTTTTTGCGAGCAACAATTTTGGTGAAACCCTGCTCGTTCATGATGCCAATGTCGCCGGTGCGCAGAAAACCATCGGCAGTGAAAGCCGCTGCGGTTTCTTGCAGTCGTGGTGCCATCCTCGCAAATAACCCTGCATGGCTGATGTTAGGTGCGCGTAACTGGTGTCAAATGTTGTGTCAAGTTGCGATAGAAAAAACTGGTCATCACTGACCAAGCGCCGGATACCCAGTAAGGTGTTGCAAAGCGGACTGCTACTGCCTTCGCAATGAATTTCTGGGTGTTGTGCCAGCAATTGGCAAAGCAATGTAGAGCCAGCGCTGGGCAGTCCGGTTACACCGACAAATTTAGATATCAAAACCCTATTCGAATAAATCTAGAGGGCGATCTGAAGCGCGTATTCAGCCTGAAACTCGGCCTCACTGAAAGGGGATTCGCTAAGGACTTTTTGTTGCCAGACTTGGGCCAAAATGTTTTGTCGAGCCAACTCCACTTGCGCCTGCACCAAGGCATCCTTGTCCAAACCCGCACTTCTGGCTTGCTGCTCCATCAGTGCGAGGCTGATCAAGGTGTCGCGCACACTCAAGCGCAGCTCATTGCTGACGGTTGCGCCACGCCCAAGTTGCTCACGCAGCAATAATTCAGCCCGGGCGGTGGTCTGAACCAGTCCATTTACAGTGACGAAAGGTTTGGCTAAAGCGCCTTGAGAATCAGCTTTGGCTTCGACCGCCATGGCGGAAAAACTGACCAAACAAAGCATTCCAAAAACAACTTGGCTCAGGTATTTCGGTTTCAATGTAGTCAATTTCATGGTTTACTTCTTGGAAGTAATTTTTTGCTTTGGCAGGCTTCGTTCAATTTTTCCAACCTGCTTTGCAAGATTTTCTGCCGATCGTGATGCAACCAAGTTGAGTAGCTTGCGCATATTGCCCATGGATGCAAAGTGTAAAAAGGCCAGCCCTAGTGCGCCACTGCGAAACAAGCCAGGCAACTGGGCATCTTCAATTTGATTGAATTTGGCCTCGTCAATCGTATAAAAATCGTTGAGATGAAAAGTCTCACCCCCCGCCATATCAAAGCGAGCTCCTTGTTGTACAAACAAATCAAGCTGATCGAGCTGTTTGGTGAGTGCTTCGGTGCGCGCAAATTCTTGCTGGAAATTTTGCAAAAATTGCATCACGTCGTTCATCATGGGTTGCAATGCGCCATTTGCATCAATCAGCAACTGTCCACTTTGAGAATTAAGCGCTGCACATTTCTCGTCAATGCACACCACCAATTGGTCGGGCTGCACACCTTCAGCAAGCACAAAAGGATAGCGTCGCACGAAAGCCGGTATATAGGTCGAACTCCAGTGGCCAGCATTGTCCACAAACAAGTTCTCGGCCTCGCGCACACCAAGCAAGACAACCGGGCGAAATTGTTGGTCTTGTCCCCGCACAAAAACAATCGGGTAGTCCTTTGCTGCTTCTACAAACTCGACGCCCGCAATGAGTACCGCCGTGCTGTCGTGGGCAAAATCAAATTTGACTTGGGATGCGTCAAATTTGAGGTCACGATGTACCTCGGAATTCATAGCGACGACTTTTTTATAAAAAGCAAAATTGGTCATGGTGAATATTTTCTGTGGTTAATTTAGTTCGATATAGGTGACATGGGTGCCACCACTGTTGCCATGCCCGACTAGAACAATCGTCAGGTTGGCTGAATTAGTCTCTCCATAAAAGAGTCGTTAACTCACGGTACAACTGATCTGGTGACACCGGCTTATGCAGCAACGGAATATTGCTGCTGAGCGCCTCGCGCAAGCGGTCGGGTGCTGTGTCTCCGGTAATTAGCAAGGCTGGCAAGCCCTGCCCCAAAACGGCACGCAGGGCAGCGATGGCCTCCAGGCCGGTGCGTTGCTCGCGCAGGCGGTAGTCGCTAATGACCACATCTGGCGCATTACGACCCGCCAAAATCAGCGCCTCTTCGATCGATTCGGCCGCATCACCCACACAGCCCCAATCGCGCAGAAGCTGCAAAGTGCCAATGCGCACCGCCTCGTCGTCATCCACCACCAGCACCCGCACATGGCGCAACTGGTCTTTGTGCGGTGTCAGCACCACGGCGTTGTAAATGCAAACACCCGTGGCCAGCGGCAGCGTCAGCCGAAACAAACTGCCTCGCCCCGGCTTTGAATCGAGCAACAAAGGGTGCCCCAGCGTGCGGGCCAAGCCCTCGACAATCGACAGCCCCAGGCCCAACCCCTTGCGCCGGTCGCGCTCGGGGTTACCCAGTTGGTGAAACTCACGAAACACCTCACGCTGCTGTGCCGACTCAATGCCAATGCCGGTGTCCCATACCTCCAGCGCCAGTTGGTCATGCTGCTTGCGGCAGACCACCAACAGCCCGCCGCGGTCGGTGTAGCGAATGGCGTTGGAGACCAGATTGCGCAAAATCAACTCAATCAAGGTCGGGTCTGAATCTGCGGCCAGCTCAGTCTCGCGCGAGCGATAAGCCAAGCCTTTGGCGTCGGCCTGCTGGGCAAATTCGCGTTCAATTTTGTTCAATAGCGGCTGCAAGCGAAAAGACACCACCTGCGGCTGCACTACGCCAGCCTCGATGCGTGAAAAATCAAGCATGGTGTTGAGCATCTCGGCCGATGCATGGCTGGCCGCAATGGCACAGTTCAGCGATTGCTGCTGCGCCGGGGTAAGTCCCGAGCGCGAAAGAATGTCCAGAAACAAGCCCTGGGCATGAATGGGTTGACGTAAATCGTGGCTGGCGGCAGCCAAAAATTTGGACTTGGCAGTGTTGGCTTGCTCGGCCTCCTGCCTGGCTTGCTTTGCCACGGAGGTTTCCAGGCGAAGTTTTTCCATCAATTCAATATTTTCCAAACCCAAGTCAATGGAGGCACGCGCAGCACGCGAGCTGTTGCGCGCTTGGGCCATCAAAATAAGGATGTACAACAAACCCGCCAAGCCCAACGCGTTGTAGGCTGTGTCACCCAGCAAAAATACTTTCGACACGGCAACCGCTATTTCGGCCGCCACCAGCGCCAAAAACACCGGTAACACCGGTGACAGCAACGACATCGAATTGCCGGCCACGGCGGTCAGCACGGCAATCACCAAAATGCTGCCGGTCAGGCTGGCCGTATCCAGTGCCACCCAGGCCAGCGCCCCCCAAATGGCCCCGTCCAGCGCATTGAGCAACATCGAAAGCAGCGCCACTTGCAGCGCCCGGTCGGTGGCAATGCCCGCTCGCAGGTGATGGCGTGCATGCGACCAGCACACCAGTTTGGAGAGCGTA
Source organism: uncultured beta proteobacterium (assembly GCA_903930255.1). Lineage (GTDB taxonomy): Bacteria > Pseudomonadota > Gammaproteobacteria > Burkholderiales > Burkholderiaceae_C > Rhodoferax. Next base: position 6,730 of record CAIYYA010000158.1, read on the forward strand.
ACCGTCACCCCCCAGACCATGATGGCCGTTGCATTGGCGTGGTTGTACAGCGCCCCACAAATCAGAATCACAATCAAAAACGTCGGGATCAGGGTAATGCCCAAATTACCCATCGACAGCTTGAGCTGCTCCACCAGGATGCGGTCATCTGCCAGGCGCAGCAGACGGCGCACCCGGTTCAACTTAACAACCCCTGATTGCGCGCGGCAAAGACGGCCTCGGCGCGGCTGGCCACCGCAAAAAACTCCAGGATGTCCTGCACGTGTTTGCGTGCGGTGTTTTCTGAAATGAACAATTGGCGCGCAATCAGCTTGCTTGACTGCCCATGGTGCAGCAGCTCAAGCACCGCAGATTGGCGTGGTGTCAGGCATTTTTTTACTGCGGGCGCCAAGGCCGCATCGCCCGACAAGTCACCCGTCATCACCTGCTGAAGGGTTTCTATGATTTTCTCAACAGACTCTGCCTTGGACAAAAAACCGGCAACACCACGCGCCAGTGCCAGGCGCACGATTTCGGGCTCAGCATGAGAAGACAGCATCAAAATCTGCACCAAGGGCCATTGACGCTTGATCAGCGCAATGCCCGCCATGCCGCTTAAGCCATTGAGCTGGTTGTCCAGCAAAACCACCTTTACGTTGTTGGATGGGCAAGCCAAGGCCTCATCAACCGACCCGGCTTCAAAGATACCCAAGTTGGGAATCGCCACGCTGATCACCTGGCGCAATCCGGCGCGAAACATGGCGTGGTCGTCAATCAGCAAGGCGCAAGGTGCATTCATGATGTCCATTAGAGCACCTGAAATGTGCTTTCAATATGGTGCATTTGCGTTATATACAAAATCAAAAATGAACCATAGACTGTCCAAGATAAAGGGCTGCGTCTTGATGTCGAGCTATGCGCGCAACAGATAAAACTGCCCCAATTCCGCCTAAAAGTGGCTAATGCAACCGCACCACTCAGCGGAAAAAATTTTTGGAATAAATCAATGAATCACACATACCGTCTTATCTGGAGCCAAGTTGCCAACGCTTGGGTGGCAGTCTCTGAGCTTGCCAAAGGGCACGGCAAATCCAGGTCAGCAAAAAAGTGTGTTGCCGGGGCTGTTGCGTTGCTTTGCGTCCCCTTTGCATTGGCAGGGCCAACGGGTGGTCAGGTCAGCGCGGGGACGGGGAGCATCGTTCAGGCCGGAGCCCAAACCACCATCACGCAAAGCAGTCAGAATCTTGCCATCAACTGGCAGGGCTTCAACATAGCCCGCAACGAGGCCGTGCGCTTCAACCAGCCCAGCGCCTCGTCCATCGCCCTCAATCGAGTGATTGGGCAAGACCCAAGCCAAATATTTGGCAAGCTCAGTGCCAACGGCCAAGTTTTCATACTCAACCCCAATGGTGTTTTGTTCGGCCAGGGCTCACAAGTCAATGTGGGCGGCCTGGTTGCCTCCACCATGCGGCTAAACGATGCCAACTTCATGGCGGGCAATCTCGCTTTTACCCATAACGGCGCTGCCGCTTCAGTTATCAATCAAGGCGCTCTGACTGCCGCCAATGGCGGCTACATCGCACTGCTTGCGCCAGAAGTACGCAACCAAGGGATCATCACGGCCACGATGGGCACGGCCCTGCTGGCCGCTGGCGACCAAGTCACGCTCACTCTCAATAATGGCAGCTTACTTGGTTTCAATATCGACCAGGGCTCACTTAACGCGCTGGCCGACAACAAACTACTCATCCAAGCCGATGGCGGGCAAGTCATCATGTCGGCCAAAGCGGCCAATGCAGTCAGCACGGCCGTAGTCAACAACACTGGCGTGATTGAAGCCCGCACCATTCAGCAAATAAATGGCAGCATCAAATTAATGGGCGGCACGCAAGCCAGCACAGTTAATGTCGCGGGCACGCTGGATGCCGGGGCCAACAGCAGTGGCAACGGCGGCAGTATCGATATCTCGGGCACTAACGTCAATATTTCAGGACGGCTAGCGGCTGATGGCATCAGCGGTGTTAACGCGGGCAAGATTGACATCCATGCCGGTGCCGACATCCAACTCGCTGCCGACGCGCTGGTTACGGCCAGTGGCCAGGGTGCTGCCTCATCCGGTGGGAATGTGACAATTTTTGCTGACGGTAATGCCACGCTTGGCTACGGCGCGCGTGTGGCGGCTAATGCCGGCACCAGCGGCGATGGTGGTTTTGTCGAATTTAGTGCAAAAAACAGCGTCAATATCATGGGCGGCGAGCTCGAAGCTGGTGCAGCGAATGGCAAGGCTGGCACAGTGTTGATCGACCCTACAGATTTTTTGTGGTTCGGGAGCGGCTCCGATCAGTTCACCACAGGCGGAACGAACTACACGCTCGATGCCACCAACAGCATCGTGCTGGACAACGTCTACATTTCCACCCGAAATGTAGCGCTTGCAGACCGAAACCGCACCAATATCGCTGGCGCAACATCGCTTGGCAATTCCGGTGACATCACCCTTAAGGCCCGCACGATCGAGCTGAAAAACGGCACGGCACTGCTGGCAAATGCCAATAATGGCTTTACCGGTGGCGCCGTGACGCTGACCGCCAGCGACGACGCCACCGTGCCATCGCTCGGGTGGGCCAACGCCACGGCGCGGGTTGACCTTGGCATCAGCACCATCAAGGGCAACAGCGTCGCTATCAGTGCAAGCGCCAATATCGATTCTCAGTTTATATATTCATTGAGCGAAACTTCGTTGAATTCGGCTACGAATATCGCTGTCTCTACCGGCGAATCTGTCGGTGGCTTTTTGGCTGCGCTGGTGGGGGTGAATGTGGTGGTGTCGATCGTCGATGCCCAGGCCCATGTCAACGTCAACAGCGGCGCCAGTATCGAAGCCGCGACCAGTGTGACCGTCAAGGCAGAAAACGTCACCAGAGCCGGCATGGCCAAGGGTCTCGCGGCCTTGGCCAGCACGAAAGTCAACACCCCATTGGGCGTGGGTTTTCTCTATGTGAGCGACACCTCAAATGCCGGGGTGACGGTGGCCAGTGGTTCGACCATTCGCGCTGTCGATCTTGGCGTAACGGCCCACAACGATGCCAAGCTTGAAGGCTCGATCGCTTCTGGATCGAATAAAGACAAAAATTCCGGGTTCATTGCCCTTGCGGCGAGCATTACCAAAGCAAATGTCAGTGCGAACGTCAACATCGAAAGCGGTGTCACGCTCCATGTTTCAGGCAAGCTGAGCGTTCAAGCCAGCAATGTTGGCAGCTATGTCAATGACGTGACCTCTAACACCGGCCCCAATGGCCGCGCTGCGGCGGCTGTGGCCTATGCGGACCACAATTCGAGCGCATCAGCCAGCCTGAATGCTGCTGTGCCCGATGCGGCCCAAGTGCAGGTGGTGGCCATTGATGATGTCAAGAAGGACCAGGCTGTCGCCGTTTCACAAGTCGGCGCCAGCGTGACGGATGAGATCATTGCTTCAGCCAAAGTGGCCGCCACGCCTGATGTAGCGGGATTTTTCAAAGGTATTCTCGGCCTTGATACCACCAAAACGAATAATCAGGCAGATCCCACGCAGCAATCGTTTCGCATTGGCGGGGCGGTCGCTTATGGCATCAGCTCGCACACCGCGCTTGCCCAAATAGACAGTGTGGTCCACGCCAGCGAATCCGTCGCTGTGCTGTCCAGGGTGCGCGCCGAGGGTATGAAAATTGCCGCCCAAGCCGCAGCGGTATCGACTGCCGCCAACAGCGATGCAACCAGCGACACCAGTCGCATGGCCTACGCAGTGGGCTTGGCGATGGGTGATTACACGCACGATGCCCAATCCATCATCGGCTCGCATGCCAATATCACGGCACCGCGCATCGCCGTCTATTCAGACACGATCATCCCGATCCGTGACAGCCTGCTGTTTGGCAGTTCAGCAAGCACCGCCAGTTGGAGCCGCTGGGACGGGCTGTTCACCATCTGGAACGCGTACAAAAGCGTGGCCAATATTTTTGATGTGTTCAACGGGGTTTCATCGGCCAAAGGCACGTCTGACAATTCCGATGGCTCGATTGGCCTCTCAGGCTCGGTCAGTTTGCTCACCTACCACGACAACAGCCGCGCGATTCTTGACACCGGCGCGCAACTCAATCTAAGCGGCACCCTGACCGACGCGTGGAGCAGCACGATCGCCTTGCAAGCGGCGCGCCCGTACAGCAAGCTGGGCGTGCTGCTCTGGACCACCCCAGCCGTGAATGAGAGTTTTACTTTCAAGGCTCCTGCGGTCATCGCCGCCAATCACGATGCAACCTTGTTGTTTCAGGCGGGTGAGTTTCTACCCTCGTCCAGCGGCGAAAAGGGTCTGGGTGCAGCACTCGATTTTGTCTCGGTCAACAGCATCACCGAGGCCATCGTGCGCGAGGGGGTGCACATTCAGGGCGTGGATGAAACCGTTGACGCAACCACTCCGGGCAGCCGAACCTGGACTCAGGTTGCAGTGCACGCCACCAATCAAGTCGATATTGATGCGACCAGCAACGAGCGAATTATTTCTCTGGCCACCTCTGCCGGTTATGGCTCCACTTTTGGTGCCAACGGCACCTATGCGCAAACGCACTTCAACAACGCCACCCACGCGTTGGTGGACGACGAAGCGACCATTCGCACTAAAACGCTCAATGTAGAGGCCACCTCGAGCCCGGTGCTGTGGTCAATTTCTGGTGCCATGAATTCATCAGAAAACACCAGCATAGGAATCGGTGTTGCCATCAATCAGGTCACGGGAGACACCCGCGCCGAAATCGCCGACAACGACACTTGGTCCACTACCGGCACTGCCCGTGCCTCGCTTTCAAGCGTGACAGGCGTGACCCTCTACGCACCAACCATTTCCGTTCAAGCGCGCACCAGCGGACTGATTGAGGCCATTGCCGTCACCGGCGCCAAGGCCGGCGCTGAGGCGCCTGTGGACGCGTGGGATACGGATTCAATGAATTGGAATGCAGTTAATCCAACAGCGCCAAGCTTTATCAGTAATTTGAAGGGTAAATACAACAGCCTGATAGGCAAGGCTGAGAGCTCCCTCGACATGAAGAAAACCGCGGTAACCCCCCAGGCCAGCGAAAAAGCTACCTCGAAGTACAGCGTTGCCGGGGCGGGCAGCGTCTCTGTCAACACCAGCCAAATCGCCACGGTGGCAAAAGTCGATTCAACCGACATTGACCAGACCCGCACGATTAATTCCACAACCGCCCCTTCGCTCACAGTGCGGGCTGTCGCAGATTCCGACATTGGTGCCTTTACCGGGGCTGCGGCCTTGACCAGTGCCCAACAGCCTAGCACCAGCAAGACAGTCGGCATTGCCGGCAGCGTCGCGGTCAACTCGCTGGGCAACAACACCGAGGCCTGGCTCTCCAACAGCATCGTCACGCATGCCAATGATGTGACCGTACAGGCGCTTTCGGGCGGTGAGCAACTGGCCATTGCCATCGGCATGGCCGTCGATACCAGCGGTGCCAATGCAACAAAGTCCTATTCCGTGGTCGGTTCACTGTCTCTGACACTGGCGCAAACCGACGACAGTGACAACGCAAAAAACAAAACGATCGCCCGTATCGATGCCGCAACCATCAGCGGTGAAGCCGGTGTGACCGGTCGCGACGTGGATGTCACCGCCTACAACCGGACCTACATCGGCACTGGCGGTGGTTCACTCTCCGTGAAACTGGGCGTCGGCGAATCAGGCGCCAGCGTTGGCGGCGCTGTGAGTTGGGCCAATGTGCGCAACGATGTGTCAAGTGGCATCTTCAATAGTTCCACGCTCAGCGCAGTCGATAGCGTCAAGGTGCATGCCTATAACGCCACCGAAATCGGAGCCGGCGCGGCTATGATTGGCTTTTCTGGTGCCGAGGGTGTCAACAGCATCGCGGGGTCGGCAGTGGTCAACCAGATCACCAACCATACAACGGCGGTGATCGACCATTCCAGCGTCAACGCCAGCGCCTCGGTTGATGTACAGGCCCTGGACAAAGGTGCCGACGAGGCCCTTGAAAATCTGATCGACCCCACTGGCAATCGCGCGCTTGCCATCAAGGGCCTGGACTATTGCGGTGCCTCAGCCGGCGGTTCCACACCCAGCGGCAATTGCATCGCCGCAGTGGCCGGCACCGTGCAGGTCGGCAAGGGCAATAATCTCGGTTTTTCGGTCGCCTACAACCAGATCAACAACAACCTGAGCGCTGGGGTCAAAGATTCGACCGTAACGGTCAGCGGCATTGCCAACAGCAACGCCATCACTGTCGCGGCACTGTCCGATACCTCGATTTTTGGTGTCGCCTTTGGTGTGGGCGTATCCGGAAAAATGTCTGGCGCCGGTTCAGTCTCGATGGCGGTGATCAATAACAACGTTTTGGCCGAAGTCGATAAACCCGGCAGCGTCACAACAACCCTCACGGCACCCACGATCAAGGTGACGGCAACCGATAACGCCATCATCAAGACCGGCGCTGGACAGGTCAACGTCAGCACCACAAGCAAGGCGCTGGGTGCTGCCGTTGCCTACAATGAAATTGGTAACGATGTTCGCGCCAGCGTCAACGGCGCAACCCTCCATGCCCGCAACGAAGCCGGCATCACTGCGCTTGAAAACGCCCAAATATCGTCGCTGTCTGCAACCGGCGGTTTTGCACAAGGCTTGGCGGGCAGCATTTCTGCATCGCTTAATTTCATTGGCAACAGCACGCAGGCACGCCTGTCGCTTGGCAGCCTGATCGACGACGGCAGCGGCGGCACCAACACGGTAAGCATCCAAAGCACTGACAGCGCCACCATCGGCTCGCTGGCAGGCAGCGCCTCGGTCAGCGCGACGGGCGTCGGGGCGGGTGCGGCTTTCTCGCTAAACCAAATCGGCAACACCAACAGTGCGCTGATTGACGCCTCGACCATTGACGGCGCCTCGACTCTCGATTTGAAGGCCCACGACACCCGAGCCATCTCGACGCTGGCCGCCTCTGTGGGTGCCGGCAAGCAAGCGGGTTATGCCGGTTCGGTCACGCTCAACGATATCGGCCAGTCATTTGTTGGCAACCATCCTGATACCACCACGGCCGAAATAAAGAACTCGACTGTGCAAAACGGCGGCGCATCGACCGTCACCATCGAGGGGCAGGACAATTCGTCGATACGGTCGCTGGCGGGTACGGCCGCAGTCGGCTTCGGCTCCGGTTCGACGGCGATCGGCGCTGCGGTGGCGGACAACAATATCCAAAGCGCAGCCACGGGGCGCATCATTGGCTCGTCCATTCTGAATGCTGCCACGCTAGCGCTCACTGGCAGCAACAGCTCAAGCATCAGAACACTGTCGGCCGCAGGGGCTGTAACGGCCGAAGCCAAGAGCATTGGGGCGTTCGCCGGCTCGGCCTCGTCAAACCGCACGCAAAATGATTCCGTAGCCGAAATCGTCAATTCTGAGGTCACCGGTTCACTGGCCAATGTTGCGCTTCACGCCACCAATACCTCGACCATCGATTCACTTTCTGGCGCAGCCGCGCTCACTCCGGGCAGCGGTGCCATTGGCATCGCCGTCTCCGTCAACCAGATCGGCGACACCACCAAAGCGCGAGTTTCGGGCCAGAGAAACAGCGGCTATGCCGTCAGAAACCTGACGATTGATGCCGCCTCTGCCACCACGCTCAACGCCATCAGCGCAGGCGTTGCCGCAGCCGATGCCCTCGCTGTAGCTGGCAGCAGCGCCGTCAATCTTTTTACCAGCACCGCCAAGTCGTATATCGATCAGGGTGCAACGGTGGTTGCGCAGCACAACGTGAGCGTGACCGCCGAGAGCGACGACAAAATTACGCTAGGCGCCGGCTCACTCGCCATCGGTGCCGGGGCGGTGGGGGTTGGCATCTCGTCAGCGGTGAACTACATCACCGGCACGACCAGCGCCTACATTGATGGCGCAACTGTGAGTGCCTTGGCCACGGATGCCACTGACACCCTGAGCGTTAACACCGGCAAGCTGGTAGCCGGGGTCGATCTGGCACAGCAGATCGATATCTTGCACTACAACCAACTCGATCTGAAGACTAAAAAAGCCAAAGAAACACTTACCGGCATCGTCGTCAATGCCTCCTCTACCGAGGATGTGGAGAACATCAGCGCCAATTTGTCTGGCGGCGCAAGTGGTGGATTCGGCGCGGTGTCAAGCGTTGATGTGATCGGTGGCAGCACCCAAGCCTACGTTAACAACGCGCAACTCAGCACGGGGCAAAAAGTTGCCATTACCGCCAGCAATGTCGCCTACGGCAACAGTTTCGTTGGCAATCTGGCGGGCAGCGGCGGTGTTGCTGCCGGGGCCGGAAGCGACATTCACACGCTTGCCAGAACCACCAGCGCAAGCGCTACCGGCGGCCACATTGCCGCCGGCGGCAATGTTGGTGTCAAGGCCTACTCCACCCAAGGTGTCTCCTCGGTGGCGGTCGGTGCTTCGGTTGCTACCGGTGCCGGCGGCGCGGGCGCGGGAACGTTCTCGATGGCTAAATTCAGCAACACCACCAGTGCCATGGTGGATGGCACCGGGGTAAGTGCTTCGGTCTTGGACATCCGGGCCGATAACCGCAACGACATGTATTTGTTGTCTGGTGCTGTCGCTGCCTCAGCCGATGCAGCGGTTGGCGGCGCAGTTGCCTTGAGCATCAGCGACTCCACTACAACGGCGACCTTGCAGAATGCATCGGGTGCCAACGCGGTCAGCGCGGCGCTCAACGTTGATGCCGTCAATGCAACCGCCATTCGCGATTTTGCGGTCAGCGGCGCGTTTGCCGGTGATGTGGGCATTGCCGGCATGGCCGGTGTCAATTTGGTGACCGATAAAACGCAAGCCAAAATTATCAGTTCACAAGTTGGTAGCCTGGCGGCCAAAGCGGGCAATGTGCACGTTGGGGCCACGCATACCTTGGATGTCAACACCATCGCCGGCGCTGTGGGCGTAGGACTCAACAGTGCCGGGGTCGGTGCCGGGGCCGTGGTGAACGTTCTCAAGGCCGAAACCGTGGCGACGGTGAGCAACAGCAGCCTTTACGCGACCAATGCTGCTGATGTGGCGGCCTCCAGCGTGAACCATGTTGATGCCATCGCCATCACGGCCGGCATTGGCAAAACAATCGGTATTGGTGGCACAGCGGTGGTGACCCTGGTGGGCTCCGATATCAGCGGCCATAGTGCCTCTGAAGTGGGTGGCACACTGAGCAGCGTGGGCTCGCAAGCAGGCGGCTCGGCAGTTGCCGCCGGTGGCCCGGCTAATTTAAGCGTCAGCGACGCAGCAGCACTCAACGCCGCAGGCAGTGCCAATACGTCTGCGGTCACCGGTGCGGGCAGCTACGCCTATCGCACAGCAGCCGAGATGACCGGGGCTAACACCGTTGTGGCCGCAAGCCTGAGTGTGTTGGCGACCGACAAGACCGACACCAAAACAATCGTTGGTGGCTTGGGAGTTGGCGCTATAGGCATGGGTGGAGCCGTGGCGGTGACACACGTTAACGCCAATGTGAACGCCGTGGTCAGCGGCGCTGCCGTCACGACCAGCGGCAACACCACAGTGCGAGCGAGTGCTGACAACGACACGGGCAAGGCGGTGGACCTGCTGTCCATTGCCGGCGCAGGCGGCCTGGTGGGCTTGGGGGCAGCGGTCAGTTATGCCGACATTTCAAACCATGTGGATGCCAGTCTGCTCACCCTGCCCAGCGGGGTGATGGCTGGTGCAGTCAGCGTAACGGCCAATGACAACACGGCCATTCAATCCAAGGCCATGGGTGGCGCCATCGGCGCTGCTGCGGCAGGTGTTGTGATTGCACAGGCCACCAAAACCAGCACCGTCAATGCCGGCATTGCTGGCAGCGTCACAGGCACCAGTGCCACCGTTGCGGCAACAGAGCAGGGGCAAGTCAAGGCTTTGGGGCAAAGCGCTGTCGCCGGTTATGCGGGTGCCGGTGCTGGCGTCGATGCCGAGGCCACCGACAACTCCACGATTCACGCCTACAGCGCCAACAGCACCACCTTCGCTTTGGGCAGCGGCGCGCTTAGCCTGACGGCAAGCGCTCAGCCCCAGACCAATGCCGAGGCCGATGGCATCAGCGTATCCGCAGGGCTTGGCATCGGTGCCTCAGTAGCCCATGCCACGGCCAACACCACCGTTGCCGCAACGCTCGGCACCAGCAACACCGTCAACGCTGGCAGCATGAGCGTGCTGGCGCAGCAACTAAGAACCGCTGACGATTTCAGCGCTACCTCCAGTGCCTTTGCTGCTGGTGGCGGCTTACTCATCGGTGCCAATGGCACCGGCAGCGATGCCGATGTCGTTGTTCATGTATCGGCCACTGTGGGCAACGACAGCACCCTCAACGTCGGCAGTGGCACGGCCCGCGTCAAGGCCACGATCGACAGCAAACAAGACGCCAAAGCCAGTGGTTTTCATGGCGGCTTACTCTCGGCGGGCTACAACGAAGCCAGCGCCACCTCAGACAATACCGTGGCGGCCACGCTTGGCACCGGTGTCACCGTGACGGCGGGCACGCTGGATGTCAATGCCGGAGGCAATGACAATAATTTTGCCAGCGCCATTGCCGGCTCAGGCGGGGTGTTTTCAGGCTCTGGGTCTGTTGCCAATACCTCGACCAAGAGCAGCACCACGGCTGGCGTGGGCGACAGCACGGCAAACCACAACATCGCCGTCGCTAATTTCACGCTCACCGCAGATCACACCGCCACATTCAACAGCAGCGTGGACAGCATCAACGCCTCGGTGTTGGGCGCCTCGGGTGCGGCTGCGCACAACCAGGTTGACACCTCTGTGCTGGCCAGCATGGGTGGTGGTGTGAGCATTGCCGCCGAAAGCATCGACATCAATGCCAACAACCGCACCCGCAAACCCCAAGTTAGCGGTTTTGATGCGGTTTCAGGCTCTGGCGGCGCGTTTGACATGGCCGCCTTGCACAGCGACAGCAAGGTCAACAACACTACCCAAGTGACCATAGGTGCTGGCTCCACCCTCAGTGCAGCACGCGCCGGACTGAGTTTGGGGCACCTGGCCATCAACGCGCTCAACGACGTGCAGTTGTTTGACGCGGTCCGGATGAACTCTGGCGGGCTCATCGCCCTGGCCAAGGCCGAATCCTACCTTTACAGCGACAAAAACGATGCCAACATCACCGTCGGCAGCGGCACCCTGCTGTCTAGCGACAACACCATCACACTCGAAAGCAAAACCCTGGCCGCACTCCAGAGCCGCGTGCAGGCCAGCACCTACGGGCTGGCGGGCGCTGCTATGGGCGATGCCATTAGCCAAATAGGCACCAGCAACACCATCATGCTCAGCGGCGCAAAGATGGTCAGCGACGAAGACGTGAAACTGTTGGCCGGCTATAACAACGTGCTGCTTGCCGACGCGCGAACCGACCTCTGGAACCGGACCGCACTGCCCATCATTAGCCCGCCTGACGCGCTGGGCAAGATCACCCAAAACAACCAGATCACGGTGAACGCCTATGTGCCAGTCACCGGCACCGCAGCGCAAGGGGATAGCGCAGCCAATCAGATCAGTCGCTCGGCCATCAACACGGTCAAAGACATTTACCTGCAGGCCGGCTCTGGCACGCACACCACCCTGGGCGTTGGCCACGGCACTGATCTGTATCGCGAGCTGATCGCGGGCGCTGCCAATCTGTTTGGTGCCAATATCAGCCTCGATGTTTCGGGCGGTAAGGTAAGCGACAGCTCGGTCTCTGGCGTGACGGTGAACGGCGCGCTGTTTGCCGGGACCCATTTTCAGCAGTTTTTGACCATCGAAGCCAATGGCAGCATTTCTCAGCAATCCGAAGGAATGGCGACGCCAACCTACAGAACAGCCGTGAATCTGGGGCGCGACATTGATGCAAGAATCGCCGCGCTGCAGCTTTTGGTTACCGCGTATGCCTACAACCCGACCCTTGCCGCAGGCTTTCAGTCCGACATTGACCTCCTGAACGCCAAGAAAAACCAGATGGGCGTTGGTGCCACCGCAAACTTCATCGACATCAAACCTGCTGTCGCCTACACCGGGGTCATATTTACGGCGGGCGACTCGTTGCTGGGCACGGGCGAGCTGATCGCACCGGGCAACTCCAAGATAGAGATTGTCAATAAATCGAATCAGTTTATCAACATAGCCGCCACCGCCACCGCCTCCGGCTTGCCGGCACTGTATATACCGGGCGACCTAGGCGGCATGGTCATGCGCAACGGCGTGCGCGTCAGCAGCAATGTCGAAATCAACGCTATGAACCCGCAAGGCAGTGCCTCGGCATTTAAATCCATTCTCGATCGGACTACCTCTGTCGTACCAACGATTTTGGTGCAAAACACCTATAGCGACCCGGCTAACCTGAGTGCACCGAACCCCGAAATCCACATCAATGGCGACATCAGCAACCTGGGCGGCCTAGTCCAGATCAAGAGCATCGGCTCGGTACAAATCGGTGCCAAGATCAATGCCAATACCATCGACATCGCCACCCAGGGTGATTTCATCCAGACGTTTACCGTAGGTTTCACCCAATTGGGCGGCGACCCGACCTATAGGGTTCCCTACAGCGATAAGATGGTTTGGCGAACCATCCGCAACCCCGCCACCAATGTGGTGGAAACGAAGTACGTGCCGTACACGATGGATTTGTATTACGAAGATGTGGCGAAAGGCGCTTACCCCAACACCGCCTTTAACGCAGCCGCCGTTGCGTCGGGCAATTCATTTACCCGTTCATATACCGGTACACCAGGGCTGTCTTACGACGTCAACTCTTCCACCATTGCCGGCAACAACGTTTTTATCAGCGGTGAAAAGCTCAACATCAACAGCCTGATCCAGAGCGGCTTACCCAGCTACAACGTCACTATTTCAGCGGAAAACGCGGCCTCGGCCATTGCCGCCAATGGCGCCTGGATCAATTTGGCGATGACCGAGAGCGGCAAAGCAGTCGATGCGGTGTTTCAGCCCAAAATACGCTCACAAAACGGTCAGATTGAGCTGCAAAGCCTGGCGGTGGGTGGCGGCAAAATTCAGCTTTACGGCAATATCTTCAGCACCGGCAACGGCAATTTGAAAGTGCTCGACGGCTATGGGCGTATCAACATCAACAATACTTCCGGGTATGACCTGATCGCCAATACCCTGGACACCGGCCCCGGTGTCGCAGGCATGGTCCGCATCACCGATACCAGCACCAAAAATGCAGCCGGCCTGCCCTTGATCACCACCATCAGCCGAGTTGGCGATGTGATCAACTACAGCTACCAAAATTTATCAAACGATGCCCGCAGCCCGGGTGTCACCACGCTGACATCAAGAACCGCAAAATACGATCCGCGCGCCGGTCGCCGGTTGCACTGGACCGACTCCGAAGCTTACTCGCTGTCTCGCTGGGAGACCTATGACAGGAGTTGTGCTGTGTCTTGCTCATTTGGCAGCATAGCTGACTTCCTGGCTGCTGACCCTGGCAGCGCCACTGGTAATGCCGTCACGGTCACCAGCAGCCCCAGAATATCGGGGGAGATTCTCAGTGACGACCCCGCGAGTCGCACCGCCGGATATGTACTCGATTTCAGCCGCACCCGCAGCGGCACAACCAGCACCGGCTATTACGAATCGGGTGCTCGTTACAGGACAGGTTTGCTTGGTGCGAATGAGCACATCAGGTCCCAAAATAATTGGTATTGGACTGAAAACTACACTTACGACAACAGCCTGTACGCCTCCAAGCCGATCGGTATTGAGTTCACCGGCTTCAACACCGGCGCCTTGACGCTCAACAATGCCGCCAACAACCTGCAATTGCAGGGCGCAGTGCGCAACCTGACGGGTGCGACCACGCTTACGGCCTCTAATATTGCCGCCGCCAATACGGTCATCATCAGCGCCAAAGACCTCACTTTGACGGCCAGCGCCGGCAGCATTGGTGCCACTGTCCTGAACAATTCGGCCTTGGACTACCTCAAGACCAACCTGCAAACCGGTGGCAAGCTCGACGCCACCGCCACCGGCGGCATCGCCATCTGGGAGCAAGATGGCGGTTTAGCCATCACCCGCGCGCAGGCTGGCGGCATCGCCAACCTCAAGGCTGAAGGCGATATAACAAACACCGCCGCCGCCGGCGTGGTGGCCGTATCGGGCAGCAGCATTCGCCTGACCGCCATGAATGGTGCCATTGGCAGCCCTGCTACGCCCTTGCTGGTGGACACCACTTCAGCCACGGGCAATCTGAGCGCAAGCTCGGCCAAAGGCATCACCCTCACCGAGAACGCCGGTGATTTGCGCCTGGACAGCGTCCTATCTCTTGCTGGCAACGTGACCCTTGCCGCCAGTCACGGCAGCATCATTGATGACAACAGTGTTTTCAGGGTCAATGTAGAGGCCAGCCAAGCGCTGCTGGCCATTGCCGACAGTGCCGGTTTGCGCGGTGCTGCCGCAACGCTCAGCCAAGACAACACCGTCAATGGCTACAACCTTGCCAAACAACAAGACTATGCCAATTATTGGCAAATGCGCAATGTGCACCTGAATAGCTTGGGTGTGTATGTGGTTGACCCGTATGTCGCCAATTACGCTTTTCACCTGACGCCAGCCAATGTGGCTGATCTGAAAACCAATCACGGCTGGACCGACCTGCAGGTCTCGCAGTTTGAGGCGCGCCAAACTACGCTGTACCAAGTGGGCCACCAGGCGTATGGCGCGCAGCCCTACAGCAGCAGCTACAGTTATAACGTGCAGACGCAGGACAATGCCAAATACCAGCAACTGATCGCTGGCAGCACCTGGACCGAGGCACAGCTCGTCAACAAAGTGGCGGCCGGCATCTTCAAAGACACGCCCGATACCCAGGTACTCATCGAGAACCCCAATGTCGCGGGTCGCAACATCACCCTGTCGGCCAGCAATGGCGCCATCGGGTCTGACTATTTGCCCACCGTCATCAGTTTTGTGGATCCGGCGGCGTGGACCGCTGCCGAGCGGCTGGCTCTGGTAAGCGCCGACCGCAAGGACGTGACGATCGACTACACCGGCAAGACCTTCTCTGTCAGGCAAAAGAACGACATCAACATTGCCATGCAAAATGGCGGGCAATTGGTCGCCACGGCCGGGTCTGATATTTACATCGGCTCCGAGCAAGATATTCGCGTCAAGCAAGTCAGCGCACCGGTTATCAGTGATGTGAGCATCAAGGCACGCGGTGCCCTGATCAACGGTGCAGCGCCTGGCGCGGCAGCCGTTAGCGGGTTCGATGTGACGCTAGAGGCCGGGGCTGGCGATTTAGGGGCAAGCACCACACCCTTTTTGGTCCATGTGGCGGGCGGCCTGACCGCTCGTGCCAAAGGCAACCTGTTTGTTACCAATACAAGTGGCGACTTGCTGCTTGAGCAGGTTTATTCCGGGGGTGATCTTTCAATCAACGCCATCGGCGGGGCCATCACCGCCGACGGCACACTCCATGCGGGGGGCAACCTCACTTTGGCCAGCACGGCCACTATGAACTTCTTTGCCAATGTGAATGGCACAGGCATCAGGCCGGCATCTCTGGGCAGCATCACCGCCAGCATCAATGTGCCGGGCAATATCAGCTTGAGCAGTGCTGGCGACCTGAACGTCGGCAGTCTGCTTTCCTGGGGTGATCTGACGCTTAACGCCACCGGGGGGGCTATCGTCGCCACCGGCAGCCTCAATGCGTCGGGCAACATCGCCTTGGGCAGCACTGGCGGCATCAGCAGCGGCAGCGTGTCATCTACTGCGGGTAACCTCACGCTCAACACCAGTGCTGGGGCTATCGTCGCCACCGGCAACCTCAGTGCGTCGGGCAACATCGCCTTGGGCAGCACTGGCGGCATCAGCATCAACAGCGTCGCGACATCTACTGCGGGTAGCCTCACGCTCAACACCAGTGCTGGGGCTATCGTCGCCACCGGCAGCCTCAATGCGTCGGGCAACATCGCCCTGGGCAGCACCGGCGGCATCAGCATCAACAGTGGTGTGTCATCTTCTGCGGGTAGCCTCACGCTCAACGCTGGCGCTGGGGCTATCGTCGCCACCGGCAACATTAACGCCTTAGGCAACGTCACGGTGCTCAGTTCGGGCGACATCAGTATCAACCCCAATGGATCGGGCAACCTCAGTTCTTCAGGCAACCTGAGCGTCAACACGAGTGGTGGCGCGCTAAGCATCGCTGGCAACATCAACGTGGCTGACAGCCTGGTTGTGAGCAGCGCGCGTGACCTGGGTTTCAACGCCAACATGAACGGCGCGGGCATTGCCAGCCCCTCCTCTGTCGGTAGCCTGAGTGGCAACATCAAAGTAACGGGCAACATTACCCTAAGCAGCACCGGCACGGGCAGCGGCTACGGCAACCTCAACATCAACCAGCCGCTGGCCTGGAGCGCCAATAAACTCTCGTTGAGCGCTGCCAACAACATCAACGTCAACGTCAGCTTGAATGCTTCGGGCAGCGCTAGCCTGGCACTGGCCTATGGGGGCGACTACAGCTTGGCGAATGCCGCCCAAATCAACCTGCCGGCCGGTGCCAACTTCAGCACCCAGCAGGGCTCGACCGTCACACATTACCAGGTCATCACGGCGCTGGGCGAGCAGGGCAGCGTGAGTGGTACTGATTTGCAGGGCGTAAGCGGCAATCTGGGGACCAATTACGCCCTGGGTGCCAACATAGATGCCACAACCACCGCAAGCTGGAACGGTGGCGCGGGGTTTACGCCGATTGGTAGCTCATCGTCTGGCGCCTTTAGTGGCGTATTTGCCGGGCTGGGGCACGCTGTCAGCAACCTCAGCATCAACCGGCCCAGCTCCAACAATGTCGGGCTGTTTGGGGTGGTCTATGGTGGTCTGATTCGGGATGTGGGACTCGTAGGCGGCAGCATCGTTGGGGGTTGGGGAGTCGGCGCATTGGTGGGGAGGAGCTACGGCGGCAGTATCAGCAACAGTTACGCCAGCAGCAGCGTCAGTGGCACAGCTAATGTCGGCGGATTGGTGGGTGTCAGCTCAGGGATCATCAGGAACAGCTACGCCACGGGCAACGTGAGCGGCCGCAGCTTCAACAGCGGAGGACTGGTGGGTGTCAACATAAAGATCATCAGGGACAGCTACGCCACGGGCAACGTGCGTGGTGACGACGAAATCGGCGCTCTGGTTGGGGCAAACGACTGGAGCGCGAGCATCATTAACACCTATGCCACGGGCAGCGTAAGCGGAACCAGCAGCAACAGCAGCAATATAGGCGGTCTGGTGGGCAAGAATATTTCATATTTCGGGGTTACCAGCAACAGCTATTGGGCTGGCGCGAGCACCAGTGTCATGCAAACACAAAGCACTTTTGCAGGTTTTGATTTCACCAACACCTGGGTGATGTACGAAGGCCATACCAACCCGCTGTTGCGCTCCTTCATGACACCGCTGACGGTGTCGGCAGATGTCACTAAAACCTATGACGGGCTGGCCAACCCCTATAGCCAGCCCAACCTGTTTGGCACATTGACCACCAGCGGTGGTGGTACCAATGTGGGCAGTTACAGCTTAACGATGACGCCGGGCGGCCTGTACTCCAACCAGCAGGGCTACCTCATCAGCTACGGCAATACCAGCGGCACGCTGACGGTCAACCCGGCTAACCTGGTCTTGTCGGGCTCGCGTGCCTACGATGCCAGCTCGTTGGTGGCAGGCAGTATGCTGAGTGCGATTGGCGTAGCGGGCGAAACCTTGACTGTCACGGGCTCAGGCGACGTTAGCAACCTGGCACACAAAAACGTGCAGGTGGGCAGCCAGCTTGCCAGTGTGACTGGCTTGGCTGTTGGCACCAGTGCCAACGGTGGCCTTGCCAGCAACTACAAACCGCTGACTACGGCGGGCAGTGCGGTCACCATCACCCCGGCGGTGCTGAGCGTAGCGGGCCTCACCGGTGTTGGCACTAGCCGCACCTATGACGGTAGTGCGTCGGATGCCTTAATCGGCACAGCCGTGTTGCATGGTCTGATTGGCAGCGAAACCCTGCTGCTCGGCCATGCCAACACGGGCACACTGGCGAGTAAAAATGTCGGCAGCCAAGCCCTCAGCACCGCCGTGACGATCGCCGATGGCACGGGCCTGACCAGCAACTACACGCTGACCCAAGCGTCTTTGGGCACGGTCACCATCACCCCCCTGGCCAGCGTGGCCTGGACGGGTGGTGCCAGCGGCAACTGGTCTAGCGCGGCCAACTGGGCCGGCGGTGCTACGCCAGACGGCAGCAACGTGCTGGCCGTCACCATTGCCGCAGGCAACACGGTCACTTACGACAGTGCTGTTGTGGGTGCTACCACCCTGAACACCCTGAGCAGCAGCGGCAACCTGGTAATGGCTGCGGGCAACCTGACGACCACGGGCAACCTGGCCACGGCCGGCTACAGCCAAAGCGGCGGCACGCTCAGGGTGGGCGGCAACATGACCGTGACGCAACGCTTTGCCAAGACGCAAGGCGCAACCGGCAGCCTGGCGCTAACAGGTGCCAACAGCGTGGTCAACATC
>CAIYYA010000159.1 GCA_903930255.1 uncultured beta proteobacterium
TACCCTTATCTGAAAATTAGCGCGCTTACTGCAGCATCAACTGCAACCTCTGATGCTGTGTTTAGCGCCAGTCAGTTTCCAAGAGTGTCCTATTACCGGGGTGCAGTCGAAAAAAAGCACCAATATTTTGGCCCCTATCCAAGCGCCTGGGCCGTCAAAGAAGCCATTTTGCTGATGCAGAAAGTGTTTCGTTTGCGTACCTGCGAAGACACGGTGTTCAGCAACCGCACGCGTCCTTGCTTGCTTTATCAAATCAAGCGCTGCTCGGCGCCCTGTGTCGGGCATGTTTCGACCGCTCAATATGCGCAAGATCTGGCTGATGCAGAAGATTTCTTGCAAGGCAACGCCCGTGAGCTTATGCGCGCACTGGAAGCGCGCATGATGGCTCATGCCGATCGCTTGGAGTTCGAGCAAGCCGCTGAGTTGCGCAATCAAGTTGCAGCGCTTTCCAATGTGTTGCATCAGCAGTCGGTTGACAACGTCGTTGATCGTGATGTGGATATTTTGGCTGTCAAATTGCAAGGGGGACGTGCCTGTGTCAATCTTGCCATGGTACGGGGTGGCCGGCATTTGGGAGATCGACCCTATTTTCCTGTCCATGTGGAAGATGCCTTTAGTCTCGATGAAAACGATGATGGCGTGACAGCAGAGACGCTCGAGCAGCAGGTGCTCAATGCTTTTGTTGCGCAACATTATCTAAGCGTGCCAGTGCCGTCTTCTTTGGTGAGCAGCGTGGCTATCAGTAAAACACTGTTGCATACCTTGTCCGAGCAATCGGCAGTCAAGCTGAGTGCCGTGCACCAACCCCGTGAGCAGCGTAGGGTTTGGCTTGAAATGGCTCAAACGAATGCTAATTTGCAATTGGCACGCTTGCTTTCAGAGGAGGGATCGCAGCAAGCGCGTACCCGTGCATTGGCTGATGCATTGGACTTGTCAATTGAAAAACTCGAAGATTTACGGCTTGAATGCTTTGATATTTCGCACACTGCAGGCGAGTCAACCCAGGCATCTTGTGTGGTGTTTCATCAGCACAAAATGCAAAATAACGAGTACCGTCGCTACAAAATTAGTGATATTTCACCCGGTGACGATTACGCCGCCATGCGCCAGGTGCTGCTGCGTCGATACAGCAAGCTGTCGGAAATCTTGAAAGAGGCACAACAAACCGGCATTTCTCCAACTGGAACCGGTCGTTTGCCCGACTTGGTGTTGGTGGATGGTGGCAAAGGGCAAGTGTCGATGGCACGCGGGGTGTTCGAGCAGTTGGGGCTGGATTTATCACGCATCGTGGGGATTGAAAAAGGAGAGGGCAGACGCATCGGCCTGGAAGAGTTGGTGTTTGCCGATGGACGTGAAAAAATTTATTTGGGCAAAGACTCGGCCGCTCTGATGCTGGTGGCACAGATTCGCGATGAAGCACATCGATTTGCCATAACCGGCATGCGAGCAGCACGAGCCAAAGTTCGCATGGATGGCGGAAAACTTGAAGGAATTGCAGGCATTGGGCCCAAACGACGCGCGCGTTTATTGCAACGCTTTGGAGGCGTGCGTGGTGTGGCTCTGGCAAGCGTGGACGATATTGCAACAGTAGAAGGCATCTCGCACGAACTGGCAGAGGAAATTTACCGCGCGTTGCACTGAAAAGGACAATTTTGTAGCACTGCACGTGCCACAATTCAAGTATGTTCTGGACGATTCCAACCCTCATGACCTGGGCTCGCATTGTGGCGATTCCCTTGATTGTTGGCGTTTTTTATTTGCCTATTGATCCTGCATTGCGCAATTTGCTGGCAACCGTCATGTTTGTCGTGTTTGCCGCCACCGACTGGCTTGATGGCTACTTGGCTCGTAAGCTCAATCAAGTCTCGGCGTTCGGTGCATTTTTGGATCCAGTTGCTGACAAAATTCTGGTTTGTGCATGCGTTTTGGTGCTGGTGCATCTGGGACGTGCCGATGTGTTCGTTGCTCTTATCATCATCGGTCGTGAAATTGCGATTTCTGCTTTACGTGAGTGGATGGCGCAAATCGGTGCCTCGGGCAGTGTGGCCGTTCACATGATTGGTAAATTAAAAACCACGGCCCAAATGGTCGCGATTCCATTTTTGCTGTTTGATGGTGCTTTGTTTGGCTTTATTGACACGCACTTATGGGGTGTCTGGCTGATCTGGATTGCAGCTGTCATGACCGTTTGGTCAATGGTTTATTACCTGCAAAAAGCCCTCCCTGAAATTCGCTCACGCGTGAAATAAACCTGCATGTCAAAACAAAATCGTATTGCCGTTATTGCTGGCGACGGCATTGGTCTAGAAGTGATGCCAGAGGGCATTCGGGTGCTAGAAGCCGCCGCCGACAGGTTTGACATTGATTTGTCGTTTGACCACTTTGCTTTTTCAAGTTGGGCTTATTTCGAGAAACACGGCCAAATGCTGCCGAATGATTGGAAGGAGCTGATTGGTGGTCATGATGCGATTTATTTTGGTGCAGTGGGATGGCCAGAGAAAATTCCAGATCATGTCTCGTTATGGGGCTCGCTATTGCTCTTTCGTCGTGAATTCGACCAATATGTGAATCTGCGCCCAGCACGTTTAATGCCCGGAGTTATTGCTCCTGTGGTTCGACGCGACGGCAGCGCACGTCTTCCAGGCGAAATCGACATGCTCATTGTTCGTGAAAACACCGAGGGCGAATATTCCAGCATCGGTGGGCGTATGTACCCCGGCACCGAGCGAGAAATTGTTGTGCAAGAAACCGTGATGTCACGCATAGGGGTCGATCGGGTGCTTAAATTTGCTTTTGAGCTGGCGCAGTCGCGCCCCAAAAAGCACTTAACCAGCGCCACCAAATCCAACGGCATTTCAATCACCATGCCTTATTGGGACGAACGCGTGGCCGAAATGTCGCGGCATTATCCTGATGTCAGGGTTGACAAGTTTCATATCGATATATTGACTGCGCATTTTGTGCAGCGGCCCGATTTCTTTGATGTGGTCGTTGGCAGTAACTTGTTTGGTGACATATTGAGCGATCTGGGTCCCGCATGCACCGGCACGATCGCCATTGCACCCAGCGCTAATTTGAATCCAGAGCGCAAATTCCCTTCACTCTTTGAACCCGTTCATGGCTCAGCCCCAGATATAGCGGGTCAGGCCAAAGCCAATCCGATCGGTCAAATTTGGAGTGGCGCACTGATGCTTGATTTTTTGGGATATCGCAACGCCCACGATGCCATACTGAATGCGATAGAAAACGTGCTTCAGCAGCATGATGCCCCACGCACGCCTGACCTGGGTGGCAAGGCAAACACCAGCGATGTTGGGCGCGCTATTGCCGATTGTGTCGTGCACGCACCCAACAAAATTTAACGTTCATTTGCCAGAAGCGGGACTGATTCGATCTAGAATCCGCGCTCGTTGCGCACTTTTGGGTTTACGAATTTGTACCCCAAACGACTTGAAGTGCACCCTGGACTCAAGAATAATGACCAAGAGACTTGTGTAAATGTTAGACCCGATGCGAGGTTTGTTGTGAATAAAACTGAACTGATTGATTTCATTGCTAGTAATGCCGATATTCCTAAAGCTGCTGCTGCACGCGCACTGGAGTCAACCATTGAAGCGGTTAAGACAACTTTGAAAAAAGGTGGCGCTGTGTCATTGGTTGGGTTTGGAACTTTTGCAGTTGGCAAACGTGCTGCGCGCGTGGGTCGCAATCCGCGTACCGGAACATCGATTAAAATCAAGGCTGCTAAAGTACCCAAGTTCCGTCCCGGCAAAGCTCTTAAAGACGCTTTGAATTGATTTTTGTTTATCGGTGGGGTGATTAGCTCAGTTGGTAGAGCGGCGCCCTTACAAGGCGTAGGTCGGCGGTTCGAGCCCGTCATCACCCACCAAATCGACAAAGGCGAACACCAAGTTCGCCTTTTTTGTTGCCTAAGAGGAGAGTTAGTTCATGTTTGATGTCTTTCGCAAGCACACCAAGATCATGATGATGGTGATGTTTTTGCTCATCATTCCATCATTTGTATTGTTTGGTATTGACGGTTACAACCGCATGAATGATTCTGCGGTTGCTGTGGCACAAGTTGCCGGTCACGACATCACCCAAAGCCAGTGGGATGCGGCACACAAGTCAGAGGCTGATCGCTTGCGTGCTTCGATGCCCAACCTGGATCCGAAATTGCTGGATACCCCACAAGCACGCTATGCCAGTCTGGAGCGTCTGGTGCATGAGCGTGTTTTGGCTTTTGCCACTGACAAATATCACCTCTCGACCAGCGATTCACGCTTGGCTCGATTTCTTCAGGAGGACGCAACGATTGCCTCTTTGCGCAAAACCGACGGGAAAATCGACATGGAGCGCTATCGCCAATTGGCTCTCGGCCAGGGTTTGACTACTGAAGGTTTCGAGAATAATGTGCGTCTGGATTTGTCACGCCAACAAATCGAAGCTGGCGTTCGTAGCTCTGGGTTTGCCACGGCGGCAATTGCCAATGTGGCGCTGAATGCATTTTTTGAAAAACGCGAAATTCAGGTGTTGAACCTCTCGACCAATGACTATTTGGCCAAGGTTAATCCTTCAGATGCTGAGCTTGAAGCTTATTACCAAGCCAGTGCAGCATCGTTTCAAGCGCCTGAGCAAGCCCAAATCGACTATGTGGTGCTGGATTTAGAGGCTGTTAAAAAATCAATTCAACTTCCTGAAGCTGATGTGAGAGCTTATTACGAGCAAAATGCCAGCAAACTCAGTGGCAATGAGGAACGTCGGGCGAGTCATATTCTGATTGCTTCACCGAAAGATGCGCCAGTGCCAGAGCGCCAAAAAGCGAAGTCCCGTGCTGAAGAATTGCTCAAAGGGGTCCGCGCTGATCCTGCTAGTTTTGCCGCCGTCGCCAAGAAAAACTCGCAAGATCCAGGTTCAGCTGCAAAGGGTGGCGATCTTGATTTTTTTGCACGTGGTGCTATGGTCAAACCCTTTGAAGAAGCCGTTTTCGCCATGAAACCGGGTGCTATCAGTGATGTCGTTGAGTCAGATTTTGGCTACCATATCATTCAGCTGAGTGAAATCAAAAAACCCAAGCAGCGCA
>CAIYYA010000160.1 GCA_903930255.1 uncultured beta proteobacterium
AAGCAGGCTCTTGTGGTCCGGCGACAGGTGCTGCACCAGCACAAATGCCATGCCCGGCGGTGCATCTGCGGGCAAGGCCGCAAAGAATGCTTCAAACGCCGCCAGGCCGCCGGCCGAGGCCCCGATGCCAACAATGGGGAAAGCCCCCGGGCTATTGACTGGCAAGTCCATTACTGGCGGTTTTCCTTTGCGGGGTTTCTTTGTGCCTGTCAATTTTTTGCCTCGGCACCAGAGTGGCGCATTGACCTGAATGGTACTCCAGTGCCTGTCCAAATAGCCCTGGCTGGCGGTGCGATTCAAAGTGATGTGATGGTTTGATTCATTGCATACATCGCCCATGTGGCCAGTGCCCAATGCCGAAGTGCGGTGAACTATCAACGGCTGGCTTGATGAGTGCTTTGAAGTCATATGGTTATATGCTCTATTATTCGTAGCTGCTCGTACAAGCAGCATAAGCGCCAGAGGCCAATTTATCGATAAGTGAAGTTATGCGTGCGCTCTTTTGTGCTTCGTTGCGCTATGTCAATTTGTTGTGCCTTCCCATATCTAGACTTCGTTCGTGAACTCACCCACGCCGCTACTCTCCATCAGTCTCATTCTGGGCTCGCAAGTGCTGCTGGGCCTTGCACTTGCGCTGTTGCACAATCATGCCGGCACCCAAGCGGCGGTGCTTGACGACAAGACAATGCAGCCCCGGCACAGGCCAGCCGCTCACAGTTGTGTGCCGTGCCAGCGCAGAACCATCGACGGATGTGGTCGGGTTTGTAACTGATAAGCTGGACCCGCACAGGACGCACGACATGAACCTGATCTCCCCCGCTGAGGAACTGCAGTCCACGCTGATTGGCTTGTGCGTAGCGATGGGGATTGGACTGTTGATCGGTACAGAGCGTGAGCGGCGAAAAGACAATTCGCCGACCCGAAGCGCTGCCGGTATCCGCACATTTACCGTTGCGGCCTTGATGGGGGCTGTGGGCTTGATGCTTGGCGGTATCGAACTGCTGGCGCTAGCGGTGCTGGTGGTGAGTGCAGGGGCCCTGATCGCGTACCAGAAGACAGATCCGCTGGATCCGGGTCTTACCACCGAATTTGCTCTGGTGCTAACCTGCATGCTGGGCGGGATGGCCATGCGAAACGGCTTGCTGGCAGCAGGCGTGGGGGTCGTCTTGGCTTTGATACTGGTTGCACGTGGGCGGATGCACCACTTTGTAAACACCGTGCTGACAGAGCAGGAGTTGCACGACACCTT
Source organism: uncultured beta proteobacterium (assembly GCA_903930255.1). GTDB lineage: Bacteria > Pseudomonadota > Gammaproteobacteria > Burkholderiales > Burkholderiaceae_C > Rhodoferax. The sequence goes on from CAIYYA010000160.1 coordinate 1,250, forward strand.
GTTGTTTTTCGCCATTACCCTGATCGCCATACCATTGGTGCCTGATCGATTCATGGGGCCATTCGATGCACTCAATCCACGTGCTTTGACCACCCTGATTGTGGTCGTCATGGCCATTAGTGCCACAGGCTACGTCGGAATGCGCTGGCTAGGGCCTCAGCATGGACTCCCACTCGCTGGGTTTGCCTCCGGCTTTGTCTCTAGCGCCGCAACTATTCATGCCATGGGCAGGCGTGCAAGTCAGGATGCATCCCTGATGGCACCCGCAGTAGCCGGGGCGGTTCTGTCTTCAATCGCCACCATGATTCAGTTGTCGGTGGTGATTGCCTTAGTCCAACCAGCCTTGCTGCTTGCCATGGCTTGGCCATTGGTCTTGGGTGGTGCGGTGGCCTCGCTGTATGGATTGTTGTTTTTTTTGCGGAGTGCCAGTTCTACCAAGCAATTTGAATCGGTGGAGGCCGGTCGGGCCTTTGATTTGAAAACCTCAGTGGGGTTTTCTGTGTTGCTGGGCGTGGTGATGACCACGTCGGCCGGACTCAACGCCTGGCTGGGTGATGCAGGTATTCTGCTTGGTGCTGCAGTCAGCGGTCTCGCTGATGCGCATGCAGCGGGGGCATCGGCTGCCTCCTTGGTTGCCGCTGGCAAGATTCAGGTGCATCAGGCGATGGTTCCCATTTTGCTGGGCTTGACCACCAATGCTGTGACCAAGGCAGTGCTGGCGTTCACCGCGGGAGGTCTGCCCTTCGCCACCAAGATAGTGCCCGGTCTGGCCTTGATGATATTGGCCACTTGGTTTGGTTTTTGGTTGGTCAGGTAGTGCCTGATGCGCAAGCATATATGACCAAGCCCCCCTCTCCTGTTCACCAAATCGAGTTGCGCATCACGCAGTTATCGGAGCTTTTCAACTCCATGGACCCGACTCCTTTTCACCATTGCGATCTGGATCGCGATGCCCAAGAGTACCTGGAAAGTTGGGCCATGGGGTACTCGCACAAAAGCCACTTTCTCATCATTGTGCATATCGAAAAAATGCCCGATGCCGATCCGAGCGCCACGGTGGTAGAAGCCATTCACAATTTCTTTGACTACAAAGCCGACATCACCAAGCGCCAGATTCAGCTGTTGCTACAAGAGGGACGCACCAGCTTATTGATCGGGCTGACCTTCCTGATGTTGTGCCTGCTCGGGGCTGACTTGATGTCCGACTACACGGGAAATGCTTTTTGGCGTGTAGTCCGGGAGAGTCTGATCATCGGCGGTTGGGTTGCCATGTGGCGCCCCCTGCAGATTTTTTTATACGAATGGTGGCCATCGGTGCGGCGCGGGAGAATTTTCCGAAAACTGGCCAAGGCGGGCGTGCGCGTGATCCCGGCAAGCGCAAAATAAGTCGGCAGAGCCCAGAGTTGGCTTCTCCTAGTGATGCACTGGAGTCCGCTAGCTTTTAAGTAGGCGCTGAGGTAACCAGCCGTGCGTAGATAATCTGACTGCATCCCATGCCGAATCGATGGGTGCTAATTTAGCAGGGGTGAATCCAGATGACTGAAATGAAACCTTTTGAAATCGCACGTGAAACGCTCAAGCAGCTCACGCTGCGCAAGCTTAGCCCGACGCCGGTCAATTACCAGCGGATCTACAGTGAGATTGCCGGTGTACCTGTAGAACCGCCGTTTCCCGTAGATCGTTTGCGCGAGATTGCTTTGGCTTTGCCAGCCAAAACACCGGGGCAACAAAAACAACGCGGATTGCTCGAATCCGCTATCACCCAGCTGAATTGGGATGGCGTCAAAAACTCGCTCATGGCTTATGGCGGTTTCAGTCCGCCAGCCAGTGCGTCAAATGGCGTCATTAATGCGGCGCTGGTCGATACTGCCATGCCCGTGGTGCTTGCGCCTGAACCCAAAGCGCTGGTGGTGCCAACGCCAGCCGCGTTCACGACAGATTTTTTTCAGCAGATTGCCCGCCTGATCGAGCATGCCTTGCCTGCTTTGGGGCAAGACGATGCACGTTTTTCTGAGCAAACGCAAACACTGCTGGGTGCACTGCGCCAACCCAACGCGGACGCGGTGGCGCTGAAACAACTCCTTGCCAATTACAGTCATCGTTTGTCGTTTGCCGCCGAAGATCAGGCTGAGGTGAAAAAAGTGCTGCTTAAATTGCTGCACCTGATCATTCAAAACATCAGCCATTTGAGTCTTGACGACAGTTGGCTCAAGGGGCAAGTTGATGCGATCATGAGCGTTTGCGTGGCACCTTTAACACTGCGCCGCCTCGACGATGTGGAGCAGCGGCTCAAAGATGTCATCTTCAAGCAGACCGAGGCCAAGCAGCGCATGCTGCAAGCGCAAGAAGAAATGCGTGCCATGCTGGGCATGTTCATTGAACGCCTTGCCGCCATGTCGGAGTCAACCGGCAGTTTTCATATGCAGATGGAAGAAAACGCCAAGCTGATCGAGCAAGCCAAGAGCATGGCCGAAATTGCGCCCGTTCTGAAAAATGTGGTGAGTGCCACGCGTGTCATGGCGCACGACAGCCAGGCCGCGCGTGACGAGCTGCAAGGCATGAAGAAAAAGGTTGAAAGCACCGAGGCCGAGCTGGTCAAATTGCACCAAGAACTCGACCGGGTGAGCGCTCAGGCGCGCCACGACCCGCTCACTGGCGCGCTCAATCGTCAGGGTATGGATGAGGCGGTGAACCGTGAAGTGTCGAACTTCAAACGTAAGGAAACGCCTTTGAGTATGGCTTTGCTCGACATTGACAACTTCAAAAAGCTCAATGACACGCTGGGGCACGCCACGGGCGACGTTGCGCTGACCCATTTGGCCAGTGTCACCCGCGAAGTGATGCGTCCGCAAGACACTTTGGCACGCTATGGGGGTGAAGAGTTTGTCATTTTGATGCCAGACACGCCGCTCGATCAGGGTGTGGAGGCCATGACACGTTTGCAACGCGAACTAAGCAAGCGATTTTTTATGGCGGGTAGCGAGAAGGTGCTCATAACATTTAGTGCCGGAGTTGCACAAATGGGCGCTGCGGAAACCGGGCAAGAGGCTATTCGGCGCGCAGATCAGGCGATGTATCTGGCTAAGCGTGCAGGGAAAAACAGGGTTTTTGCGGCTTGATCCGGGTCATTAATCAATGCCCATGTACCACTGCATGATGAACTTCGCAACAAAGCCCACCATGCCAAAACCCAAGCCAAGCAAAATGATAAAAAAACCAAATTTGCCCGATTTGGATTCGATAGCCAGTTGCGCAATGATGAACAACATGTAGAGCATCAAACCGCCGACGCCAAAGGTCATGCCAAAAGCGGTAATTTGTTCTTCGGTGTAGCCAAACATGTTCTAAATTCCTTGCGCTGCGGTCTATGGCTAGAGCTTACCGCATAAATTCGCAGCGACTGCATCCGGATGATATCCAAACGGATGCATGAGTGCAAGGCAGCGCGTTACTGCTTCAGGGCTGTGTCGTTCAATAGAATAAGTTGCTGATTTCATACAGGTATTAACCCCAACTGGCTTTTTTCGGCTGGTTGCGTTACAAATGCGGGCATGCCATTTGCGACGTTAACCATACCTGTAAATCTCAAACGAGTACAGGTTCGCCTAATCACCACCGACGAACGTGAGCGCTGGGACGCATTGATGCGCGCCCA
>CAIYYA010000161.1 GCA_903930255.1 uncultured beta proteobacterium
CCCCAAGGTAAAACCGGACATGCCAACGCTGCGCTTGGCGGTGGCGCGGCAACGCAGACATTGGTTCGAGGGCTTGTGGGCCCACGCGGGTGAGCCCGTCTCCCTCAAACCAGCGTGAAAAACTCTAATGGACAATCTCGGATGAACCGAACTTATTGCTCCGGACCGATTAAGTTTGAACCGTTCACCCTGAGCTTGGCAGGTCGTGAGCTTGACGAACGGTGGAAGGGCTTCGACAGTCTCAACTCTAACGGAAATTAAAACATCATTGAGCCGTATAAATAGTCTATCAATGGGCTCGTAAATTTCAAAGAAAAAACGATTCTAGCGCTCCCCAGTCATGCGTGAGTAGCTATAAAAAATGAAGCTGTTTTGATGCCGGCAATGGTCAGCAAAAGCGAGCCAAACAGGTGCAGCCCTGTGGTTCCAAAGGCCAGCAGGTAACGCTGAGCAGACAGCATGGCGACGACTTCGGCCGAAAAGCTGGAGAATGTGGTGAGTGCGCCCAAAAAACCGGTGATGATGGCCAGGCGCCAAGCTGGGTCGAGCTCGGGCATGGCTTGAAAAAAAGCCACCGCCAAGCCAATCAGATAGCCGCCGATCAGGTTGGATGCCAAAGTGCCATAGGGCATGCTGGTGCCGCCATTGAGCCACAGACCCAGACCCCAACGCCCAAGAGCACCGATGCAGGCACCCAGGCAAATAGCGACTACCGAAAGCATCGCGACGGGTGCTCGTTCAGGGTGTTTTTTTGCCGGCAGGGGGTGTGCCAGTCGATTTGAAAAGTACACCATTCACGGTGACACCTTCGGCTGAAAAATGGTTTGCTTTGGCCTCGCCGATGCCTTTGACTCGGTTGATGAAGTCAGCCCAGTCTTTAAAAGGCGCTTTTTTGCGCTCTGCGAGGATTTTGCTGGAGGTGCCTGGACCAATACCCTTGATGCTGTCGAGCTCGGCTTCAGAGGCTTTGTTGATGTCCAGAGCTGCGGCCATACACACCGCAGTAGACAGGGTGACGATCATGGTGATGAATTTTTTCAGCATGTAAAAGCTCCTTTGAAATCAATCGAGTCAGGTTTTTTAACCGGTGTTTAACCTTGCTGTGTCATCCACTGAACGTATTTGGCAACCCCGGTTTGCACATCAGCAAATGTATGTTCACAACCGACACGGCGCAGGGCTGATAGGTCGGCCTGGGTGTAGCACTGGTATTTACCGCGCAATGCGTCTGGGAAGCTTATATATTCGATCAGGCTTTGTGCACAGAGCGCATCAAGGGAGAGGGCTGGCTTGCCTTCAAGCTGGCGCAGGCTGTTCACCAGCGAGCTTGCCACGTCATTAAAAGGCTGCGCACGGCCGGTGCCGAGGTTAAAAATTCCCGAAAAACCAGGGTGATCATAGAACCAGAGATTGACGGCTACCACGTCGTCGATAAAGACAAAGTCGCGCATTTGAGAGCCGGGCTGATAGCCACCATATTCGCCAAATAGCTTTACTTTGCCATCGGCACGGAACTGGTTGAACTGGTGAAATGCCACACTGGCCATACGTCCCTTGTGTTGTTCGCGCGGGCCATACACATTGAAATAGCGAAAACCCACCACTTGCATGGTTTTGCCGGCCATGGCGCGCTGAAAATCAAGCCCGCATTCGCGGCGCATACGCTGGTCAAAGAGTAGCTTCGAGTAGCCATAGACGTTCAGCGGATGCTCAAACGCGGGTTCTTCGCGAAACGTGTCGGAGCCGCCATAAGTTGCAGCGCTGGATGCGTAGAGCAGGCGGGCACCGCGTTTTTGGCAGGCATGAAACAACTGCACCGAAGTAGCATAGTTGTTTTGCATCATGTATTTGCCGTTTTGTTCCATCGTGTCGCTGCAGGCACCTTCATGAAAAACTGCCTCAATCTGGCCGTAGCCACCGCTGGCGTATTCGTCGTAAAAAATCTCGGCATCAACATAGTCAGATATCTGCAGATCAGCGATGTTGCGAAATTTATCACCTTGGGTTAGATCGTCCACGGCGATGATGTCGGTCAGGCCGCGTGCGTTGAGTCCTTTGATGATGTTTGCGCCAATAAATCCGGCAGCGCCGGTGACAACGATTCGGGTCATGTGAACAATTCCTCATAAGAAACAGTAGCGGTGCCAAATTTGCCCACCACCAAACCACCCGCGCGGTTTGCCAACGGCAAGGCATTGCGCAGGCTTGAGCCAGCGGCTACCAGCGTAGCCATGGTGGCTATCACGGTGTCACCGGCACCCGTTACGTCAAAAACTTCGCGCGCTTGGGCACTGACATGCAATTGGCCTTGGGCGTCGAATAGTGTCATGCCTTCTTCGCTGCGTGTCAGCAAAATGGCTTGCAAGCCTAACTGCTCGCGCAGGTTCTGGGTTTTGCTTTGCAAATCGGCCTCGTCGCGCCATGCGCCGATGACTTGCTGTAACTCTGCACGGTTGGGTGTGATGACGGTGGCACCTTGGTAACGCGAGTAGTCGCTGCCTTTGGGGTCGATCAAGATGGGTTTTTCTGCTGTATTGGCGCATGCAATCATGTCACTCACATGCGCCAGCCCCCCCTTGCCATAATCAGAAAACAGCACGGCCTGGTGCTCTGGTAGCAATTCAATGAAGGTTGCAGTCTGGCAGGCCAACACCTCGGTTTTTGGGGTGTTTTCAAAGTCCATGCGCAGCAGTTGCTGCTGGCGTCCGATGACCCGAAGTTTGACCGTGGTTGTCAGCGTACTGTCGCGTGCAAAGTGGGTTTGAATGCCGGTGTTGGCCAACAGGGCTTCGAGTTTGTGACTGGCTTCGTCATCGCCCACCACGGTGAGCAGCGATGCCTGTGCACCTAACGTGACCACGTTGTAGGCCACATTGGCGGCGCCGCCATTACGCTCTTCTTCACGAGTTACGCGTACCACGGGAACGGGTGCTTCTGGGCTGATGCGATCGACCGAACCGTACCAGTAGCGGTCGAGCATGACATCGCCCACCACCAACACGCGCGAGTTGGCCAATTTATTTTTAGAAATTGTCATCCTATAGCTCTTCAATGCGTCGGGGTGGATAGCTGTCCCAGGTTTGGCAACCCGGACATTGCCAAAAATGCTGCATGGCTTCAAAGCCACAAGCGGCGCAGCGGTAGCGCAGCAAAGGTTTCACGGCCTGTTCCAGTGCGCGTTGCACCTGGGGATGAAATTGTTCATGTTCGAGCTTTTCGTCTGCGATCCATTTGGCTGCGACAACCAGCGAGGGGACTTGCTCGAGGTGTCGCACATACCAATCTCGAGCACACGTGGGAGAATTGTTCTGCTTGGCAGTTAAGGTAACGATGGCATCGAGCACGTCGAGCGAGGCTTCTTGGGCGTAAATCGACTGCAGTTGTTGCAGTGTGCTTGGGACATTGTTGGAGGTCAGAGCGGCCTCAGCCAGCGGGCGTGCAATTAGTGCGACGGCATCGGGGCAGAGCGTCAGGGCTTGCATCAAGGTTTGCCATGCCTGTTCAGTTTGACCCATTTGGGTTTGCAGTTGCGCCAAGACTAGACGTGCACGAGCAGCGTGCGGCGCTTTCTGGCGTGCTATTTCAAGCAAATGCAGGGCTGCTTCGAGTGCACCTTGAGCCGCTAAGCTGAGCGCCTGCTCGCACAGGTAATGTGCCTGGCGTTGGCTGAAGTCGCCCTGACCGGCCAGCGAGAGTTTTTCGGCCATTTGCGCGGCTTGCCCCCAGTCACGGCTGCGTTCGTAGTTACCCAACAGAGCCAAGCGGGCCTGCGCTTCAAACGCTGTGCCTTCGAGTTTGATGAGAGCCTCTTCTGCGCGATCCAGTAAGCCGGCCTTGAGAAAATCAAGAGCCAAGGCATATTGGGCGCGTTGCAGATCAGCTGCGCTTAAGTCGCCACGTTGTAGCAAATGCTGATGCACGCGCACCGCACGTTCGTATTCGCCGCGCCGACGAAACAGGTTGCCCAAAGCAAAATGCAGCTCCGAAGTGTCAGGGTCGTTCTGCACGGCTTCAATAAAAGCATCAATGGCCTGATCTTGCTGCTCATTGAGCAAAAAATTGAGACCTTTGAAATAGGCTTTGGGCGCCTGCTGATTTTCTAGACGAATTTGGCGCAAATCAAAGCGCGAAGCAAGCCATCCCAGCACAAAAGCCAGCGGCAAACCCAAGAGCACCCAGGTCAAGCTAAATTCCATCGCTGCTGTGAGATGCGAGCGAAGCGGCTGGCAGACTAGCTGCTGTCGGATCAAGCAAAACTGGCGGTTTTTTTCGGCGCTGCAACCAGCCAGGCAACATGCCCAGCACGCCTACGGCAACACCCGCACTGAAAGCTGCCAGCACAATCAGTACCAAGGGTGCACGCCAATGGTTACCAAAAAAGAAGTTCACCGTGCTGTCTTGTTGGTTGTTCAGGGCAAAAGCAAACAGCGTAAAGAAGACCGCCGCTTTAAATAACCAGCGCAGCAGCTTCAGGATATGTTTCATCGATCCGTTATGCAGCTGCGGCGTCAGGGCTTGGAGCCGGTCGCCAATGGATCGTCTTGAAGATCAACAGCTTGGCGTAAGGCTTTGCCAGGCTTGAAATGAGGCACCAATTTTTCGGGAATGGCCACGCTATCCCCATTGCGCGGATTTCGCCCCATACGCGGTGGTCGGTAATTGACGGAAAAACTGCCAAAACCTCGGATTTCGATCCGATGACCGCGCACCAGTGCATCGTTCATGGCGTCCAGAATGGCTTTGACCGCAAACTCAGCATCGCGCTGTGTCAATTGGCCAAAACGAGCAGCCAGTTCCTCAACCAAATCGGAGCGTGTCATGGCAAAAAAGCGGTTAGAAGACTTGAGTGAGGTGGTGAAATCAGATGTGTAGCACCGGATCGTCCGTTCCTCACTCGTGTCTGACTGGTTTTAGTTATTGTCCAGTTTCGCGCGCAACAGAGCACCCAGGCTGGTCGTGCCAGCGTTTTCTCGGGCTGACTGTTGGCTTAGGGTCGCCATGGCTTCGTTTTGATCGGCGACATCCTTGGCCTTGATGGACAACTGGATGTTGCGGCTCTTGCGATCCACGTTGACGACAACAGCCGAAATTTCGTCGCCTTCTTTGAGCACATTGCGTGCGTCTTCGACACGGTCGCGCGAGATTTCGCTGGCGCGCAAGTATCCCACCACGTCGTCGCCGAGGTTGATTTCTGCGCCTTTTGCATCGACCGATTTGACCTTGCCGGTCACCACGGCACCCTTGTCGTTGATCGATGCAAAGGTGGTGAAGGGGTCGGAGTCAAGTTGTTTGATGCCCAAGGAGATGCGCTCGCGATCCACGTCAACGGCCAACACAATGGCTTCAACTTCCTGGCCTTTTTTGTACTCGCGCACAGCGGCTTCGCCAGCTTCGTTCCAGGACAGGTCAGACAAGTGCACCAGACCGTCAATGCCAGCAGCCAAACCGACGAACACGCCGAAGTCGGTGATGGATTTAATCGGGCCCTTGACACGGTCGCCGCGCTTGGTGTTTTGGGCAAATTCTTGCCATGGGTTGGCTTTGCATTGCTTCATGCCCAGGCTAATACGGCGTTTGTCTTCGTCGATCTCGAGCACCATGACTTCGACTTCGTCGCCCAGGGCAACGATCTTGGCAGGTGCCACGTTCTTGTTGGTCCAGTCCATTTCGGAAACGTGCACCAAGCCTTCGATGCCGGGTTCGAGTTCCACAAACGCACCGTAGTCGGCGATGTTGGTGATTTTGCCAAACATGCGCGTGCCTTGTGGGTAACGGCGGTTCACGCCCATCCAGGGGTCATCACCCATTTGCTTGAGACCCAGAGAGACACGGTTTTTCTCGGTGTCAAACTTGAGGATTTTGGCAGTGATTTCCTGACCGGCTTGCACCACTTCAGAAGGGTGACGGACACGGCGCCAGGCCATGTCGGTGATGTGCAGCAAGCCGTCAATGCCGCCCAAGTCAACAAATGCACCGTATTCGGTGATGTTTTTCACGGTGCCATGAACAATAGAGCCTTCTTTGAGGGTGTTCATCAGCTTGGAACGCTCTTCGCCCATGGAGGCTTCGACCACGGCGCGGCGGCTCAGCACCACGTTATTGCGCTTGCGATCGAGCTTGATAACCTTGAACTCAAGGGTTTTGTTCTCATACGGAGACAAATCTTTGGTGGGACGGGTGTCAACCAGTGAGCCGGGCAGAAAAGCGCGGATGCCGTTGACCAACACGGTCAGGCCACCCTTGACCTTGCCGCTGGTGGTACCAGTGACAAATTCGCCCGACTCAAGGGCTTTTTCAAGGCTCATCC
>CAIYYA010000162.1 GCA_903930255.1 uncultured beta proteobacterium
CGCAAGTTGACCACGTGATTTTCCCGGCCAAAGGCAAAAAACCCGCCAAGCGCATCATCTTGCTGGCCAAAGGCCGTTTGGTGAATCTGGGTTGTGGCACCGGTCACCCCAGCTTTGTCATGAGCTCGAGCTTTGCCAACCAGACCATTGCGCAAATTGAGCTGTTTACCAAGCCTAAGGAATACAAAGTTGGCAAGGTTTATGTGTTGCCCAAGCACCTCGATGAAAAAGTGGCCCGTCTGCACTTGACCAAAGTGGGGGCTCAACTCTCTGAGCTGACCGACGAGCAAGCCGCCTACATTGGCGTTAGCAAGGCCGGTCCGTACAAGGCCGACACTTACCGCTACTAAGCACTCAATGCGCATTGACCAACTGCTGGTGCAACGCGGCCTGGCTAGCACCCGTTCGCAAGCGCAGCGCCTGATTGCCGACGGCGTGTTATGGCAGCAAGGTGACGTTTGGCGCCGGGTTGCCAAAGATGGCGACGAGGTGCCCGACACTGCTGAGGTGCAGTTGCTCGATGACTCCGAGGCGCGCTATGTGTCGCGTGGTGGCTTAAAGCTGGAGGCCGCCCTGAAGCAGGTCGGCTTGTCAGTGAACGGGCTGCAGTGCTTGGATGTGGGTCAATCCACCGGCGGCTTTACCGACTGCCTGTTGCAACACGGCGCTCGCATGGTGGTGGGTGTGGATGTGGGTAGCGCCCAACTGCACCCGAGCCTGCGTGCAGATGCGCGTGTGCTGTGCGTTGAAAACGTCAATGCGCGTGCCCTTAATGCTTCTGATTTAATAGCTTCTTACGCTGACAGCACGGGCGATGAAGGCCAATTTGATGCTGATGAATCAGACGATGACGAAGGGTTTGAGCCCGAGTTTGACCTGATCGTGGCCGACCTGTCGTTCATCTCGCAAACGCTGGTGCTGCCCGCTGTGGTGCCCTTGCTCAAAGCAGGTGGCACGCTGCTGACACTGGTCAAGCCACAGTTTGAGTTGCAACCCGGCCAAGTCGGCAAAGGCGGCATTGTCAAGGATGCGGCGATGTACCTGATCGTTGAACAGCGCCTGCACGAAGCTTGTGCCGACCTGGGTTTGACCGTCACCGCTTGGTTTGATTCGCCGATTGCCGGAGGCGACGGTAACCGTGAGTTTTTCATCTGCGCCAGCAGGGCTTGAGACGTTGATTTAGACTCAATTTTGATAGCGACTTATGCAATATCAGTATGCGTTAGAGGCTGATTTATCAAATAAACAGCAAACTGCGGTGATGGCTGAAATGAAATTCAAGGGTCGGGCAAAGACGCCAAATACTGTCCCTGCCATGATTAAATGCATCCACCAACATTGCCTAATCGAGGATTGATCCATGAATGCCTTGCTGCTTGAATTGCCTGTTGACGCGCTGGCTTTGAGCCCAATGATTGAGCGCGAACTGGCTGCTTTGCAAAAGGAATGAACATGGCCAAGATTGAAGTTAAGGGCACGAGCATCACGGTGGTTTCTGGTGGTGTGGATGATTACATTTCTCTCACCGACATTGCGCGCTACAAAGATAGCGATCACACTGACGACATCATTCGGAACTGGTTGCGCAACCGAAACACACTGGAATTTTTGGGCATCTGGGAGCAACTTAATAACCCCCTTTTTAATCCCGTGGAATTCGACGGGATTAGGATGCAGGCAGGTCTGAACAGCTTTACCCTGACACCCAAACGCTGGATAGAAGCCACCCGTGCCATCGGCATTACTTCCAAAGCCGGACGCTACGGCGGCACCTATGCCCACAAAGACATTGCCTTCGAGTTCGCGTCTTGGGTGTCGGTTGAATTCAAGCTCTACCTCATCAAAGAGTTCCAGCGCCTAAAAGAGACCGAGCGCGAGCAATTGGGCTGGGACATACGCCGAAATCTGACCAAGATCAACTACCGTATTCACACCGATGCCATCAAAACCCAACTGATTCCTCCAGAGCTCACCCCGCAGCAAACCAGCCTGATCTACGCCAGCGAGGCCGACTTGCTGAACATGGCGCTGTTTGGCAAAACCGCAAAACAGTGGCGTGATGAAAACCCTGGCAACAAGGGCAACATCCGCGACGAAGCCAATGCCGCGCAACTGGTGTGCCTGGCCAACCTGGAAACGCTGAACGCCCATTTCATTCACCAGGGGCTGGCGCAGACGGAGCGGCTCACCCTGCTGAACCAGACCGCCATCGTGCAAATGAAATTGCTGCTGGCCGATGCAGGAGTGCAGCGGCTGCAGGGCAAGCAGCCATGAACGGGCAGTTTTCTTTCACACAACGCAGCCGCTAAGATGCTCGTATGCTTGGTGATGCGTAAATTTGATAGCTGCTTGTGCAATGACTGTAAGCGTTAGAGGCAAATTTTTCTCTTAAACTCAAACTGTGATGATGGCTGAAATGGAGTCGCCCAGCGGCATCCGCACCTCACAAAGTGATATCAATTTGATCCATGATCGCCTCAAACTGGCGCAGCAGCACTGCAAGGAGCACTATGAAAAACAAAGCTAACCTAGACTGTCCCGAGGCCATTGAAATGGGTTCGGGTAACGTCTTTGCAGATTTGGGTTTGCCCGACCCCGCGGAGCGGCAACTGCGGGTGCAACTGGCCGTGCGCCTGAACGAGCTGTTGAAAGCTGGCGGTTTGACGCAAGTGGCAGCGGCAAAACAACTCGGCTTGGCGCAGCCGCATTTGTCAGAATTGAAGAATTACAAGCTAACCCGATTCTCAAGTGAGCGTTTGCTGCACTTGATCACGCAACTTGATCGCGATGTAGAAATTTTTATCCGCCCACGCACCAGCACCAACACGGTGCGGCCAAATTCGGGTTCAGTGATAGTTTGGGCTGCGGCTTGACCTGATTGCCGCTATGGACAGCAATGCACGCATCGCTGAAATTGAGCCCATGACGCAAATCATTCCGAAACCAGAGAATCTGGCCAAACTAGTGTTTTTGATTCGTGGCGAGAAAGTGCTGCTCGACACCGATCTGGCGGAACTCTACGGTGTTGAAGCCCGTGTTTTGAACCAGTCCGTGGCGCGCAACCGCACCCGGTTCCCTGACGACTTCATGTTTCAGCTTACAGCCGAAGAGTGGGCGGCTATGCGATCACAAACTGTGACCGCATCGGCCCCTAAAGGCGGCAAGTCATCACAAACTGTGACGAGTTCGCTGCCTGTTGCGGGTTTGACATCACAAATTGTGATGTCAAACAACAGAGGGGGACGGCGCACACTGCCCTACGCCTTCACCGAACAAGGCGTTGCCATGCTCTCCAGCGTGCTGCGCTCCCAACGCGCCGTTGAGGTCAACATCGCCATCATGCGCACCTTTGTGCAGTTGCGACGCCTGATGGACTCCAACCGCGACCTGCGTCTGCGCATTGAAGCCATGGAAACCCGCTACGACGAGCAGTTCTCCCAGGTGTTTGATGCCATCAAACAACTCATCACCGAGGACAAAACACGCAAAGCCAAACGGCCCATCGGTTTTCTTTGACCCACAACACCATGAACGAGCAGGTTTCTTTCACCCTGCGCGGCCGCAACCCGGACGTGCTGACCGGTATCGCCAACTGGTCGAAAGGTAAACTTGCTCAGCCGGATTGGCAAGCCAGTGCGCTTGTTGGTGACTTAAATTTAATAGCGGCTTGTGCTACACCTGTATGCGTTAGAGGTTGATTTAGCTCACAAATCTAAATTGAGATGATGGCTGAACTGGGATTGAAGGATGGCGGCACTTTTTCTGAAAAATACCTTGAACCAGCGCTGGCGGCAGGGGGATTGAGCGGACACTACCGGGCGCGCCCAACAGCCCGACGCAGAAATATCGACTGGCCGCCAAGGGACAACGCCAAACATCGCCCCTGCCATAATCAAATGCAGCTACCAACGCTGCCTAACCGAGGATTGATCCATGAATGCCTTGCTGCTTGAATTGCCAGTTGACGCGCTGGCTTCACCCGGAATGTCGCTGGAGTCTTTAGCGCAAGAGGCCAAATTTATGCTGGCCCTCAAACTGTTTGAAGTGGGCCGCTTAAGCTCTGCCAAGGCTGGTCTTTTGTGCGGTATGGGTCGGGTTGAGTTCCTACTGGCGGCAAGTCGTGCTGGTGTGCCGATAGTCGCCATGGACGGCGTTGAAATCAAATCTGAATTTGTCCCCAATGATTGAGTGTGCTGTTGTTAATGCCGGTCCGTTGGTGGCGCTGTCTTTGCTCGGTCAGCTCGAACTTTTACCTGCTCTGTTTTCTGAAGTATGGGTGCCACAAACCGTGTTCAATGAAGTGGCCGTGGCTGGCATCGGCAAGCCCGGAGCCCAATCATTGCAAAGTGAAACATGGCGTAAACGCGTGCGCACCAGCCCGTTACCTGACCCCTTGCTAACCATGGAATTGGACGCAGGCGAGGCAGAGGTTATCAGTTTGGCGCGGCACCTTTCGCCATGCTTTGCGGTGATAGACGAGCGGCGTGGTCGGCGGGTTGCTCAAGATGTCTATGGCCTACCCGTCAAGGGCACTGCAGGACTACTGGTTGAGGCCCATCGCAGACAGCGTGGTTGCTGCAGCATGTCTGGCGGTTGGCGAATTGCCTTGATGGGCAAAAAAGCCTCCCGACATGACGGCTACAGTTTGATTCAAGGATAGCGGCAATTTTTCTGAAAAATACCTTGGAATAGCGCTGGCGGCAGGGCTGATTGAGCGGACACTACCGGGCGCGCTCGATGGCCCAAGGTGGAAATATCGACTGTCAGCGAGTGGGTAACAGATCGCAACAAAGGGAAAACAACATGAGCAAAACGGCACCTTCACTCACCCCGGCATTCAAAAAGCTGCTGAGTAAATATGTTGAGGACTTCATCACCAGAGTCACCTCTGGCAGCACCAGTCAAGTGCCTATCACGCTTGACCCTGCATTTTCTTTGGCTTGCAAAGACCTGAATATCTGGTTTAAAACCAGCTTTGGTCACGGAAATTTGGCAGAGATTCCTTGGCTGGCTTGCTTTGCGCCTGGGCAAAGCGCTCAATTGGAAGGTGTGTACCCCGTATTGCTGTTTCAGCGATCAAACAACACGGCTTCAGTGAACTATGGGGTCAGTGCAACGGCGGTAGAGGCCACAGGTGCTTGGCCGCGTGAATGGCCGCAAGAACTGATCGCTGGGTTGCCACAATTTGCGATCAAAAAGAAGAAGCAATACAAGCAATCGTTTGTTGCCAAAGAGTTTGTCAGTCCAACTTCGGCACAGGTCGGTGACATTGTGAATGCGCTATTGACGGTCATTGCTGAATTTGTTGATCTGAAAGAAGCCTTGGCCAACCGGCCGAAAGTTGACTTTTCGACCTTGACTGAATTCGCCAACGGATCAAGTGACGCGGGTTTGACTTTTTCAGATCAAGTGATTTCTCGGTTGATTTCGTCGCTACTCACCAAACGCTTCTGCATCCTCACCGGCTTGGCCGGTTCTGGCAAAACCAAACTGGCTGAGGCCTTTGCCATGTGGTTGTGCGAATCGCCC
>CAIYYA010000163.1 GCA_903930255.1 uncultured beta proteobacterium
CAGCAGGCGAAACCATCCCCTGGAGTGGCTGCAGCGAAGTCACTGGCTATGAGTCAATTGACCGGGTGCTGGAAGTCGATCAAACCCCCATCGGCAAAACGCCGCGCAGTTGCCCGGCCACCTACATCGGTTTTTGGGACACTATCCGCAAACTCTTTGCCGACACACTGGAAGCCAAGGCGCGTGGCTATGCGGCCAACCGCTTCAGCTTCAACACCGGCGAGGGCCGTTGCCCAGGCTGCGAAGGGCAGGGCATCCGCACCATCGCCATGAGTTTTTTACCCGATGTGAAAGTGCTCTGCGAAAGCTGCAAAGGTGCGCGCTTTAATCCGGAAACCCAGGCCGTCACCTGGCGTGGCAAAAACATTGGCGATGTGTTGCAGATGGAAGTGGATGAGGCAGTTGATTTTTTTGCTGCGATGCCGGTGATCGCGCACCCGTTGCAGTTGCTCAAGGACGTTGGGCTGGGTTATCTGACGCTGGGCCAGCCCTCACCCACCCTGAGCGGCGGCGAGGCACAACGCATCAAACTGGTGACTGAGCTGAGTAAAGTGCGTGACGACATCACCCGGCGCGGCCAAAAAGCCCCGCACACCCTGTATGTGCTGGACGAACCCACGGTGGGGCTGCACATGGCCGATGTTGAAAAACTCATTCGCGTGCTGCACCGCCTGGTCGATGGCGGCCACAGCGTGGTGGTGATCGAGCACGATCTGGACGTGATTGCCGAAGCCGACTGGGTGCTGGATCTAGGCCCAGACGGTGGCAACGCCGGTGGCCGACTCGTGGCGGCAGCGACCCCAGAGGGCGTGCTGGCGCTGGGAACGCATACTGGTATAGCGCTGCGCAGGGTGCTAAATCTATAGCACGCTACGCTTGGCTTGTATGCCTTGGAAGGCATTTAAGGTAATGAAGATTTTTCAAAACAAACTGAAGCACCTATCGTCAATGGCCTAGTTTTGTCAACACTTTGACGTCTGTCGTCAATGTAGTCCGTGAAATCATCTGGAACTATGGCTGCAAATGGCTTGCGAATGAATGCAATGGCTTCCGATGCCGCACTTGTGCGTTTGCCAGTTGCCTTGCTGACTTTCAGATCCTTCAATTTCGGGTGGGGATTTTTATGTGCTGCAAAAATTGCCGCCAAATCAAGCCGGGCTAAACCAGCATCTTCGAGCATGGCGTTGATTTTTTAGCCTTCAATCATGAAATTCTTGTGCCTTGGCGACTCCTCGCGCAGGTAGCGCGCCAATAGGTCGGTAAGGGAGAATTTCCAGCCACCCATGTAGTCTGTAAAGATGCCTCGACGTCGCTCACACTCGATGGTCTGCTTGATGTCGATGGCCTCCTGTGCACTGCTGGCAAAAAGGGATTTTTGGTCGGAATGAGAGGATTCGAACCTCCGGCCCCTTCGTCCCGAACGAAGTGCGCTACCAGGCTGCGCTACATTCCGCCAGTTTTTGGTTTGCGTGTGCTTAGGGATGCAGAAATTGCAAATATCCCATTTCTGGCGGCACTGGCGGGCGCCTAGCGCTGCATCCCTGCAGCACTCGCCATAAACGGTACATTTGCAATTTCTGCATCCCTTAGGATTGACGCAGCAGCAACTGTTCAGCTAATTGTAGCAAACAGGTTTTGTGCGGACTTTCAGCCAGAATCTGTGCAGCAGCCATGGCACGCTCCGCTTCCTGGCTGGCTGATTGGCGCGCAACCTCGATGGCACCGGTGCTTAAAACAATAGACACCACAGAGTCGATCATCGAAATATCACCAGTTTCGATGGCTTTTTTGATGAAATCGCTTTGGGCTTGTGTGCCACGCTGCATGGCGGCAATTAAGGGTAGGGTGGTTTTTCCTTCGCGCAGGTCGTCACCCAGGTTTTTGCCCATCACGGAGGCATCGCCGGTGTAGTCCAAAACATCGTCAATCACCTGAAATGCGGTTCCCATGGCCTGCCCATAGGTGGCACATGCCGCTTCAATTTCGGGAGAGGCTCCCGACAAGATTGCTCCTACACGGGCGCTGGCTTCAAACAACTTGGCAGTTTTTGAGCGGATGACGTTCAGGTATCCAGACTCATCAAGTGCTGCGTTGTGCATGTTCATGAGTTGCATGACCTCGCCTTCGGCGATCACGTTGGTGGCATCTGCCAGCACATCCATGATGCGCATGCTTTGTGCATCTACCATCATTTGAAAAGCACGTGAATACAAAAAATCTCCCACCAATACACTGGCTGGGTTGCCAAAGGTTTCGTTGGCTGTTGCATTGCCCCTGCGCAAAGCTGAGTCGTCCACCACATCATCGTGGAGCAAGGTCGCTGTATGAATGAATTCGACCACAGCGGCCAAGTTAAATCTCTGAGTACCTTTGAAACCTAGTGCACCGCAAATCAGCAGCAGCAAGGCTGGACGCAAACGTTTGCCACCAGCAGAAATGATGTAGCTTGAAACTTGACCTACCAAGGGAACGCCAGAGTCGAGACGTTGCGCAATGACGGCATCAACTTCGCACATCTCGGATGCAATCAGGTTCAAATAGCTGGGTTGTTTTTGTTTGGCGGATGGCACAGCAATATCTCGGTAATTTACAAGGATTATAGAAAGCCTGTGCTTTCAAGATGCATTGACATCAGACGATTTTGTTTTGGCTGGCGGTTGGACTTAACTTGTGTAATAATCGCGGGCTCTGCGAAAATTCGTTTGTAGAGCATTTTTAAGAGGTTAATATGTACGCGGTCATAAAAACTGGTGGCAAACAATATAAAGTTGCTGCTGGCGAAAAAATTAAAGTAGAACAGATTGCTGCGGATGTTGGCCAAGAGATTGTGATCGATCAGGTTCTGGCAGTCGGTAGTGGCGCAGAGTTGAAGGTTGGCACGCCCTTGGTAACTGGTGCAACGGTGAGTGTCACAGTGTTGGCACATGGTAAACACGACAAGGTCAGCATTTTTAAAATGCGCCGTCGCAAACACTACCAAAAACGTCAAGGTCATCGCCAGCAGTTCACCGAACTGTTGATCGGTGCGATTTCTGCATAAGGAGCATAAGTCATGGCACATAAAAAAGGCGGCGGCTCGACGCGAAATGGGCGCGATTCCAAGCCCAAGATGCTGGGCGTAAAGACTTACGGCGGCGAATTGATCAATGCGGGCGCGATCATTGTGCGTCAACGTGGAACTCAGTTTCATCCTGGCACAAACGTAGGCATCGGCAAAGACCATACCTTGTTTGCTTTGGTTAATGGTCACGTATCGTTTGCCATCAAAGGTTCATTGAACAAGCACACAGTGAGCGTGACAGCAGCTTAAACTGCTGACTGTTTCCCAAAAGACCCTGCGCGCGTCGCGGGGTTTTTTGTTTATAAAGCCAAATTATGAAATTCGTTGACGAAGCCTTTATTGATGTCTCTGCCGGCGACGGTGGTGCTGGCTGCATCTCGTTTCGCCACGAAAAGTACAAAGAATTTGGCGGCCCCAATGGTGGCGATGGTGGTCGTGGTGGCCATGTTTTTGCAGTTGCAGATGTCAATCTGAATACGCTGGTCGATTACCGCTTTTCGCGTCGTCACGATGCACAGCGCGGCCAGCACGGCATGGGTTCAGACATGTTTGGTGCTGCAGGTGCCGACGTGACCCTAAAAATGCCGGTGGGCACGATCATTACTGACGCCGAAACAGGCGAAGTGCTGTTTGAGCTACTCAAGCCCGATGAAGTCATTACCATCGCCAAAGGCGGTGATGGTGGCTTTGGCAATATGCGCTTTAAAAGCGCCATCAACCGCGCTCCACGCCAGCGCACACCCGGCTGGCCTGGCGAAAAGCGCAACCTTAAACTTGAGCTCAAAGTGCTGGCCGATGTGGGTCTTTTGGGTATGCCGAATGCTGGCAAATCAACGCTCATCAGCGCTATTTCCAATGCACGCCCACGCATTGCTGACTACCCCTTTACCACGCTGCACCCCAATCTAGGGGTCGTGCGCGTTGGGCCCGAGCAAAGCTTTGTGGTGGCAGACCTGCCCGGGCTGATCGAAGGTGCCTCTGAAGGCGCGGGCTTGGGGCATTTGTTTTTGCGCCACTTGCAGCGTACCCGGCTGCTGCTGCATGTGGTTGACATGGCGCCTTTTGACGATGCTGTAGACACAGTCAAGCAAGCCAAGGCGATTGTCAATGAGCTAAAAAAATACGATCCAGCGCTTTACAACAAACCGCGCTGGCTGGTGCTGAACAAGCTCGACATGGTTCCTACAGAAGAACGCGAAGCCCTGGTGAAAGACTTTGTGAAGCGCTTCAAATGGAAAGGCCCGGTGTTTGAAATTTCGGCACTGACTCGCGAAGGCTGCGAGCCATTGATCAAAATCATTTTCAAGCACATCAGTGCTCAACAAAAACTCGAGCAAACCCCTGAGGTGATCGATCCGCGTTTTGCGCTGGATATCGATCCGGTTTAATTGCTCTAATAATCATAGCTGTCTACGCATGGTTGACAAGCGCTAGAGGTCAAAATGACTCATGAAATAGAAGCACTCCAAGCGCGGGACTGGCGCCGCATTGTTATCAAGGTTGGCTCAAGTCTGGTCACTAATGAAGGCCGTGGCCTGGATGATCAAGCTATTGGAGAATGGTGCCGGCAAATGGCTGTTCTGGTGCGTCAGGGGCGCGAAGTCATCATGGTATCTAGCGGAGCGATTGCCGAGGGCATGAAGCGCCTGGGCTGGGTTACGCGCCCACACGCCATTCACGAGTTGCAGGCAGCAGCAGCTGTGGGACAAATGGGGCTGGCGCAAATGTACGAGACCAAATTGCGCGAAAACGGACTGGGCAGTGCCCAAGTGCTGCTCACCCATGCCGACCTGGCCGACCGTGAGCGATACCTGAACGCCCGCTCGACCCTGCTCACGCTGTTGAAACTTGGCGTGGTGCCCGTCATCAACGAAAACGACACGGTGGTCAACGACGAGATCAAATTTGGCGATAACGACACCCTGGGTGCCTTGGTTGCCAATTTGGTGGAGGCCGACGCTCTCATCATCTTGACTGACCAAAAAGGTCTGTTCAGTGCCGATCCGCGCAAAGATGTGAATGCTAAATTTATCAACGCTGCACAAGCTGGCGACCCGGCGTTGGAAGTTATGGCAGGCGGAGCCGGTTCAAGCTTGGGGCGTGGTGGCATGATCACAAAAATTCTGGCCGCCAAGCGCGCTGCAGGCTCTGGCGCTTCGACTGTGATCGCCTGGGGTCGCGAGCCTGACGCCTTGTTGCGTTTACAGCAGGGCGAAGCGATTGGCACGCTGCTGATTGCCCCGACACACAAAAATCAGGCGCGCAAACAATGGATTGCCGACCATCTGAAAATGCGTGGAGCCGTCACAGTGGATGCGGGTGCGGTGCTGAAATTGCGCCAAGCTGGCACCAGCCTGCTCCCGATTGGCATGATGGGGGTCGAAGGGGATTTCTCGCGCGGCGACGTCATTGCCATCCGCGACCAGCAGGGCATTGAAGTGGCACGCGGCTTGGCCAATTACGCCAGCACCGAAGCCCGGCTGATATGTCGCAAACCGTCGAGTGCCTTTGAGTCGCTCTTGGGCTACGCCGCCGAAGCTGAGATGGTGCATCGTGACAACATGGTTTTAAGTCGCTAAACATGTGCGCACGTTAGCGTTTCAGGTTTTTAATAATCTCTGCCGTCGAGCTGGCTGCCATGGTGCGGCCGTCGCAGGCGCCTTGACGTGCCAGTGCCAGCGCATGCTTGGATGGTAAATTGTCAGTTAAAGCACGCCAGGCTGGCTCTTTCACCAACGTCCATGTGCCTTGCCCACTATGTCGCGCATAGGTTTTTACCTCGCCGGTAGCGCAGCGAATGCCTTCATACATGGCGTTGACTGAGCCCGTTGAGTTGATGGCAAGCATCACATAACGCACGATGCCATCCGCTCCAATCACCAAAGTTTCAGGGTCAATGCCCACGCGCAAGCTCACATACTGCGGCATTTCGATGGGCAGCAAACGCCCTTTGTCAAAGGCTGGCGGTGTTGGCGTGTCAGACTCTTTCCAGTCGGGATCCAAGACCTGCGCAGAAGCCGCAATGGCGAGCAGGCAAAGGTTAAAAGTAGCAAATTTCTTAAATATAACCAATAAATCGAAGTTTTTAAGCATGTTCATTGCCCTGGTTGATGCGGTCTTCTTCTGCTGCGTTGGGTGCTGAATCACAAGCGATAGAAGGCACATCAGATGCAGCGATGGCGTCTTGATGGCGGATGCCATGGCGTAAAAATCGGTTGCGGTGTTCATTGCGCGGCAAGTAGCGCGCCAACTCGGTCAACGCCGTCACATAGACCTCACGTTTAAATTCGACCACGGCTTCTAGCGGCACCCAGTAGTCGTTCCAGCGCCAAGCATCAAACTCGGGGTGATCGGTGGCGCGCAAGTTTAAATCCCAGTCCTGACCAACCAATTGCAGCATAAACCAGATCTGTTTCTGGCCTTTGTAAAAACCGCGTGAATCGCGGCGAATAAAACGGTCCGGCACTTCATAGCGCAACCAGTCGCGGGTGCGAGCCACAATGCGAACGTGTTCGCGCTGCAGCCCGATTTCTTCATGCAGTTCCCGAATCATGGCCTGCTCGGGGGTTTCGCCCCGATCAATGCCGCCTTGTGGAAACTGCCAGGAGTGCGTACGAATACGCTTACCCCAAAACACCTGATTCTTCTGGTTGAGCAAGATGATGCCAACGTTCGGCCTAAAGCCGTCGCGGTCAAGCATAATCAAACCCCAATTTTTAAATTGCGTTCATTATGCACAGCAGTTGCTGTGTCGCAAGAGAAACAACCCTGATTTATTGCCGGAAATTTCCTATGAAAGCCTCTCATTTCTTTATTTCAACCCTCAAAGAAGCGCCTGCGGATGCCGAAATCGTCAGCCACAAGCTGATGATGCGCGCCGGCATGATCAAAAAACTCGGCGCTGGTATCTACACGCTGATGCCCATGGGCTTGCGCGTGGTGAAAAAAGTGGAAGCCATCGTGCGTGAAGAAATGAACCGTGCCGGAGCTGTCGAACTCAGCATGCCGGTTGTGCAACCTGCCGAGTTATGGCAAGAGTCGGGCCGGTTTGACAAAATGGGCGCAGAACTGCTGAGAATCAAAGACCGCCATGGGCATGATTTTGTGGTTCAACCCACCAGCGAAGAAGTCATCACCGACATCGCAAGGCAGGAAATTCGAAGCTACAAACAGATGCCGAAAAATTTTTACCAAATTCAAACCAAATTTCGCGACGAACGTCGCCCGCGCTGTGGTTTGATGCGTGGACGCGAGTTCATCATGAAAGACGCCTACAGTTTTGATCGTGATCAGGTCGCGGCCAAGGCCAGCTATCAAATCATGGCACAAGCCTATCGACGCATTTTTGACCGCTTTGGCCTGACTTATCGCGCAGTGGCGGCTGACAGCGGCGCCATTGGTGGCGACTTGAGCGAAGAGTTTCAGGTCATTGCCGCTACCGGCGAAGATGCCATCGTCTATTGCCCTGGCAGCGATTACGCCGCGAATATGGAAAAAGCCGAGGCACTGGCACCCGCTGGCCCCCGTGCTGACGCAACCCAGGCTATGTGCAAAACAGCAACTCCTGGCAAAAGCACCTGTGCCGATGTCGCCGAGTTGCTCGGTGTCGCCTTGCAATCCACGGTGAAGTCACTCGTGCTGGCCACTGACACGATCAATGAAACAGGTGAAATCGTTAAAACCCAGGTCTGGCTGCTGCTGCTGCGTGGCGACCACGACATGAACGAAGTGAAAGTTGACAAATTGCCTGATTTGGGCGCGTTTCGCTTTGCGACAGTGGCCGAGATTGAAGACCATTTTGGTTGCAAGCCAGGCTACTTGGGACCACTCAATCTGCGCAAACCCGTCAAGCTGGTGGTGGACCGTGAAGTGGCTCTGATGAGCGACTGGATTTGCGGCGCCAACGAAGCCGATTTTCATATCACAGGCGTGAACTGGGGGCGCGATTTGCCTGAGCCAACGCTGGTTGCCGATTTGCGCAATGTAGTGGCCGGCGATGCCTCACCCGATGGCAAAGGTGTGCTGGCGATTGAGCGCGGCATTGAAGTCGGACACGTGTTTTATTTGGGCACCAAATACAGCGCAGCAATGAAAGCCACCTTTCTCGACCACAACGGCAAACCGCAGTTAATGGAAATGGGTTGCTACGGCGTTGGCATTACCCGTCTGCCAGCCGCTGCTATTGAGCAAAACCACGATGAGCGCGGCATCATCTGGCCGGATGCGCTGGCTCCCTTTACCGTGGTGATCTGCCCGATTAATGCTGAGCGCTCTGCTGATGTGAAGGTTGCCGCCGACACCTTGTACGCTGAGTTGCTGGCTGCCGGGGTTGATGTGATACTCGACGATCGGGGTGAACGCCCAGGTGCGATGTTTGCCGACTGGGAGCTGATTGGTGTGCCACACCGTGTCAACATTGGCGACCGTGCCCTGAAAGAAGGCAATGTCGAATACCAGCACCGTCGCGATGCAGCGGCCACAGCAGTTGCCTTGCCCAATATCAAAGACATGCTGCTGGCAAAGCTCAATGCCTGAGCGCACTCGCAGACAATTTTTTCTAGGTGTTCTAGGCCTCTGGCGCCCGATGGGTGTGCTTGGAGCACTCTTTTTTTCAGAGCAAGTATGGGCTGGCGCGCAACGTGAGGAGCCCTTGGTAGATTCGGTGCGCACCGCATTGAGCTCTGCCATTGCCAACCACGCACCGCCAGTTCCCGAATTTGCCAACACCGAAGATCGGCTGACTTATCTGCGCTGGCTCGGCGCACAAAGTGAGCGACTGAAAAAACAAAAGCCTGACTTCAACACGCGCAAAGAATTTTTACAATCCGTTTGGTACGAAGCCAAACGAGCGGGTCTGGATGTAGCACTGGTGCTTGGGCTTATTCAAGTTGAAAGCGGTTTTCGAAAATTTGCCGTTAGCAGTGCTGGCGCTCGCGGCTACATGCAAGTGATGCCATTTTGGACGCGGGTGCTGGGCGACGGCGATGCGGGCACACTGTTCCACATGCAAACGAATCTGCGCTTTGGCTGCGTGATCTTGCGCCACTACCTGGAACTTGAGGGTGGCGATTTGTTTTTAGCGCTGGGGCGCTACAACGGCTCGCGCGGCCAAGCACCCTACCCGAACGCGGTGCTGGGCGCGCGCAAGCGCTGGGTGTTTGACTAAATTAAGCTGCGGGTGTGCCCAGCATGGCTTGCAACTCACCGCTCTCAAACATCTCCATCATGATGTCAGAGCCACCTATGAATTCACCTTTGAGGTAAAACTGTGGCAGGGTTGGCCAGTTGCTGTATGCCTTGATGCCGACACGAATGCCATCGTCTTCCAGAATATTCACGGTCTTGATGGCTTTGGGGTCAACGCCGCAAGCCTTCAAAATCTGCACGGCGCGCCCTGAAAATCCGCACTGAGGAAAACTCGCGGTGCCTTTCATAAACAGCAAAATATCGTTGCCTTTAACCAAATCGTCAATGCGTTGTTGTGTGTCGCTCATGCTCAAAAGTCCTGTAGAAAAAAATGTGGTTGGATTATTTCACTATTGCAGCGCTTCTGACAGCTTGCCCCTGTTGTCAGAATGGCTAACATTGCTATGTTTATAAGAGCTTTCTACGCTTGCTATTAAAGCGTCAGAGCCTGTTTTCAGGCATAACTTCAACCACACAAAAACTAGCTGCATAGTCAGTCTCATCAGTCACGCTGATGTGCGCGCTCAGGTTTTTCGCCTCAAACCAGCTTTTTAGCCCGCCATGCAGCACGATGGTGGGTTGCCCACTGGCCAGTTTGCCAATCTCACATAAGCGCCAGCTCATCGGCATGCGCATACCCAAACCAATGGCTTTGCTAAAAGCTTCTTTGGCGCTAAAACGTGTAGCCAGATAGCGCACACCGCGCTCGGGACAGCGCTGGCTGCGCGATCTCCAGGTTGCCAATTCGCCATCGCTCAAAATTTTTTGGGCAAAGCGCTCACCATGGCGATGCAAGCTGGCCTGAATTCGGCGCACATCACAAATATCCGTGCCAATGCCGTAAATCATGCCGCGTCACGAATACAACGCAAGTAGTCGGCAATGGTGGCGCTGTAGCCCAGCTCCAGCGCATCGGCAATCAGTGCGTGTCCAATCGACACCTCGCTGACACCTGGTACCTGGGCAATGAAGGCTGTCAGGTTGTCGCGGTTCAGGTCATGACCGGCGTTGACACCCAGGCCCGCATCCAGCGCGGCCTGCGCAGCACTGGCAAAACGGCGCAACTGCGCAGCCTGCTCAGCGCCGCCCCAGGCAGCGGCATACGGCTCGGTGTACAACTCGATACGGTCAGCACCCACCCCTTTAGCACCCGCCATGGCACTGGCATCGGCATCCATAAACAAGCTCACGCGCACGCCCCAAGCATGGGCTTGCTCAATCAGCGGACGCAGCCGATCGGCATCCGCAGGGAAATTCCAGCCATGGTCACTGGTGAATTGCCCCTCAGAATCCGGTACAAAAGTGACCTGATGCACCGGCAATTTGGCGCTGACCAAAGCGCCCACTAGATCCATCAAATTGTGCAAAGGGTTGCCTTCAATGTTGA
The DNA here is from genome assembly GCA_903930255.1 of uncultured beta proteobacterium. Taxonomy (GTDB): domain Bacteria; phylum Pseudomonadota; class Gammaproteobacteria; order Burkholderiales; family Burkholderiaceae_C; genus Rhodoferax. The sequence goes on from CAIYYA010000163.1 coordinate 10,635, forward strand.
ACTCGCGCTCGGGCCAGTCTTGCATCAGGGTAGCCAGCTCGGGCACATCACTGGCGCGAATATGCCGTTCATCCGGGCGTGGGTGCACGGTGATGCCATTGGCACCGGCTTGCAGGCACAGCGTGGCAGCGCGTGTGACGCTGGGAATGCCCAATTGACGTGTGTTGCGCACCAAGGCAACTTTGTTTAGATTGACGGAAAGGGCAGTTTTTTTCATAGGGATTGCAGGTCGATCATCATTTGCCGCGTGCGCAGCGTGCTTACCCCGCAATGGTAATTGAGCAAAGCGCGCAATTGCGGCTTGAGCTCACTGGCAACATCAGCGCAGGCGCGCAACACGGCGGTAAACGGCACGCGCTGCCCGAGCACCTGTTGCAACGCACTCCACTGCGCCCCGCGCAGACTGGCGCGGTCTTGCGCATTGGCCAGGCGCAGGCCACCTTCAGGCACCAAGCAGTAACACTCGTCGGGGTGCAGCGCCAGCAGGGTCATGGTTTGTGCATCCAGCAGCGGCAGCAAGCCAATTTCTCGCAACAGCAGCAGCTCAAACGCTCGCAGGGCAGACTCCAGCGCCTCGCCGTGCTCAGAGGCAATCACCGCGACCACATCGGCATACCGATCAAACAGCTCAGGGTGCGGGTCTTCGCGTGCAATCAAGGCCAACAACAACTCGTTAAGGTAATAGCCCGACAAAAGTGCATCGCCCGTGGGCATGATGTGCCCGCCCTGCCACTCAGCGGCCTTGAGGGTTTTGATTTCAGCATCGCCACCATACGCCAGATGCAACGGCTGCAAGGGCAACAAAATGGGGCGGAAACTTGAGCTCGGTCGTTTCACCCCCTTGGCCACCAGCGCCATGCGGCCGTGGTTGCGTGTGAACACCTCCAAGATCAGGCTCGACTCGCTCCAGTCGTAGCGATGCAGCACAAAAGCGGGTTCGTCAGAAATGCGTTTAGATGCCATATTCGCTATATTTTATATAGCTTCTCAAGCACCAGAGACAAGCGTGAGAGTGATAAAAGCATTGCGGCGTGCCGACCCATTGAAGGGGCTGGCTAATGCTTGCCTTCTGACTTGCCCGGTGGCCCTGCTCGTGTGCCTGGGCTGTTTTTCGAATCTTTGCCGCTGCTGGGCTTGCTGCTGCTTTCGGAGCGCCCCGAATTGTTTGAGCTGCCTGATGCGCCTGGTGCAGCGGTCGACTCGCTTGATCTGGATTCTGCAGCTGTAGGGCTTGCGCGGGCAGGCGCAGTTGTGGCATCTTTGGTCTGAATTCCAAAAGCCTTCACTTGACCGCCATCTTTGGGTTCAGTGCCAACTTTGACTGACAGCGGGGCGGCTAAGTCTTGGCGCGTCGATTTTTCCATACGATCAACTTGCATGCGCTGATGCGCATCAATGTGTGCGCTGATGCGAACCCGTTGGTTGCGGTTCAGTTTCTCACCAGCACGCCCGTCCAGGCTGGTGTTAATCAGTGCTAGCACATGGTGATCAACCGTGACGCTATGGGTGTCGATAGCGCGCACATAGCCTTCAACCAAGATGCGTGTCACCTTGCCCATGTCTTGGCGGGTTGGTTCAGCCTTGTGCTGCGCAACCTGCAAGCGCTGTCCGTCCCATTGGCCTTGCAGCAGAGCTTCGCTTCCCACTGTGGGCTGGCTAGCGGAGGCATCCGAACTCAGCGTGATGGGGGTACCGTCTAGCCGCCAATCGCCCTTGGTGGTGCGCTCGAGTGTGCCTAACAATTGGGCTTTGGCTTGCGCTGGCACAGCTTCAACGTGTGTGGCCTGAATAATTCCGTCTGCATTGCGCTGACCACTCACGCGCACCCACTGGCCGCTGGATAAGCTCTGCAGCGAAATCTGGGGAGCAACTCGTACGGTTTGACCGAGCAGGGTGAACTGACCGTTGTCGAGCTGCACGCTTTGCAGCGGGCCAATGGCGATGTGCTGCAGTGTGATTCTGCGGGCTTGGACTTCGTCACCCAAACCAGCCGCGTTCACCACCACAACGTTGCCAACAGCGAGTGCGCTTGCGTGGCTTGATTCACCGTTGTCGCTGATCGGGGTGTCTGCACTGTAATGCACTTCGACGCCGTTGACGCAGATGCTGGCAAAGCCAGTGATAACACCCACAATGCCCGTGCCACCCAGACCGGGTGCGGCTGCCAGCATGCCGGTGCCCCCCAGCCCCGGGGCTGCAGCCAACATGCCCGTGCCCCCCAAGCCAGGCTTTTGGAGCGCTGTGCTCTGTGCCATTGGGTTGATTGGTGATGCAAGGCTGTGGCAAATATTGGCAGCTTGAGCGGAATAAGTCAGTGTCATCAGCAGGCTGCAAAAAATGACTGCAATGCGTTGGTGCAACGATTTCATGATGCGTCCTGGCTCACTTCTTCAGTATAAAAATAGACGCCAAATGTCATCCGATGCAAAGGGCCGCTCTGAGCTGCATCGATGGGCGTTGCGGCCAGGGCAGATTTATTCACGGCCAACAAGGCTTTCATGCCCAGCTCTTGCGACTGTTTGGCCAGACGTGTCACACTGGCTGCGCTGAGTGCGTCATAGTGCACACTGCGCTCTAGCAAGGGTGCAGACCCATCGAGCAAGTTGCGGGCGGCCGCTGCGCCATGTTCATGCAAGTTATGGCCAAAATAAAAAGCTTTTTCTTCAAACCCTGCGCTCGGCACAAAGGCTTGGGTGCTCAGGCATACCTTGTTGTTTTCATCCAGTCGCACAATGCCCAGGCGCAACCATTCATCAAGCACCACGCGTGAGCGGATGTCACTGTTGACGCCGGCCACCAGTGCCTCAAACGACAAATGACCACCTTCGCTAACAAAGCGTGGCAAGGCCAGTGGGTTGCCATCGGCATCCTGATAGCGCGCATCACCCAGCCATAGCGCGACCAACTGTGAGCCCAGCGACACCACTTCCGGAATATTTTGCCCCAGTGTTTGCAACTGCACACGCAGGCGACTGACATCTTTGCGGTGCACACCCGTGAGCAGACTGATGCGACTGTCTGTAGGTGGTTTGTTGTCAATGCGGAAATCGCGTTGCGCCACATCGACCATCAGGTTTTTGATCAGCTCGGTCACAAAGGGCAGGGTAATGCCTTGCGCCAGCATGACTTTGACAATCGGTCGCAGCATTTTTTGCAGTGCTTGAATAACCGCTGGCGCAGGGCTGGCAGATGATGGAGTGGAACTTGACATGACATTAATGTAACAAATTTGCGGGAAAAATTTACACAAATATTTTTAAACGTGGGAATATATCCCATATACTTAAGTTGTGTGTGGGAAAATTTCACACACAAAAAGATTCTTAACCTCAACTTTAATGGAGAAATCTCATGAAAAACTTCAAATACGCCGCACTCGCAACCATCGTGGCATCCATGTTTCTGGTAAACCCTTTGGCTGCGCTGGCTAAAGAGGGTGGCCATGGCTCAGGCCACGGTGGCAGTTCGGGTGGATCTAAAGGCGCATCGAGCTCGAGTGGCTCCAAAGGCGCATCAAGTTCTGCAGGCACGGCAAGTTCCAAAGGTGCTTCCGATTCGGCTGGAAAGGCGGGTAAATCGGATAACCATGTAGGTAAATCAGACAAAGCTGAACATCACAATAAAGCGGGTGTTGCGCCAGCTACACCAGCTACACCAGCTACACCAGCTACACCTGCAGCCACGACACCTGCAGTGACAACGCCCGCTGCGACAACACCTTCCGTGACAACACCTGCGGTTGTGGTTGATCCTGCTTTGGCTGCACCTCCTGCTGTTGTCACGACACCCGCTGCTACCACACCAGCAGTGACGACGCCCGCAGCAACGACACCAGCCGCCCCAGTTTGATGAAGGATTAAATCGTTCGCACTGAGCAGGCTCTTGGGCTTCGATGCGCTCAGCGCGAACGGCATTTCAATAGCATCGAGCCCTCTCAATCAAGCTTCGCGAGGCTGAGCACAGCAGCTGCTAGCCGCGCTCCCGGCTCACCTTGAGCCGAATCGCCTTCACAGCCAGATCGTTGACACGCAAATGGGCTAACAAAGCCGGCAATAATTGGCGCAATTTGGCAGCTGTGCTGTTGTTGTTAAGCAGCAGACACCAGGCGTTCTCATCGATTGGCCCCGCTTGGATACCATCACGCAGGTTAGGTGGCAACAACGCGCTGATGGCTTGTAGCCTACGCGTGGATTCTCGGTGCTGGTTCATCAGCGATGCCAAACTTGAGTTATTCTGGCTGGCTTGCAGCAAAGTCAACGATGGCGGAGCGCGTTTCATGAATGAGGAGTCGTAACAGATGCAATTGATTATCACGGATGCTTGGTGGAATAAGTCACGCATGGTGTATTTGAGTGGACTGCAACTCTTGGCGTTGCTGGTGGTGTCGGCCTTCACTGTGATGCTGTTGGCTGCGGGTCTTTATCACTGGGTTTTTTTAAAAGGTGCGCGTGAGGGTTGGCCCATCGTGGGGACTTTGGTGCGCTTGGTGGTGAAAGATGAGTTTGATCAGCGTGAGCGTTATGTGCGCGAGAACATCGACGTGATGGCGCGCCGGATGGGAGAAATGCAGGTCAAGCTGATGCAATTGGAGTCGTTGGGTGAGCGCGTTTCGGGCTTGGCGGGTGTCAATCCGGCCGATATGAAGCGCACGCCGGGGCAGGGTGGCGTGCTGGTGTCGGGGCCAGCTTTGTCGATGCAGGACTTTCAGATCACGATCGATGACCTAGAAAAACTCACCAACCAACGCACCGACCTGTTCACGGTGCTGGAGTCACGCCTGTTCGAGAAAAAAATGCTGAGTATGCTGATCCCCACGCAAAAACCAGTCACGCAGAGTGAAATAGGCTCAAACTTTGGTTGGCGGCTCGACCCGATGACCGGGCGCTCTGCCCTGCACACCGGGCTTGACTTTGCTGCACCCGTTTCAACGCCCATCCTGGCAGCAGCGGGGGGGGTGGTGGTAGCGCAGGAGTTTCATCCGGAATATGGCAACATGATCGAGATTGACCATGGCAATAACCTCATCACACGCTACGCCCATGCCTCCAGAACGCTGGTAAAAAAAGGCGACTTGATCAAGCGTGGCCAAAAAATAGCCGAAGTTGGCAACAGCGGTCGCTCGACCGGCTCACATTTGCATTTTGAAGTGCTGGTGCAAGGTGTGTTTCAAGACCCGCAGAAATTTCTGCAGGCGGCACAACCCTCGAAATCAGTCAAGGTTGCGGCGCTGGGTTCTGGCCGATCAGCTGTAGCTGCGCAAAGAGGCCAAGCAGCCAAACGTTGACTCAGAACGCATCCACATTGTTTGGTTGGCGAATACGAGAGACGTATTGGTATTGGGTTTGGTCTGAGCCTGCATCGATGATGATTTTTTTGTAGAATATCTCGCACTTTGGTAAAAGCTTTTTATGTCACTCAAAAATATCTTGTCGATTGCTGTTCTTAGCACTTTAATTTTCTCTACTGGTGGTGCATTCGCGCGTGACAGTACGGCGATCATGAGCAGAAATTCCAGTGGTCATTTAGAGACTACTTTTGGCATTGTCCCAATGGCTGATGGCTCGTTTGATGAATATGTCCACTTCAATTCCGAAGAATTGAGAAGCATCAGCACCGATTAACCTGCCTGCGTTTGGTTGTTTACCAACCCAGGTTTTTTAATTCACCCGTGCATGTATCGCATCGTTCGTCACCAACGCGGTTCGGTTGGCATTGGGGCGTTGCTCACGGTCGTCTTTCTGATCATCAGTTCGCTGGCTGCCTTGGCCATTTTCGGCGTTTATCAACACC
>CAIYYA010000164.1 GCA_903930255.1 uncultured beta proteobacterium
GAGTTCGTTGACTAAGGCAATGTTCAGGTCGCGCTGGGTGTTTTCTATCACCTTGGCGGCTTCGGCTACCTTGAGGCTGGTGGCTTTAAACGTGCCCGCTTTGATGATGCTGTTGTAAAGGGCATCAACCGTGTCTGCCACCGCTGGTGTGCTGCCGCTGGTGATTTTTTTGATTTTGGTGAGAGTGTTAACCTTGTCACCAGGGTTGATGCGCTCGGGACTGTAGCCGCAAAAGAAGTCTTGGTTGAACTTGAGGCCGCTGAAATTTTCTAGCACCGGCACGCAAACTTCTTCAGTCGCACCAGGGTAAACGGTGGACTCGTAAATGACGATGGCACCTGCCCTGAGCGCTTTGCCAACCGTTTCGCTGGCTTTAACAAGCGGCGTTAGGTCAGGGCGGTTGGCTTTGTCGATGGGGGTGGGGACGGTGACGATGAATATATTGCAGTCTTTAAGTGCGACGGCATCGGTGCTGAACTGCAACCGGGTGGCGCTTGCCAGTTCTTCGGTAGTTGTCTCAAGCGTGCGGTCTTGGCCGTTGCGCAGTTGATATACACGTGTGGTATTGATGTCAAAACCGAGGGTGTCGTAATGTTTGCCAAATTCAACGGCAAGCGGTAAGCCGACATAGCCTAGGCCGATGATGGCTATTTTGCTGTTTTTTAGGTTCATTTTTTTGGGGCTCCTTGGTGTTTGATGCTATATAGTTTGTAGCTGGTTGCGCTTTATTGATAAGCTTTAGCGGCTTATTTTATTCAACACTCACATTCGCGCCATACCCATGCTTTTTCAGCAGCGCGTGCTTCTTGGCTTCAGCCAGATCGGATGCGGCCATCTCGGTAATCATTTGATCCAGCGTGATCTCAGGCACCCAGCCGAGTTTTTGTTTGGGCCTTGGTGAGGTTGCCCAACCACATCGGCGGTGTACTCGGGGCTCTCAAAGCTCACGGCCACATGGCTTTGCGCACCCAGGTTGTAGATTTCATCGGGTTGGGTTTCTTGCACGATGCGCACCAGGTTGCTAGTGTCGGTCAGGTCACCATAGTGCAGCTTGAAGTTGGCGTTGTCAATGTGCGGGTCTTGATAGATGTGGTCAACGCGCTGGGTGTTAAACGAGCTGGCCCGGCGTTTGATGCCGTGCACGATGTAGCCTTTTTCAAGCAAAAACTCGGCCAGATAGGAGCCGTCTTGGCCGGTGATGCCTGTGATGAGGGCGACTTTTTGTTGGGTCATGGTGTATTTTGACTATGCAGCTCAATCGGCGTTATCAACTTCACTTCAGGAAAGTAGGTTTGGCAACGTTTGGCATCGCGGGTGACTAGAGTCAAATCTTCGGCTTGCGCGTGGGCATAGATATAAAAATCAGGCAAAGGGGCAGTTTTAAGCCCCCCTCTTTTTCTGTAAGCTACAAAGGCCTGGCCCGCCAAGTGGGCTGCACCCCAAGGCAAGTCAATTCGTTCAATTTGAAGATTTGCCAATACCGCATCAAGCTCAGCTAGCGTTGTGAAAGATACTGATATTTCAGCATAAACAAGCTGGTTAATACCGACCCGGCCTTCGATCAAAGCATCTGCCAAGGCTGATTGTGACCATGCAAACCAGTTTGGATCAGCGGTGAAAATATCCAGCAAGACGTTGCTGTCAACCAGTGTTGTCATTTAATCGCCGCGGGTTAATTGCATGATGGCATCTGTTTGCATGTCCAGATTGGCCGTGGCACAGCCCTTGACTTGATCGATAAGCGCCAGCACCTGCTGGCGCTGGGTCAACGCACTTGTGGGCACTTTGGTCAACCACAAACGACCGTTGTCAAATTCAAATTCAACCTCGCTTCCAGGCTTCAGTCCGGCAAGCGCTCTAATGTCTGGAGGAATAGTCACTTGACCACTATTTGAGAGTTGCATGATTGGAATCCATTTTGATTTGCATGGATGCTATTCAACACTCACGCTCACGTCATACCCATGCTTTTTAAGCAGC
>CAIYYA010000165.1 GCA_903930255.1 uncultured beta proteobacterium
CAATGGGCATTCTTTGGGTATTAAACCCCAATCAAATTGCTGCCCCGTCCCGCCTTTTGCATCGGCATGATACGCATCTAGCAACAACCCAGACGGTGTCACGGCTCAGGATGGTGTCGCCGTAGCCATTTTCGATAGAGCCAATCGCAACTGACACGAAGTCGCCAACTTGGACTTCAACTTCGCCCTGGTCGTTTTTGAATTCTTCAAGGGGAACATAAGCTTCGGATTTCAGACCAGCGTTGACCACAACAAAGCTGTGCTCGATACGCACGACTTCAGCGGTGATCACTTCACCTGGGCGCATTTCGGTGCGTTGCAGGGACTCTTCAAACAGGGCGGCAAAAGATTCAGACATTTTGGATGCGACGCAGTGTCGCGGGGTTAAGTTTTGTGAACCTTGCCCGTAGTGCGCCAGTGCAGCGCGAAAAGACGGGTAAGGGCCGGTGCTTTTTTAATTGCTTAAAAAGGCTGTTTGCTTTGCCACCAGTGCAACACCAGTTCGGTGGATGCTTCGATCGATAAATCGGAGTTGTCCAGTAGCTCGGCATCTTGTGCTGGCTTCAAAGGCGCAACGCTGCGAGACATGTCTTTGGCGTCACGCGCTTCCAAGTCAGCGCGAAGAGCGGTGAGTGTAATCGAATTTCCTTTTGAAATCAATTGCTTGTAACGGCGCTCGGCTCTTTTTTCGGCGCTGGCAGTCAAAAAAACCTTGAGTTTGGCTTGTGCAAAGATGACGGTGCCCATGTCGCGGCCATCGGCCACCAGACCCGGCAGTCGGCAAAAGCTGTGTTGCAGCTGCACCAAAGCCGTGCGCACTTTGGGGAGCGCAGATACTTTGGATGCATTCATGCCCGCTTCTTCTAGCCGAATGGCGTGTGAAACATCTTGACCGTTGAGCCAAACCTGCTCGTTGTTAAAGCTGATTTGCAGTTGTTTTGCCATATCTGCAATGGCCGCTTCGCCGCTGGCATCCAGCAGCAAGCCTGCCTGGGTGGCAGCCAGCGCAGTGATGCGATACAACGCACCCGAATCGAGCAAGTGGTAACCCAGCCTTTTGGCAACTTGCGCGGCCAGTGTGCCTTTGCCAGAGGCGGTCGGACCATCGATACAAATCACCGGAATCATGTCTGCGCGCGCCTGGGTACAGGCAAACAGCGCTTCAAAGTAATCAGGATAGGTTTTGGCCACGCATTTTGGGTCTTCAATGCGCACCGGTAGCGCTGCGGGGTTGAAAGCCGCCAGCGAGAAACACATCGCCATGCGGTGATCGTCATAGGTGTGAATGCTGGCAGGTTTCCAATCAGCCAGTGTTGTCGGTGGCGTGATGCAGATGTAATCAGCACCTTCTTCAATTGTTGCGCCAAGCTTACGCAGCTCACAGGCCATGGCAGCAATGCGGTCGGTTTCCTTGACGCGCCAGCTGGCAATGTTTCGCAGCGTGCTGGTGCCGCTGGCGTACAAAGCCATCACGGCGAGTGTCATGGCGGCGTCCGGGATGTGATTGCAGTCCAGATCAATCGGTCGCAAGGGCCAGCTGCCACGCGATATTTCCAGCCAGTTGGGGCCGCTGCTGATGTTGGCGCCCATTTGCCGTGCAGCATCAACAAAGCGGATATCGCCCTGAATGGCGTTTTCTCCGAGTCCCTCTATCCTTAAAGGTTTTTGCCCTTCCGCGCTTTCTGCTATTGCACCAACAGCTATGAAATAGCTAGCAGATGACGCATCTGCCTCAACAAAAACTTCACCCGGAGAGGCATAGCTGCAACCGGCAGGAAGGGTGAATCGCTGCCAGCCTTCTCGTTTGACTTGAATGCCAAAGCGCTGCAGCAGTTGCAGGGTGATCTCGATATAGGGGCGCGAAATCAGTTCGCCCAGCACGTCGATCACGATGTCGCTTTTGGCGACCAGTGGCAGTGCCATCAGCAAGGCTGTGAGGAACTGGCTCGAGACATCGCCGCGTACTTGAATCGGTGCATCCAGATTTAACTGGGGTGTGCCGATATGCAGGGGCGGATATCCAGACTGCCCCCTGTAGTCAATTTGGCAACCGAGTTGGCGCAGTGCATCGACCAGGTCGCCAATCGGGCGCTCGTGCATACGCGCAATCCCACTGAGTTCATAGCTACCCCCCATCAAAGCCAGGGCGGCGGTGAGCGGCCGAATGGCGGTGCCGGCATTGCCCATGAATAACTTAGCCTGGGTTTGCTGGGGCTGCCCGGCAAAGCCTTCAATTACCACGGTGTTGCTGTTGCGTTCGATGCCACACCCCAAGGCGGTCAGGGCATCGAGCATGACACGGGTGTCGTCAGAGTCGAGCAAATCGTGCAGCGTGGTGCGACCTTGGCTGAGAGCCGCCAGTAGCAGCAAGCGGTTGGAGATACTTTTGGAGCCGGGCAGGGTGAGCGTGCCCGCCGCACTGAGCAAGGGTGGAATATCGATAAAGGCGGTGCTTAGCATGAGGTGTTGTTTTGATTGAGTTGCCAGTTGCTGCGCACCTGACTGGCTTGAGCGATGAGTTGCTCAAGGGCGGTGGCGTCGCCGCAGCGCATCAGCGCTTCAAACGCGTGCAATTGAGCCTGAAAGTGCTGTGACTGGATGAGTAGTTCGTCACGATTGGCGAGCAATATGTCACGCCAGACTTTGGGGTCACTCGCGGCAATGCGGCTGAAATCGCGAAATCCAGTGCCAGCCAGGCTCAGGAAATCTTGTCCTTGAGCTTGTGCGGCAATCGCGTTGGTCAAGGCAAATGCCAGCATGTGTGGCAGATGACTGACGGCTGCAAAAGCCGCATCATGGGCTTGTGGCGTCATGTGGCGGACACGGCAACCCAGTGCTGTCCAGACTTCGGCGGCCTGTTGCAGTTGTCTCTTGAGCGTGCTGTTGGTGGCTGTGATGATGAGCTTGCGGCCTTGGTACAACTCGCTGTCGGCGTGATCGATGCCGGCCAGTTCTTTGCCAGCGATGGGGTGACACGGCACGAACGAACCCACTTGCTCACGCAAACCGCGTTGAGCGGCTTCAATCACATCGCTTTTGGTCGAGCCTACATCCATGATGAGCATCTGTGGCGTGACCATGTGCTTGATGGATTTCAGGGTGGCTTCGGTTGCTGCCACAGGCACTGCAATCAACACAATATCAGCCCCCGAAACGGCCAGCAGGGCCGAGGGGGCTTCGACATCAATCACGCCCATCTGCCGCGCGCGCTCGGTGGTGCTGGGTGATTTGCTATAGCCCACAACGCGTTTGACCAACCCTGCACGCTTGAGCGCCAGAGCGAATGAGCCACCCATCAGGCCGCAGCCGATCAGTCCGAGTTGTTCAAACATGCTAATCGGTGATGGGGTAGGTGCCCAGAACTTTGTAATAAGCGCACAGGCTGCGCAGTTCTTCGAGCGCAGCGCTGACAGGCGGCTGCGACGGGTGTCCTTGCAGATCAATGTAAAAGTAGTATTCCCACTGGCCGGAGCGTGCCGGACGTGACTCAAAGCGTGTCATGGAAACACCGTGTTTTTTCAGCGGCACCAACAGGTCGTGTACAGCACCGGGCTTGTTGGGTACAGAAACTATCAGGCTGACACAATCTTTGCCCGTGGCGAGTGGCGCGATCATGGTTTGTGGCAGACAGATCACAGCAAAACGGGTGCGATTAAAGGCGTCGTCTTGAATCGCGTGGGAAGTGACGTGCAGACCAAATTCGCTGCCTGCGCGCTCGCTGGCAATGGCTGCCCAAGCCGGGTTGGTGGCAGCCAGGCGTGCGCCTTCGGCATTGCTTGGCGCGGCGCGGCGTTCAGCGTCCGGCAAGTGCGTGCTGAGCCAGTCCTGACATTGCGCCAAAGCCTGCGGGTGGGCATAAACAGCCTCGATGTTGTTGAGCATGGGGCTCAGACGCAGCAGGTTATGGCGCACCAGAAAACTGGTCTCTCCGATGATGTGCAGCGGTGAGTTGAGCATCAAATCGAGCGAACGCGAGATCACACCCTCAGATGAGTTTTCGATTGGAACCACGCCAAACTCAGCACTGCCAGCCGCAGTTGCACGAAATACTTCATCAATGCTGACGCATAACACGCGCGCCATGCTGGCGCCAAAAAACTGAATCGCAGCTTGTTCACTGAAGGTGCCCGCAGGTCCAAGATAAGCCACCCGCTGAGGTGCTTCGAGGGCGCGACAGGCCGACATGATTTCACGCCAGATCACTGCCAGGTTTTGATCCTTTAGTGGGCCAGGGTTGCGTGCCTGTAGTTGGGAAATAACCTGGGTTTCGCGGTCGGGTCTAAACACGGCTGAGCCGTCAAGTCGTTTGATTTCACCAACTTCGTGAGCCAGGTTGGCACGTTGGTTTAATAAGGCCAGCAGCTCAACGTCGAGTGCGTCGATTTGAGTTCTCAACTCGGGAAGTGTTTTTGCCATGGCTTCAAGCACTGGTTTTTTCAAAATCTTGCATGTAGGCAACCAAGGCAGCAACGCCTTCAATGGTCATGGCGTTGTAAATACTGGCCCGCATACCACCCACTGACTTGTGACCCTTCAGTTGTAGCAGACCGCGGTCTTTGGCACCACTCAGAAAGGCCTCATTACGCAGCTCGTCGCGCAGGTAAAACGGCACATTCATGCGCGAACGGCAGTTTTTGGCAACTTTGTTGACATAGAGCTGTGATTGATCAATGGCGCTGTAAAGCAGTTCGGCTTTGGCCATATTGCGCGCTTCGATCGCTTGTATGCCGCCCTGTCGTTTCAGCCACTGAAAAACCAGTCCAGCAATATATATTGAATAGGTGGGGGGCGTGTTGTACATCGACTGGTTGTCGGCAACGGTCTTGTAATTGAAAGCGCTGGGGCAGGCCTCTAGCGCGTTGCCAAGCAGGTCTTCGCGCACCACCACCAGCGTTAATCCGGCTGGCCCGAGATTTTTTTGTGCACCGCCAAAGGCCAAACCCACGCGTGACCAGTCGACTGGGCGCGATGCCACGTGCGATGAGAAATCGATCACCAGAGGCGCTTGGCAGCCCAGCGCCTGCAGGTCGGGGAGTTCGTGGAATTCAACGCCGTTGATGGTTTCGTTGCTGCAAATGTGCACGTAAGCAGGTTGAGCACTGAGCTGCCAGGTGCTTGGGTCGGGTAGGCTGGTGTGTGCCTTGGCACTGGTATTGGCTGCTTCGTGCACCGTGCAGTATTTGCGCGCTTCCTGCATCGATTTTTGGCTCCAACTGCCGCTTACCACAAAATCAGCAGTGGCACCGCGCGAAAGGTTGAGCGGTACGATGGCATTCTCAGCCAAGCCACCACCTTGCATAAAAAGCAGCTTGAAGTTGCTGGGCACCGCCAGTAATTCACGCAAATCAGACTCGGCTTCGTAAAGAATCTGGCCAAACTCTTTGCCGCGATGACTCATTTCGATCACGCTCATACCGCTGCCGTGCCAGTCGAGCATTTCAGCGGCTGCTTGCTGCAGCACTTCATCCGGCATCACGGCCGGGCCCGCTGAAAAGTTAAATGATCGGCTCATCGCTGGTCTCGCCTTCGGGATCGTCAAGTGCGTTTGGAATGGCATCGTTTTCCACAATGCGTTGCAGTCCACTGAGTTGTGAACCTTCGTCCAGACCGATCAGTGTGACCCCCTGCGTGGCACGACCAAGTTCGCGAATTTCGCTGACCCGGGTGCGCACCAGCACACCCTTGTCGGTGATGAGCATGATTTCGTCATCAGGATGCACCAGCGTAGCGGCCACTACTTTGCCATTGCGCTCAGACTGCTGAATGGCGATCATGCCTTTGGTGCCGCGGCCGTGGCGTGTGTATTCGGTGATGTTGGTGCGTTTGCCGTAGCCGTTTTGTGTGGCGGTAAGTACGCTCTGGTTCTCGTCTTCGGCGACCAGCATGGCGATCACACTAAGCCCTTCTTCGAGCATCATGCCGCGTACACCGCGCGCTTGGCGTCCCATCGGGCGCACATCGTTTTCGTCAAAACGCACTGCTTTGCCGTTGTCGCTGAACAGCATCACATCGTGCTTGCCATCAGTGAGTGCTGCGCCAATCAAAAAGTCGCCCTCATCCAGATCAACCGCGATGATGCCAGCCTTGCGTGGGTTGCTGAATTCGTCGAGCGCAGTCTTTTTGACCGTGCCCATGCTGGTTCCCATGAACACATATTGATCAGCCGGGAAGCTGCGTTTTTCGCCGGTCAGCGGCAGGACAACGGTGATTTTTTCACCATCTTGCAGCGGGAACATGTTGACGATGGGGCGACCACGTGAACCGCGTGAACCTTGTGGAACTTCCCAAACCTTGAGCCAATAGAGGCGTCCACGGTTGCTGAAACACAAAATATAGTCGTGCGTGTTGGCAATAAAGAGCTGGTCAACCCAGTCGTCTTCTTTGGTTGCCGTAGCCTGTTTGCCGCGTCCACCACGTTTTTGCGCCCGGTATTCACTCAGTGGCTGGCTCTTGATGTAACCACTGTGGCTCAGGGTGACGACCATGTCAGTGGGGGTGATCAGGTCTTCGGTGGATAAGTCAAACGAACTGTGCTCAACCAGACTGCGGCGTGCGCCCATTTTTGTCAGTCCAAACTCGGTTTTGATGAGAGTGAGTTCTTCGCGGATGATGGTCGAAACGCGCTCCGATCGGGCCAAAATGTCCAGCAGATCGTCAATTTCGGCCATCACTTCTTTGTACTCGGCCACGATCTTGTCCTGCTCTAACCCCGTCAGGCGTTGCAGGCGCATTTGCAAAATTTCTTGCGCCTGTGTTTCCGACAAGCGATACAGCCCATCGCTGCCCATGCCATATTGTTTCTCGAGACCTTCTGGGCGGTAGTCGTCGGCATTCACCACACCACCATCGGAACGGGCGCGCGTCAACATTTCGCGCACCAGTTTGCTGTCCCAGGGGCGGGTCATCAGTTCGGCTTTTGCAACGGGCGGGGTGGGTGATTCGCGAATGATGCGAATGAAGTCATCAATATTAGCCAGAGCAACGGCAAGACCTTCCAGCACATGCCCACGTTCGCGTGCTTTGCGCAGGTTAAACACGGTGCGCCGAGTGACCACTTCACGGCGGTGCTGTAAAAAGACTTCAATCAGGTCTTTCAGATTGCACAATTTGGGTTGGCCGTTGATCAGTGCCACCATGTTCATGCCAAAGGTGTCTTGCAACTGCGTTTGCTTGTAGAGGTTGTTCAGTACCACCTCGGGCACTTCGCCGCGTTTGAGCTCGATCACCAGGCGCATGCCCGATTTATCCGACTCGTCCTGGATGTGGCTGATACCTTCGATTTTTTTCTCGTGAACCAACTCGGCCATACGCTCTTGCAGCGTCTTTTTATTGACTTGGTAGGGCAGCTCATCGACGATGATGGATTGGCGCTGGCCTTTGTCGATGTCTTCAAAATGGCACTTGGCACGCATCACAACGCGGCCACGCCCGGTGCGGTAGCCGTCTTTGACGCCTTGAATGCCATAAATTATGCCGGCCGTGGGGAAGTCGGGCGCTGGAATGATTTCCATCAATTCGTCAATGCTGGCCTCTGGGTTGCTCAGCAAGTGCAGGCAAGCATCGACAACTTCATTGAGGTTGTGCGGTGGAATGTTGGTGGCCATACCCACTGCAATGCCACCCGAACCATTCACCAGCAGATTGGGTAGCCGCGTGGGTAACACCAAGGGTTCTTTTTCCGAGCCATCGTAGTTTGGGCCAAAGTCAACCGTTTCTTTGTCCAAATCGGCCAGTAACTCGTGGGCGATTTTTGCTAACCGGATTTCGGTGTAGCGCATGGCTGCGGCGTTGTCGCCATCAACCGAGCCGAAATTGCCCTGACCGTCCACCAGCATGTGGCGCATGGAGAAATTTTGCGCCATGCGCACAATCGTGTCATAGACCGACTGATCACCGTGCGGATGGTATTTACCGATGACATCGCCCACGATACGCGCCGATTTTTTGTAGGGGCGGTTCCAGTCGTTGTTTAACTCATGCATGGCAAACAAAACACGCCGATGCACGGGTTTCAGGCCATCGCGTGCGTCGGGCAGAGCGCGCCCGACAATCACGCTCATGGCGTAATCGAGGTAGCTGCGACGCATCTCTTCTTCGAGACTGGTGGGCAGAGTTTCTTTGGCGAACTGGGTCATGGGGAAAGCCTGAGGCTGGGCATATTAGGGTTGAGCGCGTGATTTTAAGCTCTGGTTTTGTGGCTTGAGAGCAACGAGCGAATCAATTCTGAAACAGATTGCCTAAACTTGTGCAAGGGCTTGGTGCGAGTGCCAATATTCTTCAAACTGACTGTGGCACAATCAAAGTATCGTTCAAAGTGATAGGCATCTTGGGCGTTCAATTTATTAACGCAGCGCTGCTGCAGTTTTTTCCTTAAGGAGAATCATGAAGAAGTTAAATAAAGTAGCCATGCTGATTGCTACCGCTGCTCTGGCAACTGCTGCTAGCGCCCAATCGATCGATAACTGGCGTAGTGCTGACGGCACCGTTTGGAAAAATGCTGGTAGCGAACTGTGCTGGCGTGATGCCAATTGGACACCTGCTACAGCTGCAGTTGGCTGTGATGGTGCCATCGTTGCCCCGAAGCCCGCTCCAGCACGTGCTCCAGCACCTGCTCCAGCACCTGTAGAACCTAAAGCTGCTCCAGCGCCCGCACCAGTTCCAGTGCCTGTCAAGGCTGCTCCAGCCAAGGTGACTTACGCTGCTGACGCATTCTTTGATTTTGACAAAGCTGTGCTGAAGCCAGAAGGCAAAGCCAAGCTTGATGACCTGGTTGGTAAAGTCAAGGGTGTAAACCTAGAAGTCATCATTGCCGTGGGACATGCTGACGCGGTAGGTGCAGATGCTTACAACCAAAAGCTCTCGGTTAAGCGCTCTGAAGCTGTTAAGGCTTACTTGGTGTCCAAAGGCATTGAGAAAAACCGTGTTTACACCGAAGGCAAGGGCGAAGCCCAGCCAGTGGCTGATAACAAAACAACGGAAGGCCGTGCCAAGAACCGTCGCGTTGAAATCGAAGTTGTTGGTACACGCGCCAACTAAGCTGCCTTTGCCGCTCAACAAAAAACCCGCTTCGGCGGGTTTTTTGTTGTCAATTGATGCTCAAAACAACTTTCTAACCTAGGGTTTACCCGTAAAATATCCGAGCATATTTGCAGTACAACACGGTCTTGTGTTATTTTAAACAAAAGTACTGTGGCAGTGGCTGCAGGTTTTGCGCATGATTGAAGGAGTTGCTTATGCAAACAAATGTTGATGTTTCGGGGCGAATTGAGGCGTCGTTAGCGGCGCTGAATGCGCGCATTGCGCGCTTGGCGATTGCGTTGAATTTGCCGCTTAACAATGAAGCAGCACTTGCGCAACTAATGCATCAATCAATGCCCATGCTGGATTTTCCAGATCGGCGCGGTTCTGCGGGTGCCACCCTTTCTAAACCTTCCGCAGATCGTCGGCAAGCCCATAAACGCGACGAATTGCGCGGCTTGCTGGTGCTGCGTTATGACGTGCAGACAAGAAGTTTGTCCCAGCAAGGTCTGCAGCGTACGCAAGATATGGTCGATGCGGTTGAAGTCGGCTTGCTGCATCAGGGCTTTAAACCAGGCGCAGATGGAATGGCACACGACGGATTACTCCATAGATAAGCCAGAGATTTTTTTATTTTTTGAACGTGAGTTGACATGAATCTACCAATGGAAATTGAGCTAACCGAAAATTTTGTTTTTGAAGAGATAACGATCGGACAAAGTGCACGGCTGCTGCGCACGCTGACACTGGCCGACATTCAAAGCTTTGCCGCAGTCTCGGGCGACACCAACCCGGCTCACCTTGACCCCGAATACGCACATGCCAGCTTGTTTCATGGCGTGGTGGCGCACGGTATGTGGAGCGGGGCGTTGATTTCGGCTTTGCTGGGCACCCAGTTTCCGGGAACCGGAACCATTTATCAAGATCAGGACTTGCATTTCATCAAGCCCGTTCATGTCGGCGATACCTTGACTGTTGTAGTGACGGTGACAGGGCTGGATCCGCTCAAAAAATCGGTGCAACTGGATTGCCAGGTGAGTAATCAGCGGGGTGAGCGCGTTGTGAGTGGCATGGCGCGGGTGATTGCTCCTTTGACAAAAGTTAGCACGCCACGTGTTATGGCACCGCAAATTCAATTGTTTGATCCGCAGGCACGGTTTCGTGATTTGCTGGCATTGGGCGAAAATTTGGAACCAGTGCGCTGCGCTGTGGTGCATCCCTGTGATGAGGGATCGCTCAGTGGTGCCATGGATGCTGCACGCTACGGGCTCATCGTGCCGGTGCTGATTGGCCCTGAGGCGCGGATTCGGGCGGTTGCCGAGAAGGCGGGTATTGACCTGACAGGTGCTGAATTTATTTCGCAATCGCACAGCCACGCTTCAGCAGAAACCGCAGCCGAACTGGCTGCCAATGGCAACGTCGAAATGTTGATGAAAGGCAGTTTGCACACCGATGAGTTGATCCATGCGGTGTTGGCCAAATCGGTGCTGCGCACGGGACGGCGCATGTCGCACGTCTTCCGTTTTGATGTGCCCTTGTACTCCAAGCCTTTGCTGATTACCGATGCTGCTTTGAACATTCGTCCCAATTTGCAAGAAAAAGTCGACATTGTGCAAAACGCCATTGATTTTGCCCGCATCATGGGGGTCGATGTGCCCAAAGTGGCTTTGTTGGCTGCCGTCGAAATGGTCAATCCGAACATGCCATCTACCCTAGATGCCGCTGCACTCTGCAAAATGGCCGACCGCGGGCAAATTACTGGTGGCGTGCTCGATGGGCCACTGGCTTTTGATAACGCGATCTCGTTGCAGGCTGCGCAAATTAAAAAAATCAAATCAGAAGTTTCTGGGCAAGCTGATATTTTGGTTGTGCCCGACTTGGAAAGCGGCAACATGCTGGCCAAGCAACTTGAGTATCTGGCTGGTGCCAGCGGTTCTGGCATCGTGTTGGGTGCGCGTATTCCGATAGCCTTGACCAGTCGTGCCGAGGGCCCGTCAAACCGGGTTTCGTCAGCCTTGCTGGCGCTGCTGGTTGCGCACAATGCGCGGCGTAATCACGCAAGAAACGCTTGGTGAGGTTGTCAGCATGAGCATTTTGTCGGTGAATGCCGGGTCTTCGACACTTAAATTTTCTCTCTACCCCATCACTCAGCAGCAAGTGCTGTCGCAGAGTATGAATGGCAGCATCGAAGGCTTGGAGCCAGGTGGTGCGCCCACGATGCGTTGGAGTTCTCAGGGGCAAAGCTTTCATCGGGCATTGAACTTTGTCCCTGGCTCGGCTTTTGCTCAAGCTTTGCAATGCCTGCGCCAGTTGCTTGATGAATTGCCGGATGTGCCGAGCCTGAGAGCGGTGGCACACCGGGTGGTACATGGTGGCCAGATTTATCGGCAAAGCGTTGTCGTGACAGAGTCAGTTTTGGCTGACTTGTCTGCCTTGATTTCCTTGGCTCCGCTGCATCAACCGCATAACCTGGACGGTGTGCGTGCTTTTGCACAAGCTTTTAGCCAAGTGCCGCAAGTGGCCTGTTTTGACACGGCTTTTCATGCTACCTTGCCAGAACTCGATTACCGTTTTGCCCTGCCTGAAGCGTTGTATCAGCAGGGTGTGCGCCGCTACGGCTTTCATGGCTTGTCTTACCAATACGTCATGGGTGTTTTGTTGGCGCACAGTGAGCGTGCAAAGGGGCGCGTGTTGATGGCGCATCTTGGCAATGGTGCCAGCCTGTGTGCCGCACGCGACGGCAAAAGCTGCGCGACAACCATGGGTTTTTCAGCCTTGGATGGTTTGATGATGGGCACGCGTACCGGTGCGCTGGATGCAGGTGTTTTGCTCTATTTGCTCGAACAGGGTTGGGATCATGCACGGCTGCAAACATTGCTCTACAAACAAAGCGGGTTGCTTGGGGTGTCCGGCATATCGGCTGATATGCGCCGCTTGCGTTCACTCGAGTGCCCGGCTGCCAAGCTGGCCATCGATATGTTCACCCATCGTGTCGTGCGTGAATCGGGCGCCTTGACTGCCTGTTTGCAAGGGCTCGATGTGTTGGCTTTTAGCGGTGGGATTGGCGAACACGACACGACTTTGCGCTCTGATGTGGCCCAGCGCTTGGCCTGGCTGGGTGTGCAGATTGATCCAGTATTAAATGCGCAAGCCACGGGTGATGCCATCATGGCGATTCACACCCCGCAAAGCCAGGTGCAGGTGTGGGTCGTGCCGACCGATGAAGGTGTGGTGGCGGCGCGTGAAGCTGCACGACTCGTCTTGACTTAATGCGCTTTGGTGTCGTTCGCTGCGATACTTGACGCATGCAACTGCAAGACATTCTTTATTCGCAAGGTTTTGGCACCCGGCGTGTGTGTGCGGGTCTGATCCAACAGGGTTGGGTTCGAGTTTATACAGAAAATGATGCTCTGGCGCCCGTTGTGATTGCCCAGGCAGCTACTGAATTCGAAGCAAAAGGTTTGCGTTTTCAGGTCCAAGGTGTTGATTGGTATTACCATGAAAACGCCTACCTGATGTTGCACAAACCAGCTGGCACTGAGTGTTCGCAAAAACCATCGACCTACCCAAGCATTTATTCCTTGCTGCCATCGCCTTTACGCCAGCGACCGCAAAAAGGCGCTGTGCAAGGTGTTCAGGCTATCGGGCGGCTTGATCAGGATACCACTGGCTTGCTGTTGCTCACCGACGATGGCAAGTTTATTCATCGCATGAGTTCACCACGCCACCATGTGCCCAAGGTGTATGAGGTCACCTTGAAACATCCACTGAATGAAAAGCAGGTGCGTCAGTTGCTCGCAGGCGTGGTGCTCGACGACGACCCCAAGCCCGTGCGTGCTGCAGCTTGCCAGGCGATCGGCGAATTTCACATGCGCCTGACCCTGACCGAGGGCAAGTACCACCAGGTCAAGCGCATGCTGGCAGCGGTAAGCAACCGGGTAGAGTCGCTGCATCGGTCTGAAATCGGCGGTTTGCAATTACCAGAAGACCTGCAGTCAGGGCAATGGCGCTGGTTGAGCGAAGAAGATTTGGCGCAAATTGCAAGCTGACGCAGCACAGGCCGACTAAACTCGAGCGACTTTTTTTAAACAGGTGTATTTGTGCTGCTTATCCATTTTGAATTGGGTCAATTTTGGCGCCCTATCATGCGACTGCTGGGATTGCTTGGACTCGTGACAGTGTTTGGTGCTGCACAGGCTGCTCCGCCCATATTTGTGTTGAATTCACTCGATGCCAGTGTGAGTGTGATTGATCCGCAGAGTTGGACTGAAATCAAGCGCATTTCCACCGGCAAAGAGCCGCATCACCTGTACCTCACACCCGATGAAAAATCGCTCATCATTGCCAATGCGTTGAGTGATTCGCTGCTTTTTGTGGATCCTAAAACTGCAGCCGTGCAGCGCACTGTGACCGGTATTTTGGATCCCTATCAATTGCGCTTCTCGCCCGACATGAAATGGTTTGTCACGGTTGCCAATCGGTTGAATCATGTGGATATTTATCGCTGGGATGGCACCAACCTGGTGTTGTCCAAGCGCATTGCTTCGGCTAAAACGCCCAGTCACCTGTGGATTGACAGCACCAGCCGCACCGTGTATGCATCCATGCAAGACAGCAGCGAGCTGATTGCGATTGATCTGCAAACGCAGAACGTCAAATGGCGCATCCCAACGGGGTCGCTGCCGGCTGACGTTTTTGGTACGCCAGATGACAAATATTTATTGGTTGGCCTGACCGGTGGTGACGGCGTAGAGGTTTACGATGTCTCCGGCGCAAGCCCCAAGTTGATCAAACTGATCAAGACCGGGTTGGGTGCGCACGCTTTTCGCGGTGTGGGTGACAAGCGCCATGTGTTTGTTAGTAACCGGGTGGCTAACACGAT
The DNA here is from genome assembly GCA_903930255.1 of uncultured beta proteobacterium. Classification (GTDB taxonomy): domain Bacteria; phylum Pseudomonadota; class Gammaproteobacteria; order Burkholderiales; family Burkholderiaceae_C; genus Rhodoferax. The sequence continues at coordinate 13,901 of CAIYYA010000165.1, forward strand.
CAGCAAAATCGACTACCAAAGTATGACCGTAGTTGAGAGTTACGTTGCCCCAAGTGGACCCGACTGCATGGATGTATCGCCCGACGGTCGTTTTATTTATGTGGCTTCGCGCTGGGCCAAAAAACTCACGGTGATCGACACGCAGACACGTTCGGTGCTGCGGCAGGTCAATGTGGGCAAGTCGCCACACGGTGTTTGGACGCTTGAGCATGCGGCACGCCAGTAACCCAAGCACTAGCTTTAAGGGTTTCTTTTCTGCTGCGTTTTTTGTAGCGGCTTGCGCTTATTGTGCATGCTCTAGCGCCCAAAAATCGTGCGATAAACCAGTGTATTTGACATTTGACACCGGCCATATGGGTGTTGCGCCATTGATTGCAGATGTGCTAAAGCGCCAGGCTGTCCGGGTGACATTTTTTGCAGCCAACGAGCGCACGCAAGTGGGCGACGGTAGTTTGGGTGAGCATTGGGCACCCTGGTGGAAAGCGCGGGCTGACGAGGGTCATGAATTTGCCTCGCACACATTCGACCATGTTTATTGGCGCGCCGATTTGCCAGGAGATGTGTCAGCGTTCCAAGTTAGACCATCGGCAGGTGCATTCAGTGGACAGGATCAACGCTGGCGTGCAGCGCAATACTGTGCTCAAATCAAGCAAGCCAGTGATCGTTTGCAAACGCTCACGGGTAAGCCCACTTTGCCGCTGTTTCGTGCACCAGGTGGAAAAACATCCGCCAAGCTTCTGGCTGCTGCCAAATCATGCGGATATGCGCATGTCGGATGGAATCCGGCTGGTTTTTTGGGTGACGAATTGCCAAGTGACAAATTCAGCAATGCGGCGCTGCTGAGCAAGGCCTTGCGTGACATTCGACAAGGGGACATTTTGGTGGCGCATTTAGGCATTTGGTCGCGTCAAGATGTGTGGGCACCAACGGTGCTCGAACCGCTGATTCTGGGACTCAAATCGCGTGGGTATTGTTTTGCGACCTTGCGCAATCATCCCGCTTATTCAGCGCTTAGTTAGGGCTGCAATGGAATGGTTCTCGATATTGTTTACTGACGCACAGGGTTGGCTGTTTGAAACCCTGCTGCAGGTTGCCATGTTTGAACTTGGTCTGGCTAATTTTCTGGTTGATGGCTACACCGCTACGGGCTGGTTGTTGGTGGGGATTTTGCAATTGCTGGTGCTACTGGGTTTGATTGGTCCACTCGAACGCTGGCGTCCTGTTCAAGCACAGCTCGATACTGCCGCTGTTCGAACTGATGTGCTTTACACCCTGATCCATCGGCTGGGGTTGATCCGGCTGGTGTTTTTTTTCACGCTCGATCCGCTCTTTGACCACGTATTTGGTGTGCTGCGTGTGGCAGGTTTGCAAACCTGGCAGCTCGATCAGCTCTGGCCGGGTGTTACCGACTTGCCGTGGGTCAGCCTGCTGGTTTATTTGGTGGTTTTGGATGCGTTGAGCTACTGGGTGCATCGTGGTCAGCATCAGTGGGAGTGGTGGTGGCATCTGCATGCCTTGCATCATGCGCAACGCAGTTTGACCATGTGGAGTGACAACCGCAGCCATTTGCTCGACGATGTCATCGGTGCTGTAATTTTTGCCGCTGTGGCGCAGCTCATTGGCATTGCGCCAGGGCAGTTTGTTGCGATTGTTGCCTTCACCCAGCTTAGCGAGAGCTTTCAGCATGCCAATCTGCGACTCTGGTTTGGTGCTGTGGGCGAACGCCTGTGGGTCAGTCCACGCTTTCACCGCTTGCATCACGCCATTGGCATCGGGCACGAGTCGCCTGGCAAACCAATGGGTGGTTGCAACTTTGGGGTACTCTTGCCTTGGTGGGACATGCTGGTTGGTACTGCAAATTTTGAATTGCGTTTTGATGCAACCGGTGTGCGTGACCAGGTTGAGCAGGGGCGAGATTACGGCAGCGGTTTTTGGGCTCAGCAGTGGCTGGGTTTGAAACGGCTTGCAGGGCGGGCTTGAGCGTCACGAGCCAGACTCGGTTATGCTCGATTCATGACTCTGCTTTTTGATTCTTTCTGGCGTGCTTTGGCGTATTGTTTTCGCCCGAAGGTCATGTTGCTGACCCTGCTGCCTTTTGTATTGATGCTGCTGTTGGCTTATGCAGTAAACCTATTTTTTTGGGACACGGCATTAGCTTGGGCGACCCAGCAGTTGCTCTGGCTCGAAGGTTTTGGCTTGGCAACGCTGCGCCCAATGATATCGGGCATCATGGTGGTGTTGCTGGCAACCCCCTTTATCGGACTAACTTCACTGCTGCTGGTGGCTTTGCTGATCACACCCGCGTTGACGATGCTGGTTGCGCAAAAACGCTTTCCCATGCTCGAGCGCCGCGCTGGCGCAGGCTGGTTGCTGAGTGTGCTGTGGTCATTATTTTCCAGTGTTCTGGCTTTGCTGGCGATTTTGCTGTCGATGCCGCTGTGGTTAATTCCACCACTGGTTTTGCTCTTGCCGCCCCTGATTTGGGGATGGCTGACCTATCGGGTGATGGCTTTTGATGCGCTGGCAGAGCATGCTAGCAGCACCGAGCGGCGTGAGATTTTTCGCCGCCACCGCGTCGCACTGCTCGTCATGGGGGTGCTATGTGGCTACATGGGTGCAGCACCGAGCTTGATTTGGGCCAGTGGGCTGTTGTTCGCAGCCACGTTTGTGTTGCTAATTCCCTTGGCCGTTTGGATCTACACCTGGGTTTTTGTCTTGTCTGCACTGTGGTTTGCGCATTATTGTTTGGCGGCATTGCAAGCGTTGCGTGCTGAACGTGCAACCAATATCAGCCCTATCGCCGCTGAACTTTGCGAAGGTTCAAACATCGATTTACCCCCACAAAGCATTGCCTATGACGCAGAACCACCTCGCCCCCAACTCCGATAGTGCAACGATGCGCTTTGGACTGATTGTCATCGGAGACGAAATTTTGTCGGGCAAACGGGTTGACAAGCACATGCCCAAAGTGATTGAGCTTTTGCAAAAACGCGGGCTCCAACTCGATTACGCCGATTATGTGGGTGATGACCCTGTGCGCATCACGGCAACATTGCAGCGTGCGTTTACCTCGGGTGATGTGGTGTTTTCAACCGGTGGCATTGGTGCTACGCCCGATGACCATACCCGTCAATGTGCCGCTCACGCACTTGGTCTTGAACTCGCGTTACATCCGCAAGCTCAACAGCTGATTGAGCAGCGTATGCAAGATTTGGCGCGTGAGCGTGGCAGTGTCTATGTGCCAACGGACGCTGACAACCAGCACCGGCTGAATATGGGTGTGTTTCCGGTTGGTGCCTCGATCATTGCCAACCCGTATAACAAAATTCCTGGTTTTAGCTTAGGTTCGGTGTATTTTGTTCCGGGGTTTCCGGTGATGGCTTGGCCAATGATTGAAATGGTACTCGACTCCCATTACCAGCACTGTTTCAAACGGCAGTCATGGCTAGAGAAGTCGCTGATCGTTTTTGGTGCTATGGAGGCCACGTTGACACCGCTGATGCTGACGCTTGAGCGCGAGCACCCGGGCATCAAAGTATTCAGCTTACCCAGTGTTGACCATCCCCAATATGGCCGGCATATTGAATTGGGCGTCAAGGGGTCGCCTGCGGCTGTGGCTATGGCGTATCCGGCTTTGCTGGAGGGTCTGAAACCTTTTGCTCTCCAGCTAGGCCCCGAATTGGTGCATTAATGATGGTGTATTTGGGGTTATCGATATGTGCACTTTAATGGTGCATTGGCGTTAAAAATTGTATCGATCAGGTCCTTTCACCAGCACAAATTAAGCAAACTAAAGGCAAAATAGCAGGCTGGAAGTTTCAGCCCTTGATCCATGGCTTGGCACAAAAACTGCATTGACTTATCCAACCCCTTTTTTATCCACGAACTAACCAGGAGTATTTGATGGCAAAAACCGTCGCAGACGTCATGAAGATGGTGAAAGACAACGAAGTCAAGTTTGTTGACTTCCGTTTCACCGATACCCGCGGTAAAGAGCAGCACGTGACCGTGCCTGTGTCGCATTTTGACGAAGACAAATTCATTTCTGGCCATGCATTTGATGGTTCATCCGTTGCCGGCTGGAAAGGCATTGAAGCTTCGGACATGCAACTCATGCCAGACGCAAACACGGCTAACATTGATCCATTTTTTGAAGAAACCACTCTCTTCATGAGTTGTGATGTGATCGAACCGACAGATGGCAAAGGTTACGAGCGTGATCCACGCTCGGTGGCACACCGTGCAGAAGCTTACTTGAAGGCATCTGGCATGGGCGACACCGCTTACTTTGGTCCAGAGCCAGAGTTCTTCTTGTTTGATGATGTGCGCTGGAACACGGATATGTCGGGCACTTTCTTCAAAATCGACGATTACGAAGCCCCTTGGAACTCCGGCAAGAAAATGGAAGGTGGCAATCGTGGCCATCGTCCTACCACCAAAGGTGGCTACTTTCCTGTGCCCCCCGTTGACAGCACGCAAGACATGCGCGCTGAGATGTCACTGATTCTCGAATCGCTCGGCATTCCCGTTGAAGTGTTCCACCATGAAGTGGCAGCTCCGGGGCAATGCGAATTGGGCACCAAATTCAGCACGCTGGTTCAGCGCGCTGACTGGACTCAGGTGCTTAAGTATGTGGTGCAAAACGTTGCAAACTCCTACGGTAAAACGGCAACCTTCATGCCCAAGCCCATCGTCGGCGACAACGGCAGCGGTATGCACGTGCACCAGTCGATCTGGAAAGACGGCAAAAACCTGTTTGCTGGCGACGGCTATGCTGGCTTGTCTGACTTTGCCCTGTATTACATCGGCGGCATCATCAAGCATGCGCGTGCCTTGAACGCCATCACCAACCCTGGCACCAACAGCTACAAGCGCCTGGTTCCTGGTTTTGAAGCTCCGGTCAAATTGGCTTACTCGGCTAAAAATCGTTCGGCTTCCATCCGCATTCCCTATGTGGCAAACCCCAAGGGTCGTCGTATTGAAGCACGTTTCCCTGATCCACTGATGAACCCTTACCTTGGCTTCTCGGCCTTGATGATGGCTGGTCTTGATGGCATTGAAAACAAAATCCACCCCGGTGAGGCTGCCACCAAAGACCTTTACCATCTGCCACCCGAAGAAAATGCACTCATCCCAACCGTCTGTCATAGTCTGGATCAAGCGCTGGACTGTCTCGATGCAGACCGCAGCTTCCTGACCAAGGGCGGTGTTTTCACTGACGGGTTGCTCGATGCCTACATTGAACTCAAAATGACTGAAGTCACGCGTCTGCGCATGGCCACACATCCAATTGAGTTTGACATGTATTACTCGCTGTAAGAGGTGGTTTATCCGATCTGCCTCTAACAGGTTGATCGGGTTTGGAATAA
>CAIYYA010000166.1 GCA_903930255.1 uncultured beta proteobacterium
CAGGTCGTTGTTGTTCATGTCGATGGCATCGTTGACGGCTCGGTAGGTCAGATCGAACTTGCGCAGAAAGTCACTCTCATCTTGCAAGTCATGGTCCAGGGCTTCTTGTGCCATTTGCAGGCCAAACTCTACGCATGCGGTAGCGTCCCAATACCGGTAGATTTCGGGCTCACCTTTGAAGTGGGTGTCCATGCGGGCATCGTCAATGGCCGTAACCTGCCACAGTTCGCGTGATCCTTATCCGGATATCTCAAAATGAGCAACGCCGCAATATCCGCAATCGGTTTATGTCTAGACATTGTTGGAGTTCTTCTTTTGTGGAAATTTGGCCTTCCTCCCGATGTAAGGCGTGATGGATCATCTTTTCTAATGCTTGAGCAAACTGACGAAAACGAAAAAAAGAAAGGGATCTGTTACGACCTAATGTCGAATACAGCTATTGTGTTGATCATTCTTGGGTTCTCAATGCAACTGATCGGAACACTACTTCCATCCAATGCTTTCGGCCGTACACAAGGAACTCAAACTGAGTGCCAATCCAGCAAGCTAGCAGATTCTGCACATCAGTCCAAGCAGTAATCTCATTTCGTATATGGGACTCTGTTCATTTATGAACCCACAGAGTCGACTTACAAGCCTTCGTTCGAGAGGGGCTGCGCAAAAGCGCACAACCCCTCAATGAGCGCTTATGACAGCTACGTGTCTTTACAATTCCGCCACAGCCCAAACCCGAATGGCTTTTCGCAGCATTGGGGCAGTTGGAAATCGCTTCAAAAAGCACGTCATTACTTAACATACCCCCGTCGTGTCAATTACTTTCCTCACATTGAATGCTGGCCCGCCCCCATGTTGACAGCGTTCATTTTTAGCCATTCTTTCAACGCGGCATCAATTCGCGTCTGCCAGCCACTTCCTGTGGCTCGGAATGCGGCAGAAACCTCGGGCGACAGCCGAATGGTTGTTGGCACCTTGGGAGCGGCTTTGAATGTGCCCACTGGCCGCCCTGCGCGGCGAGCCATGATTTGACTGGGCGTTGTCACCCGGCCAAACTCGCCTCGGTTCATCTGGTCAATGGACTCGAGCAGGCCACGCTCAAATTCGGCAACCTCAGGGTCAACCCCGCTCCAGAATTCTGCGGGAATTGGTGCTTTTTTAGGCATTGAGCCTCTCCTTCAACTTTAATAAAAACTCAGGGCGTACATTGTCAAGTTTGGACTTGGCGTAAATCCATAAAAGCACAATCTCACCGTTGGCAAGACGGTTGAAATAAATCACTCTGGCACCACCACTTTTGCCCATTCCCTCACGCCGCCACCGCACTTTTCGCAAACCACCCGCACCAGGAATCACATCGCCGATCAAAGGGTTCGCTGCAATCGAGTCAACGAACTCGGTGCGCTCACTGTCAGTCAAGATCGTTGTCACCAAAGTTTTGAACAGAACGGTTTCTCTGACGGTGTAGAGTGGATGCATCACTTAATTGTACTATCAAATAATAGGTGATGTGACAGGTCATTTAACAAACTTTCAAGAATCAGTGCTTTAGCTGACCGAGCTTACCTGAAGGTATAAATCCGGCCGTTGCTCTTTAACCGCCCATCGCCCTGCACAACGACCACGGATAACGACGGATAAACGGATAAGCCATTCAACCGCACGAGCCGCAGTAAAGAGCTCAGCAACAGGCTTCGAACCCCGAGCGAACCCTGGATTTCCCGCCCGTGTGACAGGTTCACCATGAAAATGCGCCGTCGGCAGAGCCAGTAGCGCTGCGCCGGGTATGCCGGGCGCATAGCTACCCGGCAGCGAGGCTGAGTCACCGTTTTGGCAAAACCCCAAGTCCAGCCCGGTCACCAGTTGATGCGCTGATCGACCTCAAAGTCCGGTGCCGGTTGCGCTGCCAGATCCCAGTCCGGCTCGATTTGCGCCCCGTCACGCATCTGCGCATCACACTCATCCCACAGCGGTGGCCCGCGCGCCGGGGAAATGTGTGGTGGCTCCGAGTCGACCCCGATGTGG
>CAIYYA010000167.1 GCA_903930255.1 uncultured beta proteobacterium
AAACCAGTGGGGCTGGGGTGGCTTCACCACGCAAGATATGCACCGCAGCGAACTGACGGCCCGCGCTGTGGCGCTGGTCTACAACTGGTGGAGCTGGTACGTGCGCGCGGCAAATCCACAGTCCAGGCGCGAGGCGCTGACTTACATCTGCGAGCGAATTACGCGTCAAACCATCTTGCCGTCCCAGCCGACAGTCCTTTCCGGCATCGGGTAACTGCGGTTTTTAGGATCAACAAGCTGCCCAACGACCTCACCGAGTGCGATTCAAATTAACGCGCACTGGAATCTATACACTTATCCAAAGTTGTCAATTCAAAACTTGGCACCACGCCCTGGTTCAATATTCAATCGGCGCTGACTCATTAGCTCATGACTGCACTTGACCCACCATCGGTTCAAGTTTAAAACTGACACTGAATTCATTGCCATCGGTTGCCACACCCTGCATCAACCGAGTGGCACGGTCGTAGGCAATGTTGGCGCCATGACTTTGACACAGCTCGCGACAAATATACAAGCCCAAGCCACTGGAGCGACTTTCTGATGAGAAAAACGGTTCAAACAAGTGCTGCTCTACAGACGGTTCAAGCGGCCCGCCATCGCTCCAGACACGCAGGCAAACCGCTTGCATCGGCTCCTGAAGTGGCACATCTGCACGCACCTGAATGGCTTCGCCATGTGCACTGGCATAGCGCAGCGCGTTGTCCAGCAAATTGACCAGAATTCGTCTTAAATGATCCTGTTCAAACCATATCAGCAAAGGCGTGGTGTCGGGCAAAACCAGCATTACAGCAGGTGCTTGCACGTGTTGACTTTGCCAGTCCCGGCAAATACGCCGAAGCGCAGGCGTTAAATCAATCAGGCCTGCTGAGGCTTGCTCGTCCCCAGCTGAAGACTGCGCCACATGCAAAATGTCGTGCACAATTTTTTCAAGTCGCTGGGCATTTTGCTGCACCATGTCGGTCAACTGCTTTTGGATTGGCTGATTCAGGTCTTCAGCCAACAGCGCATTAGCCTGCACAATAGCGGCCAACGGGTTGCGTATTTCATGCGCCACCGCTGCCGACATGCGCCCCATGCTGGCCAGTTTTTCAGTACGCATACGCGCCTGAATTTCACGCTGATCCTGAATAAACACCACGCACAAACCCTGTGCACTGTGCTCCAACGCAGGTGTCAGCTGAGTTCGAACGCGCAAACGGCGTATGCCTTGCCCTTCATGGCGGATACTGATGTCCTTGTTCTGCGCGCACTGCCCTTGAAAACTGGCGCGAACCAAACTCACCAAACCCTGCCAGTCAGGGTGCTCTGTCAAGTCCAGCGGCATGGCAAGTGGCAAATCGAGCAGCAAATGCGCCGCTGGATTGGCCAAACGCACCCAATGTTGCGCATCGACCACCAGCACACCGTCCGTGAGCGAGGCAATCACCAACTCATTCACCTGGCGCTGTACCGTCACCGCCAATTGACTGCGCTGCACTTTAAGCTCAACACTGGCCAGACGGGTCGCCAATTGCCCAGCAATGAATGAGATGGCAAAGCACCCAGCACCTGTCAGCGCAGCCTGTAAAAATATCGAGCTCGGTGCCGCAACCCCATCACTCCACTGCCAACCAGCATAGGCCAGCAGCAGCAAGGTCACGCCCGCTGCGGTAGCCATCGCCGTGCGCATCGAGCCAAGGACAGACGCCATCAGAACTGGCAAGGCAAAAAGCGGCGCGTAATTGATGTTATTGCTTGGCATCAATTGCAAAACAAAAAATGCGATCAGGTCAACACCAACCGTGCGCAGCCATTGCCCGTCAAAGCTCGAACCCAGTTGCTGAGGTGACGATAACAAGCGCACCGAAAGTGCCGCAGCCCAATACACGGCACAAATCAGCACTGGCCAGGCGTTTTTGACATCATTCAGAAAAAAAATGCTGCCTTGCAGCAGCAAAAGAACCAGTCCTAATGTGGCTCGGGCGGTCATGAAACCACGCCATAAGCGCTCAAACTCATCGGGCTTGTCGCTTGTCTCGTGTTCGTGCAAGAAGGGGCCAAACCAGCTCACACCCTCAGCAACAGCATTCATTCAAGGCTCCGACTGATGCAAGTGATCACTACAACAATAGTGCCCTTTATTGCCAGTCAGTGCTTCGCTCAGCGGCAAATGCACTGAGCAAAGCGCACAGACAGCCATTGCGGCAACTTGTCCAGGGGCTTGCGCTTCGGGTTTGACGCTTGGCTTTACCTTCTCTGTCTTGCTTGTGGGGCGTTTGAAATACACCAGCACCAAAACAACCAATAATAAAAGCAAGCCAAACTTCACAGTGTGCGCCCCAGCAGCACTTCCATCACAAAACGCGAGCCCACATAAGCCAGCAGGAGCAGCCCAGAGCCAGCATAAAGCACGCGCAGCGCCCTTTTGCCACGCCAACCAAAGCGCACCCGCCCCACCAGAAGCGTGGCAAAAGTCAACCACGAAAGCACCGAAAACGCCGTCTTGTGATCCCACTTCACTGCATGAGCACTACCGTAGAGTTGCGTACCAAAGAAAAATCCAGCCAGCAACGTAGCTGACAGCAGCCCAAAACCCACGCCAACAAAACGAAAAATCAGGCGCTCCATGGTCAGCAAAGGCAAGCCTGTGTAGACCTGTTTAGCCTGGCGAATGCGCTCCTCTGCACGCGTCATCATCCAGGCATGCACCACCGCAACGGCAAACAAACCATAGGATGCGATACCCAACGCCCAATGCAAAGGTAGCCAAGCTGAAGTGTTAGCACTCAGCACCGAACCCGGAAACAACAAGGTCAAAATCACTGACCCAGCTCCGGCTAAACACAGCAACGAAGGTGAACGTATCTGTGGAAAAAAATAAAGCTCAATGCCGTAAACCAGACCTGCTAACCACACAGTAACCGACAAAGCCGGTGCAAAACCAAACTGCCGCTCATCACTCAAGACACTGAGCAGCAATATCAAACCGTGCAAAGCCCAGGCTAACCACAGCGGCAAGCGAGCTAAGCGCGGGTCAGCATGCGAGGTTCTGCTGGCAGAGACAACATAGGCCGCAGCAGCACTCAAGGCCAACGTTAGAGTCATGGGAGAAGCACTGGCTAAAATCATGACCACAGTTTAGCGTTTTGTATATTGCCTTTTTGCAAAGGCATCAACCTCGGCGTAGCCCGTCGCATCATCATATGGCCTCCGCTCTCACCGAAAAACTCTCGCGCCTCGTCAAAGAAATACGTGGCCAGGCACGCATCACCGAATCCAACGTGGCAGAAATGCTGCGTGAAATTCGCTTGGCATTGCTCGAGGCCGACGTCGCACTGCCGGTTGTGCGCGACTTCATTGCCCGAGTCAAAGAAAAAGCACTAGGCCAGGACGTATTAGGCTCGCTCACACCCGGGCAAGCAATGGTGTCGATTGTCAACAAGGAACTGGCCGCCACGATGGGCGATGGCGTGGCTGACATCAACCTGGCTACCCAACCCCCCGCGGTGATTTTGATGGCCGGCCTGCAGGGTGCGGGCAAAACCACCACAACCGCCAAACTGGCAAAACACCTGATCGAGAAACGCAACAAAAAAGTGCTCACAGTCTCGGGAGACGTGTATCGCCCAGCGGCTATTGAACAGCTTAAAACCGTCACAGCTCAAGCCGGTGCCGAGTGGTTTCCTAGCTCACCCGATCAAAAGCCGGTGGCCATCGCGCTGGCGGCGCTGGACTATGCCCGCAAACATTACTTTGACGTGCTGCTGGTAGACACTGCGGGTCGCCTGGCGATTGATGAAGCGCTAATGCGTGAAATCAAAGACTTGCATGCGGCAATTGCCCCGGTTGAAACCCTCTTTGTAGTGGATGCGATGCAGGGGCAAGATGCCATCAACACGGCTAAAGCGTTCAAAGAAGCCTTGCCACTTACCGGCATCATCCTAACCAAGCTCGACGGCGACTCGCGTGGTGGTGCCGCACTGTCAGTGCGCCAAGTCACCGGCGCACCCATCAAATTTGCCGGCACCAGCGAAAAACTCGATGGACTTGAAGTGTTTGATGCCGAACGCCACGCGGGGCGCGTGCTGGGCATGGGTGACATTCTGGCGCTGGTTGAACAAGTTACCGCTGGTGTGGACATTGCTGCTGCGCAAAAACTGGCAGCAAAAGTTAAGAGTGGCGGAACTTTCGATTTGAATGACTTTCTGGCGCAAATCCAGCAAATGAACCAAATGGGTGGTTTGGCGAGCCTGATGGACAAACTGCCATCTGCCATGTCAGCCAAAGCCGGCCAGATGGACATGGGTCGTGTCGAAAAAGACATCAAACGCAAAGTTGGCATCATCCACAGCATGACGCTGCTCGAACGGCGCAAACCCGAGCTCATCAAGGCCACGCGCACACGCCGCATCGCCACCGGTGCTGGCGTGCAGGTGCAAGAAGTCAACCGCATGCTTAAAGAATTTGAGCAAATGCAAGACATGATGAAAAAAATGAAAGGTGGCGGTATGATGAAAATGATGAAGCGTCTGGGAGGTATGAAGGGCATGGGTGGCATGCCAAAAATGCCCTTTTGAACCAACCAAATAGCAGCTGCATAATGAGCATTTCATTAAACACCATCGCGAGAAAAACCATGTCATGCCGATTGTTTTTTGTGTGCCTGATGCTGCTGGCTCAACTGGGCCAAGCTCAGGCAACAACACCCGACTGTTCACGTAACTACACCCTGGCTTTGCACGACCACGGCCTGCTTTATTCGGCCGACACCGATACCGGCATTGACAAGGATGTGGCTGACGAACTGATTCGCCGCAGCGGATGCAAAGTCACGGTGAACCTGATGCCGCGCTCGCGTATTTGGCAGCTCATCGAATCTGGCGCACTGGACTTCAGTCTTTCCGGCATCACCAACCCTGAACGCGACAAATTTGCCGGCTTTGCGTGGTACTTCAGCAACAAATATTATTTGCTGGTGCGCAACGACTCGGGGGTGCGCAATTTGCCAGATTTCACGCAGAACCCAGCGCTGCACTTGGGCGTGATCCGCAGTTTCAGATACAGCGAGTCTGCCAACCGCCTGGTGGACACTCTGCAAACCGCCCAACGTGTCAGCCAGGCTGGCGGGCTGGCGCCCCTATACCAAACTCTGATGGGCAATCGCGTTCAAGGCATGATCATTGAGCCCTTTGACTTTCCGGCGCTAGAAGAAAAAAAAATTCGCCAAATAGCCTCGATCCTCGAATTCAACGATCCTGCCGTACCGCATGGGTTGATCATGTCAAAAAAAGCACTCTCTGCCGAGCAAATGCAAGCCTGGCGCACGATCATCTCCGCAATGCGTGCTGACGGGTCGATGCTGCGCATTTTTGAAAAATACTTCAAATCCGATCTCGCCGCTGCCCTGGTCAATTTCTGAGTTAAGCCATGTCCGGCGATCACCCTGCGCCTCTCCCCAGCTCCAAAGCGCATGCGCTTCTGGCGCATCTGCCGTGGTTTATTCTGACTGCAGCGCTCAGCGTGACCTGGTTTGCTTGGGATCACGAACGCCAAAACACCCAAAAAGCATTGCGTTCACAATTTGACTTCGCCTTGCGCGAAACAGTTAGTCGCATCGAGCAACGTGTTCACGGCTACGAACAAATGCTGCGCGGTGTGCAGTCGCTGTTTGCTACCACCCACTGGCAAAATCGTCAAGCCATCCAGGGCTATGTAGAGAGTTTGCAACTCGATGCCGATTTTTCTGGAACGCAAAACATCGGTGTGGTGCAATGGGTTCCTGCGCAGCGCGTGCCCGAACATTTGGCCAGCATGCGCTCGGCTGGGTTTGAAGACTACGCCATAGCACCCGTCGGGCAACGTGAGGCCTATGCACCTATCGTCCAACGTGAGCCCAATTTGGGGCGCAATTTTGCACCACTTGGCACGGATATCTGGGTTGATCCCATGCTGCGTCTGGTCGCTGAAAAAGCGCGCGACTCTGGCATGCCGGCCATGTCAGGCAAGCTTCAGTGGCTGGCTGAAAAGGGGGGCGATGCCGCCATTGGTTTTGCCATGTGTTTGCCGGTTTATGCGCCTGGTCAACCGCATGACAGCATGGCGCAGCGGCGCGCCCATTTGCTCGGATGGGTTTATGCCACTTTTCGCATGAACGACTTCATGGCCAGCTTATACGGCAGCCAGTTACCAGGACTTCAACTTGCCATTCACGATGGCACTGACAACCAGGACAGCGCCTTGCTCTATCGCACTGAAAGCACGGCACAGACAGGTGAAGTTGCGCATCACGCCATCATCAGCGCCAATGAATTCATGGTGGTGGCAGGCCACAACTGGACCGTTTCATTGAATACACAGGCTGATTTTGAAGCCCGTTACGGCCGAGGCAGTGAAACCACGACGGCTCTGGCTGGTGTTTTTTTGAGCCTACTGTTAACCCTGCTGGCCTGGCATATGCTAAACGGACGCAATCGGGCTTTGCGTCTGGCCAGCAGCATGACCGAAGAACTGCGCCACATGGCGCAACACGACACGCTAACAGACTTGCCCAACCGCGCACTGTTTAATGACCGACTGAACCAGGAGTTGGCGCGCGCCAAACGCCAACGCGGACGCTTTGCCATGTTGTTTATTGATCTCGACCACTTCAAACCCATCAACGACAAATTTGGCCATGAAGTGGGTGACCTGGTTTTGCAAATTATTGCCAAACGGCTATCAGATTCTGTGCGGGCAGCCGACACCGTTGGACGCATTGGAGGTGATGAATTCGTCGTCTTGATGGCGCAGCTCAGCGCCACAGATTTCGTCTTGCATCTGGCCGAAAAACTGCACAAGGCCCTGCGCCAACCGATTAGCCTGAATGGGCATGAACTGTCGATTTCATCTTGCATAGGGGTTGCGGTTTATCCAGCAGACGGCACCGATGCCGTTAGCTTGACACGCAGTGCCGACGAGGCCATGTACCGAGCCAAAGCAGCCGGGCGCGACGGCATCAGCTTGTGCGAACCAGTTACCTGAGCCCCGGCTGAAAGGCAATTGCGGGTGCCATTGGGGTTTGACTGAATCAAGAAGACGTTAGAGGGGCTTGCATCGACGAATAAGGTCGACAAGTACTCTCAATTTTTGCGTTTTTTGGCTCATTCGCACTCAGGGGACGGGTCATGGCGGCAATATTTGGTCATGATTTACGTCAGGTCAGGGGGCAAAGTGGAAACCGCGATTAATACTGCTGTGCAAACAATGACCAATTCAAGAACTTGAGGCTGTCTGCATGAAGAATGATGCCTAACACCTCGCCCTTAACCTTGCCTCAAACTGAACCCGATCGGGTATTCGACACCCCAAAACCTTGGCCCACCCAGCTCCTCGCTTGGCTGCCCATCAGCATCGGCTTGGCCGTGCTGTATGTGCCCAGCCTGTATGACCTTTTTACTGGCATCTTGAGCAGCGACGAGCAAATGCACGGGCCCATTGTGTTGGGCAGGTTACAAGACATTTTCGGGCATAGTGCTGTTTTTAAGTGCTCTGGTGTTGATAATTGGGTTTGATACCGCGTTGCAAAAGTTTGAATCATTCCGCCACACTCAAACATGATCAAAACCAATGCCACCTAACACTTCAGCATCGTTGATGTTGTTGAGATACTCACTGGCAGCCCCAACCCCAGAACCTATTGGAGTGTGCTCAAAACCAGGTTACGAAAAGAAGGCAGTGAGTTGGCTACAAAATGTAGTCAACTGAAAATGCGTTCTGTTGATGGCAAAAATTACCTAACCGACGTAGCTGACACCGAACAACTGCTGCGCTTGGTGCAATCTATTCCATCCCCCAAAGCCGAACCACTCAAACAGTGGCTGGCAAGAGTCGGCTACGAGCGCATCGAAGAAACCGAAGACCCAGAGCTCGCCCTAGATCGGGCCATGGAAACCTATCTCAAAAAAGGGTACTCGCGCGACTGGGTTAACCAACGCCTTAAAAGCATCGAAGTCCGCAAAGACCTCACAGACGAATGGGAAGACAGAGGTGTCAAAAAAGGTGGCGACTTTGCCATCCTGACCGATGAAATAACCCGCGCTTGGAGCGGGCTGTCAACTCGTGAATACAAACAACTCAAAACGCTAAAAAAAGAAAACCTGCGCGACCACATGACCAATATGGAGCTGGTGTTGAAC
>CAIYYA010000168.1 GCA_903930255.1 uncultured beta proteobacterium
CATCCCAGCCGGGCTGGAGATGATGGACAAGCCCATGACGGCGGCGGTTGAAGACTACGTGCACGCCGGCTATGACCTGCAAGCTGCGGCAATTTTGCTCTGCGAAAGTGATGGCACTCCAGAGGAAGTTGAAGAGGAAATAGGCCGTATGACGCAGGTGCTACTTGCACAGGGCGCTACCAAAATTGCAGTAAGCCAAAACGAGGCCGAACGACTGAAATTCTGGAGTGGTCGCAAAAATGCGTTTCCGGCCAGTGGGCGCATCAGCCCGGACTACATGTGCATGGACTCGACCATTCCGCGCAAACGCGTCGCCGACATTTTGCTGGCGATTGCCGAAATGGAAAAAAAATACCGCCTGCGCTGCGCCAATGTATTCCACGCGGGCGACGGCAACCTGCACCCGCTGATTTTGTTTGACGCTAACGACCCCGATCAATTGCACCGCTGCGAGCTATTTGGCGCCGACATTCTGGAGACCAGTGTGGCCATGGGTGGCACCGTGACGGGCGAGCATGGCGTGGGTGTGGAAAAGCTCAACAGCATGTGTGTGCAGTTTTCCGCTGAAGAAAACGAACAGATGTTTGGCGTCAAGCGTGCCTTTGACCCCAAAGGACTACTCAACCCCGGCAAGGTCATCCCCACGCTGCACCGCTGTGCCGAATACGGCAAGATGCTAGTGCGCGGAGGGCAGATCAAGCACCCTGATTTGCCACGGTTTTAGCTTTGGGTTTATCTTTCTGCAACGCCACTTTTTGGTTTGACCGCAATGCTGCTGGTTTATCTGTTGGCACAAGCACTTTATGCCCGTCTGAAGCAAGCGGATTGGGCCAATCCAGTGCTCTGGTCAGTGCTCACCCTGGCCAGTTTGCTGTCAATCGGCGGGGTCAGTTACCCAAGCTATTTTGCTCGCGCACAGTTCATCCATTTCCTGCTTGGACCTGCGATTGTGGCCTTGGCATGGCCGCTCTGGGAGCGCCGCGCTGCGCTACGCCAACACGGTTTCGCGTTGCTATTGGCAGCGCTGTTCGGTGGCGCAGCAGCCAGTGGTTCTGCACTTTTACTGGGGTGGGGCTTGGCTTTACCGTCTGATGTGGTGCTGTCGCTGGCACCCAAATCAGTGACAGCGCCGGTGGCGATGGGCATTGCCGACAAAATTGGCGGCATTCCGGCTTTGGCAGCCGTTTTTGCGGTAGTGACCGGCATGGTGGGCGCACTCAGTGGTCAAACTTTGTTGGGTTGGCTAAAGATATCACACCAAGCAGTCTGGCAAATGGTGCGCGGTTTCGCGCTCGGCACAGCCGCGCATGGCATCGGCGCTGCACGTGCCATGCAGGTGAATGCGGATGCCGGCGCTTTTGCAGGTCTGGCTTTGGGGCTGCAAGTGCTGCTTGCCTCTGTGCTAAGCCCCCTGATTGCACGCTTGTTTTAACGCAAAATTCAGCGCACCAGAACTTCTGCACGACGGTTTTTTGGCTCGTCTACCTCATCCGCAGTGGGCACAAGGGGGGCTCGCTCCCCCCGACCGATAGCCTCTATCAGCTCAGGCTTGAAGCTCTGGGCTATCAGCAAGTCGCGAATGGATTGTGCTCGCTTAAGCGACAGTGCATCATTGGCTGGTACAGCCCCGACACGGTCAGTGTGCCCAATCACCACAATTTCTCCACCTTTTCGAGCTTTGGCGCGCAACAAAATTTTAGGCAACAGCACCTGCGAAGCTTGCGTTAAATTAGAACCACCAGGCTCAAAATAGAGCATAAATTGCTCGTCAGCGGCGGGAAGTTGTGCCAGCATGCCACCGTAGCGATCGATCACCTCCAACGGATTCATGTCAATTGGCGTGAGCTGCCCCGCCGCATCGACTTCAGCGCTTTGGTATGCTTGTGACAGCGTGAGAGTGCCCGCGCGGGTTTTCACTTCAACTGAACTGGTTCGCCCTGATGCTTCGGGCAGCAAAATCACCCGGGTGACAGGTGCCGCACAGCCGAGAAGCATGGCACTGATGCTGAGCATGGCGCAATAGTGAATAACTCGCATCACGGTACCTCCACAATAAAATCGGTTCCCCGCACACCCACCACCGTGGTTGGTGTCATCACCTGAACACTTTCTGGGTGCAGTTTGGCCAACCACCCCGTCACAACACGAATCGTGCCTTGCAGCAAGCTCAAACTCAGACTACCTTCTTGCGCAACCGGGTCAAACGCGATTTTTGCCAGCTCCAGCGTGCTATTGGGCCCAACCGACACCACGGTTCCGTCTTTCAGCATAAAGGTGGTGCTGGCATTGCGCCCGGTCACAATTCGATCGGCTTGCTGCAAAGCACCTTCAACATTGGCCACGCGAGCTGTGCTGGCCAGAACCACACTGACCTCACCTTGCACCGCTTTGAATGTGCCTGCCCGCTGAGTCTGAGCTTTAACTTGTAGCGCCAGAGTTAAGGCCAGTGGCAGTAGCAGCCAGTATTTGGATTGAGTTTTTAGATTCATAAAAAATCCTTTTTGTTGATTTCAACCGTTTTCCGACTATTGGCGTTTGCTAAAGCGTGGGGCAGGTTCATCGTCAGCCAATATGGCCGCAGCCCATGGCTTTAGCTTGCCAATATCAGCACGCAAAACCTCGTGTTTAACCGCCAGTATTTGCGCGGGATGCATGGAAAAACTGCGCAGCCCCATGCCCAGCAAGAGTTTCGTCATGTTGATGTCGCCAGCCATTTCACCACACACGCTGACTGGTTTTCCCTGCGCCTGGCACTGCGCAATGGTGTTGGCAACCAAACGCAACACTGCCGGATGCATCGGGTCATACAGATGTGCCACTGACTCATCGGCACGGTCAATCGCCAAGGTGTACTGAATCAAATCGTTGGTGCCAATGGACAGAAAGTCGAAATACTTGAGAAACACATTGAGGGTCAGTGCCGCAGCAGGGATTTCGATCATGGCACCAATTTTGAGCGGCCCATACGCGACACCCCGGTTATCGAGCTGCACGCGCGCATGATCCAGCAACGCCATGGTTTGACGAATTTCACTGGCGTGCACCAACATCGGAATCATGACATTGGCCTGACCATGCGCAGCAGCACGCAAAATGGCGCGCAGCTGGGTCAGAAACATCGACGGATCGGCCAGGCTCCAGCGTATCGCACGAAGCCCCAATGCCGGATTAAGATGGGCATCGTCGCGCAAATTTTCATCGAGTGGTTTGTCAGCACCAACATCGATGGTGCGAATGGTGACCGGTAGCCCCTGCATTCCTTCGATAGCTTTTCGATACGCAAGGTACTGCTCTTCCTCGTTGGGCAGTTTGCCATGGCGACCCATGAAAAGGAATTCGCTGCGAAATAAACCCACGCCAACAGCACCCGTTCGAATCGCCGCAGCAGCATCATCGGGCATTTCGATATTCGCGAGTAATTCAATTTTTTCGCCATCCAGCGTCACCGAAGGGGTGTGCAGCAGGCGCGACAAACGACCACGCTCCAGCTCTCCTTGGCGTTGTTTGAATCCATATTCAGCCAAAATGATGGGCGACGGATCAACCACCACCACACCCGCATCACCATCAATGATGACCCAGTCGTCCTGCCGCACCAAATGACTACAAAGGCGCACACCCACAACTGCTGGAATATCCAGACTGCGCGCCACAATGGCTGTGTGTGAGGTTTTGCCTCCCACATCGGTCACAAAACCGGCAAACACGCTTTTTTTGAATTGCAGCATGTCGGCCGGAGAAAGATCGTGGGCAATCAATATGAGTGGAACATTGACCGTATCATCCAGCAGCAAATCTTGTTGCGAGGGCTTGCGCGTGGCTCGAGCCATCGGTTGCATCACCGGTAAAGAAACGCCGCGCATGGCACGCAAGACTTTTTCTGTGATTTGCTCAAGATCGGCCTTGCGCTCGCGCAGATACTCATCTTCCATGTCATCAAATTGGCGCGCGATGATTTCAAACTGAGTCGTCAAGGCCCATTCGGCGTTGTACAGGCGGTCAGTGATCCAATGTTTGACGCCGCGGCTGAGTTCTTCATCTTGCAGTAGCATCAAATGCACATCGAGCAAAGCCATCAGCTCATGGGGCGCCTCTTTCGGTCCCATATGAGCCACACTGACTTGTAATCGGTGAATTTCATCGACGACAGCATCACGCGCATCACGTACCCGCTTGACTTCAGCCGCAACTTGTCCGGCCTCGATGAAATAGTGCGCAACATCCAGTCGGGTGGAAGCCACCAACACAGCTCGCCCAATGGCAATGCCGCGTGCAACCGCCAGTCCGTGAATGGAAAAAGTCACTCACCCTCTCCGAACTTGTCGGCGATTAAAGCCAGCAAGGCATTCTGGGCTTCTTGCTCTCGTTCACCGTGCGTTTCGAGTTCGACCTGAGTACCAATTCCGGCTGCCAACATCATCACACCCATGATGCTTTTTGCATTAACGCGGCGCTCACCTTTGGACATCCAGACTTCACATGGAAAACCACCTGCCAATTTGGTGAGTTTGGCCGATGCCCGGGCATGCAGGCCCAGCTTATTGCTGATGGTCGTGGTTGTTTTGATCATGGTGTTTTCGTTGCTGATTTTGCGGTGCCGAGACGGCAACTTGCATGATGCCCTGCGTTCCACCGGCCAATGCACGTGCAACGAGAGCATCCATGCCCTCGTTGCGGTAAGTCACAGTCCGCATAAGCATGGGTAAATTGACGCCTGTAACAAGCCGTGACTGTATGCCATCGACGAGTTTTTGAGCCACATTGCACGGCGTTGCGCCAAACATGTCGGTGAGCACCAAAGTGCGGGGGGTGTTGAGCATGTCCAGTGTTATTCTGGCAGTTTGGAGTGTTTCTTCGATGGGCGTATTGGGCTGCACATCAAGCACGGCAAGCACCGATGCTGCATCTGGAAATACATGCAACACGCACTGGCGCAAAGCACTGGCCAGGGGTGCGTGAGCGATGATGAAAATACCGTTGTTCATGTTTTGTAAGCTTGTCGCGTAAAAAGCCACTGCAGGTTAGTGATTATGACTTTTTGCCGCCAAAAAATAAGCGTATGAAAGCAGGGTAAACAGCAAATAGATACCCATAGCGGCTTGAAAAGCCTGAATTTCCGGCAAACCCAAGACTTTAAAACCGTCTATCGCCAAACCAATGCCCCACTGCACCGCAAATACCCCCGCAAAAATCAACAGGTTAAATGACGACAATGCGCGACCTGCCAGTCCGGGGGCAAATGCCATGGCAACCGCCGGTTGCGCCAGGGCGACAAATGTACAGCCCACACAATATAAAGCCCAAGCCACTGCCGTCCAGTCTGCAAGCGCAGGACCAGCTATGATAATAATAGCCAAAACAATAAAACTGAAGGGCAATCCGGCGCGAATCAGACGATCAGCGCTATACCCATGCTGGGTTAGCCAGGGGTTTGCCAAGCCCCAGGCCCAAAAAGCCAGCAACATGCCAATATTGATGCCAAACAAACCACTGGCAGCTTGTAGTGCCGTAAACCCCGCCACACGGATCATCCAGGGCGTGGCCCAGAGGGTTTGCATCGCCACTAAGCCACCATAAATAAAAAAGCCCATCGGTGCCATTTTGCGGAAATAGGGATGGCGCCAAACCTCGGCGTAACTAGCGTGAGCGTCGCGCTCCGAACCAACTGCCGTAGGCAAAGTTTCAGACACTTGCCACTGCGGCACCAGCCAAAGAATCAGCACGATCGCCAAAACCACCAAAACCGCCAAAATCCAGAACATGACCCGCCAGCCAATCAGGGGCAGCAACCACTGCACCGGCAAAGTGGAAGCCACCATTCCCAGAGCACCGGTCATGAGCATCCATGAGTTGGCGCGCATTTGCGAGCTCGCAGAAAACCAGCGCCGATAACCGGTTAATGGTGCCATCAGACAAGCGCTTACACCAACTCCGGTCAGTATGCGCGCCAAAAGCAGGCCATTGAAATGATCAGCCATGGCAAATGCGGCACAACCCAACACGGCCACAATCAAAAAATTCAGGATGATTTTTTTGGGTCCATAGCGGTCGAGCAAACTCCCCAAGGGCAACTGTGTTGCCGCAAAACCCAGAAAATAGCCACCGGCCAACAAGCCCAGATCTCGCGCATTCAGGGCGAACTCTTGTGTCAGCGTCGGCGAGAGCGTCGCGGTGATCGCGCGTATCAGTGACGATAAAAAATAGGCAAATGCAAATACTAAAAAAACCAGAATGGCGTTATGCCGGGACAAGCTTGACATGCGCGGGTATTACTTGAAACTTAACGCAAGACACCAAATACTTTTTGCAGCACAGCACTGCCAGTGCCAACTGGATCTTGGCGAATTTTTTTTTCTTCTTGGGCAATCATGAAATACAGCCCATCGAGGGTTTTACCGGTGACGTAGTGCTCAATGCTGCTGTCGTCGCCCTTGAGCAAGCCCATACCCGAAGCTTTGGCCGCAAATTGGTTGTATTTGTCGGCCAACCCGACTTGCGCCGTGGTCTTGCTAACGACCAGTAAAAATTTTTGCCCAAGTGCTGGACGGGTTTTTTCTGAGAAAAAGTCGGTCACCGATGTTTCACCACCGCTCAGGATTTTTTTGGCGTCTTGAACATTCATCGACTTGACCGCACCCATCAGCAGATCTTTACCCAGGGGTACTGCGGCCTCGGCCGCTCGATTCATGGACACGATCAGTTCATCCAGACGCGCACCCTGACCAAAACTCCGCAGCAACTTGCCGGCATCAGTAAGCCAGGCGGGCAGCCCAATGCGCACAGCCTCGTTGCCCATGAACCCGTTACTTTGACCGAGCAGGGTGACTGCCGCCAAAGCCCCTTTTTCGAGAGCCAGCTTCAAGCCCTGGGAAGCTTGTGCTGCACTCAAATCAGCCAGGCTCACGGCCAGCGCCGGAGTATTCAGCCCCGTCAGCAGTATGAGCCCGCCTGCGTTCATGGCGAACTGACGCCGTGTCAAGCATGCGGCTCTTGGTAAGAATAAATCGTTCAACCTAACTTCCTCCGTTGGAGGCGCCCCAGCGGGCGCTGCAAGCATCACTTGGCGCGAAAATCGTCGTGACAGCTTTTGCAAGTGCCCGCTGCTGCAGTAAACGCGGTTTTGATGTTCTCCAGGCTGCCCGTTTTTGCGACAGTGGCCAGGTTATGCATTTCTTGCTGCATTTTTTTAGCGAGATCATCAAATTTGGCTTTGTCAGTCCAAATTTCAGCCTTGGCACGGGTATCGCCACCTTTGTCGGTGCCCGCAACAAAACCTTCCCAGGGCATCTTGGCCACAAAGTCGGCATTGGCGGCACTCTCGGCAGCCAGTTTGGCGTTGAATTCGGCCTTGCCCGTAGCCATGGCAGCGACACGCCCAAAATTTTGACCCATTACAAACAAGGCACTCTTACGGTACTTAATGGCGTCTTCGGGTTTGGCGAACTGTGCTGATGCGCTGGTTGCCACACACAATGTCGACAGGGTCAGCGCGAGAAGGGTGAGTTTTTTCATGGAAAGACCTTTCATTATTTACCTAAAAATTGGAACCGGGTCGCGAAGTGTAAAAGGATTCGTTAAAGTCTGCGTTGTTCTTCACAGAAAGAAGGTATTAGCATGATTGTCAGAGTTTGGGATGCCCCCACGCGCGTGTTTCACTGGTCGCTGGCCGTTTGTTTTATCGGCTTGATCGTGAGTGCGCAGATTGGCGGAGCGGCCATGGCCTGGCACTTCCGTCTGGGCTTTACCGTCTTAACTTTGTTGCTGTGGCGCTTAATTTGGGGATTTCAGGGTGGTGTCTGGTCGCGTTTTGCTTCCTTTGTCTACAGTCCAGCCCATTCATGGCAGTTTTTGCGCGGCACCATCCAACCGCATGACTCAGTTGGCCACAATCCGCTGGGAGCCTGGTCTGTTATCGCGATGCTCGGATTTCTTTTATTGCAAGTTAGCTCAGGCATGTTGAGTGATGATGAAATTTCTGCAAGTGGGCCACTGACTCGCTTTGTCTCTGAGTCAATTGTTGGTTACGCTACTTTTTATCATCGGCAGATCGGAAAGCTGATGCTGCTGTTTTTAGTCGTGATGCACTTGTGTGCCATTGCAATTTATTTCTTTAAAAAACATGAAAATCTCGTTAAACCGATGATTTTTGGGGATAAAACACTGGACTTTAAAGCGCCTAGTTCCAGCGATACAAGCACTGATCGCCGGCGTGCCGCCACAATTTTGATTGCCTGCGCCGCCTTTGTTGCACTTGGTTTGCAGCTCGTTGCCTGAACAACCAATGCAGCCCTTGGAACGTAACACAAGCCCCAGCATTCAAATTATTGCGGCTTTGAGTAAGTCAGAGCTTCAAGTCACAAGGATTTTGTTTGAAGAATATGCACTAAGTCTAGACGTGGATCTGTGCTTTCAAAATTTTTCTACAGAATTGAACGAGCTTCCGGGCGAATACATCTTGCCACGCGGCACCCTGCTGCTGGCAAAGTCTGGAGATGAATGGGCGGGCTGCTGCGCATTGCGACCGCTTGACAGTGTCGACTACGCCAACGCATGTGAAATGAAAAGACTCTTCGTCAAGCCATCGTTTCGTGGTTTGGGCGTTGGCCGCATGCTCAGCGAATCGATTTTGGAGGCGGCTGGACAAGCGGGTTATGCCTGTGTTTTACTCGATACATTGAGCGAAATGGAGGCTGCACGTGCGCTCTACGAGGATCTTGGCTTTTATGAAATTGCACCTTATTACCATAATCCCATAGCCGGTGCCCATTATTTGATGGCCGACTTGTAACCAAGTGGGTATCGGACATTCGGCACCAAAGCAAAAGTTTGAAAGCCTCCTCGCACCCTCCAGTTAAATAGGCTCACCAAGTGAGCCTATTTATATGAGCTTACGCTACCGCAACGCTGATAATTAAACCAAACCTGCTTTTTCAACCAAGCGACTGGCAACCCAGTTTTTTGTTTTAGAAATCGGACGACTCTCGGTAATTTCAATGATATCGCCTAGTTTGTACTCGCCTTTTTCATCGTGGGCGTGGTACTTGCTAGATTTACCAACAATCTTGCCATAAAGCTCATGCTTTACGCGACGTTCAATCAGCACCGTGACTGTTTTTGCGCGCTTGTCGCTGACGACCTTGCCAATCAAGGTGCGTTTGAGGGATGTTTTAGCTTCCGTCATGTTCGCTCCTTAGTTGGCGGATGGGGTGGCACTTTGCTTCTCGACAAGAATGGTCTTGGCGCGAGCAATATCACGACGCGCAATGCGCAGCGTGTTAGTGTTGTTGAGCTGTTGGGTGGCTTTTTGCATGCGCAATCCAAAGTGAGCCTTTTGCAGCTCCTTGATTTCAGATTGCAAACCTGCAACATCTTTTTGTCGTAATTCAGTCGTTTTCATATCATTTGCTCCTGATTACTGGCCAACCATGCGCGCCACAAAAGTGGTGCGCAAAGGCAGCTTGGCCGCAGCCAGGCGAAACGCTTCACGAGCCAACTCTTCGGTCACACCAACAATTTCGAAAACGATTTTGCCGGGTTGAATTTCTGCCACGTAATACTCGGGATTTCCTTTGCCGTTGCCCATACGAACTTCAGCTGGCTTTTGTGAAATTGGCTTGTCAGGAAAGACACGGATCCAAATTCGACCACCACGTTTAACGTGACGCGAAATGGCACGACGTGCAGCTTCGATTTGACGAGCGGTTAAACGGCCACGATCAGTGCACTTCAGACCAAAATCACCAAATGCCACCGAACTGCCTCGGGTGGCAACGCCAGTGTTACGGCCTTTTTGCTCTTTGCGGTACTTACGACGCGCGGGTTGCAACATGGTTATTCTCCTTTACCGTCAGTTGCCACAGCGCTAGTGCTAGTGGCAGTACCTGGCGCGGCAACCTTGCGGACGCGCTGAACGGTGGGTTTGGAAGCAGGGGCTCCAAGAGCCTCGGCCGGTTTGTCACTGCCATCTGTGGGCGCTGCGTTGCTACCAACAGGACGGCGAGCACCACGGGGTGCCGGACGATCAGAGCCAGGACGAGCACCTCGGTCATCACGACGCGGGCCGCGGGGACGGCGCTCATCATCTGGGCGTGGTGTCTCAACCGCTGGCAAATCATGACGACCCAAGGTATCACCCTTGTAAACCCATACCTTGACACCAATGATGCCGTAGGTAGTTTTGGCTTCCGAAGTGCCGTAATCGATGTCTGCACGCAGGGTGTGCAAAGGCACGCGGCCTTCGCGATACCACTCGGTACGCGCAATTTCGATACCGTTTAGACGACCTGCAGACATGATCTTGATGCCCAGTGCACCCAGACGCATGGCGTTTTGCATGGCACGCTTCATTGCCCGACGGAACATGATGCGCTTTTCGAGCTGCTGCGTGATCGAATCAGCAATCAGCTTAGCATCGATTTCAGGCTTGCGCACTTCCTCGATGTTCACGGCTACTGGCACGCTCAGTTGGCGACCTAGTTCGCGCTTGAGATTCTCGATGTCTTCGCCTTTTTTGCCGATCACTACACCCGGACGAGCCGAATAAATGGTGATACGCGCATTTTTGGCTGGACGCTCGATCAAAATGCGTGATACCGATGCATTTTTAAGCTTGGCTTTCAGGTACTCACGTACCTTGATGTCTTCAGCCAGCATACCAGCGAAATCACGGTCACTGGCGTACCAGCGTGATGACCAGTTGCGGCTAATCGACAAGCGAAAGCCGGTTGGATGGATTTTTTGTCCCATATCTTCCTGGCCTCTTTCAGTTACCAACCGTCACGTACACATGGCACGTGGGTTTTCTGATTTGGTTGCCACGAC
>CAIYYA010000169.1 GCA_903930255.1 uncultured beta proteobacterium
ATAGTGCACGCGGTTTTGTGCGTTCAGGTGGAAACTTATGCTTGTCACAAAACTTTAGCCGGTTTGGTTGCGTCCAACAAGTAGTCCAGTAGCAAACCGACGGGACGGCCTGTAGCGCCTTTAGCGGTGCCGCTTTTCCAGGCGGTGCCAGCAATGTCAAGATGTGCCCACGCATAGGTGCTAGCAAAGCGTTGCAAAAATTTGGCGGCTGAAATGGCGCCGGCAGGTCGTCCTGCTACGTTGGCCACGTCGGCAAAGTTGGTTTTAAGGCCTTCTGCGTAGTCATCATCCAAAGGCATGAGCCAGCAGGGATCTTGCGACGAATCACCTGCGGCTTGCAAGGCTGCGGACAAGTGAGGATCGTTGCAAAAAAGGCCACTGCGCACAGCGCCAAGCGCAATCACACAGGCTCCGGTGAGTGTCGCAATATCTACCACTGCGCAGGGCTTGAATCGTTCTGCATAGGTCAGTGCATCGCATAACACCAAGCGGCCTTCGGCATCGGTGTTCAAAATCTCAATCGTCTGGCCACTCATGCTGGTGACTACATCGCCTGGTTTGACAGCACGACTTCCGGGTAAATTCTCACAAGCCGGAATCAGTCCGACCACGTTGATAGCCGGTTGCAGTTCTGCTAAAGCCCGAAACACGCCGAGCACACTGGCTGCACCACACATGTCGAACTTCATTTCATCCATTTCCGCTGCGGGTTTAAGCGAAATGCCCCCACTGTCAAACGTGATACCTTTGCCGACCAATACGACTGGCGGCTGTGTTTTGGTGCTGCCGTTGTAACGCAACACAATAAACTGCAATGGCTCAGCCGAACCTTGGGCAACTGCCAAAAAAGCACCCATGCCGAGTTTATGCAGCGCTTTGGCATCCAACACCTGGCACTTGATGCGTGCAAACTTGGCTAATTTGCAAGCTGCTTGCGCGAATAGGCTGGGGCTTGCATGGTTGGCAGGTCGATTGCCCCACTCCTTGGCTAATTCAATGCCGAGGACTGTGGCAACGAATCGCTTGAATGGGCTGGCCAGCGCTGCACTGTTTGGCATGGCCAGGTTTACATGGCGAATCGAGCGTGCTTCAGGCTTGGTTTTTGTGGTGATGTAGCTGTAACTGGCATCTGCCAATGTCAGCATGGTCGCACGCAGAGCGCCAGACTCTGGCGTTTGTTCAAAAAACACAACCAAGTCTTTGGGCTGACTGACTTTGATCAACCCAATGGCGTTGCTAACGGCCTTGCGCACATCGTTTGGCTGCGCTTGACCAAGTTGCACTAGCACCAATCGCTTGCATTCGAGTCCGACAGGTCGGTAGATGTCGAGCAAGCTACCCGGTTTTTCAGACAGGTCACCGGCTTTCTGCGCTTTCGCAACAAGTGTAGAAAGCGCGCCGCTCGAAGCCTTGAACGTGCTATTGATCAGCACCAGCAAGGCATCACATTTTTGCAGCGTCACAGCGCTGGCATCGGTTGTGCTCAGTTCAAAGTTCATAATCACGGTTTTCCTTTGTACACAATGTTATTCCATTCATCCATACGGCAAGAACTTTCGCGAAGTTTTGGCGCAATTTTGATCGTGCTCGTCACTGTGGTGATGACCATGACGCTGATTCGCACGTTGGGCTTGGCTTCGCGTGGCAGTTTTAATCCGTCTGATGTGATGTTGGTTATGGGCTATACCGTGTTGGCCTATATGCCAACCTTGCTCACCCTGAGCTTGTTCATCTCCATTATTGCCAGTTTGTCGCGCATGTATCGTGACAGTGAAATGGTGATCTGGTTGAGCAGTGGGCGTGGCCTGACTTCAGTATTGCCGGCGCTGTTTCGTTTTGCCTGGCCAGTTTTGGCCGTCATTGCTGCATTGGCATTGTTGGTCTTGCCTTGGACTAATCAGCGCATTGAAGAGATGCGCAGTCAATATGAAAAGCGCGGGGATTTTGAGCGCATCGAACCCGGACAGTTTCAGGAGTCCGCCAACGGTGCACGCGTATTCTTTGTTGAAAAAGATAACTCTGGCGATAAAGTCGGTGCCAACGTATTTATTGCTACAACCGAATTTGGCAAAGAAACCATGACCTCTGCTCGAAGCGGGCGCATCGACAATCTGCCTAACGGCCAGTTCTTGCTGCTAAGTAACGGGCAACGCCTAGAGCGCAATCTCAATGGAAGCGATATCAAGATCAGCGAATTTGTCGAATACGGCACGCAAATCAGTGTTGAAGCCTTGAATGCGGTGAACAGTGTGCCGTCCAATACGCGTCCAACGATCGAGTTGCTCGAAAACTTGTCACCCTGGAATTTAGCTGAGCTGTCATGGCGTTTTGGACTGATCTTGGCCTCGTTCAACTTTATTCTGATCGGTTTGGCGGTGTCGGGTGTGAATCCGCGCGTGGGCCGCAGTGGCAATCAGATTTTTGCTTTATTTACTTTTGTGGTTTATTACAACCTGCTTAATTTGGGGCAAAACTGGATTGTTGCCGGCAAATTCACGTTGTTTCAATTCATGCTGACGCTGCATTTGAGCGTATTTTTTATGGCCCTGTTGTGGCTGGCCAAGAGCCACAACAATTGGCGTTGGCGCGATATCGTGCGTTGGCGCGCTTTCAACACCTCAGCCCAGAGCCGTGCAACTTGAAAACCATTCGTAAACAAATTTTTGCAGAAGTCATTCATGCCGTGGCGTTTGTCACGCTGGGTTTTTTGGCCTTGATTTTCTTTTTCGATTTGGTTGAAGAAATTCAATCGGTAGGGCGTCATGCGGCGACCGGCTACACCATGCTGCATGGGCTGACGTATGTGGCTTTGATCATCCCAGGGCATCTATATGAGTTAATGCCAATTGCTGTGCTGATAGGCACCATTTTTGTCATGGCACGCTTGGCACAAAGCTCCGAATACACCATTTTGCGCACCAGTGGTCTGGATCCATGGCGCGCTCTGAAAACCCTGCTCATGCTAGGGATGGGATTTGTTGTTTTAACTTTGCTGGTAGGCGATTACGTTGCCCCCGCCGCTGATCGCACCGCACAATTGCTCAAAGCACGCTACACCGGGCGCATCACATTGGGGCAAACCGGTGCATGGCTCAAAGAAAAACAGACTTATAGCCACTATGCGGTGAATGTGGGCGAGCTTGCACCTGACGGTAATCTGCGTGATGTGCGTATTTTTGAGTTTGACAACCGGGGGTTTCTGGTATCCATGATGCAAGCCAAGTCAGCCAATCTGGGTGACGACACCGCTTGGCAGCTAAGTCAGGTTGGCCGCACCGAGTTTCCATTGCGTGGCGCCGAATCTGCCAAGATAGATCGTTCCCAGCTCGAGCAGTTGCGTTGGCCGAACTATATCAGTGCCGAAATGGTGTCGGCTGCCTTGCTCAAGCCTGAACGCATGCGTACCCTTGATTTGTTTGCCTATATTCAGCATCTCAGAAGCAATGGCCAGACCGCACAACGCTACGAAATTGAATTTTGGAAAAAAGTCTTTTATCCATTGAGTTGCTTGGTGATGGTGGTGTTGGCGCTGCCTTTTGCTTACTTGCATTTTCGTTCTGGAACCATTGCCACCTATGTTTTTGGTGGCGTTTTAGCGGGCATCAGTTTCTTTTTGCTGAACAACGTTTTTGGCTATATTGGCAATTTGCAAAGTTGGCAGCCCTGGCTCACAGCAGCTTTGCCAGGAATGCTCTATTCTCTGATCTCATTGACGGCTTTCGCGTGGCTGGTTCTCAGGCGCTGAAGCCACAAAATCAAATTCATTTGACACCATTTTGGAGCACGCATCGATATGAACGCAACGATTCTTTTTGGCCACGGCTCGCGCGACCCGATCTGGCGAGCACCCATCGACAATGTGGCTCAGCGCATGCTTGAAATCGATCCGCAAGGCATGGTTCGGTGTGCATTTTTGGAGCTTACGCAGCCTAGTCTGGACGTTGCCGCCACCGAACTGATTCGACTTGGGGTTGACACGATCCGCATTGTGCCGATGTTTTTGGGCGTCGGTCGACATGCTCGCGAAGACTTGCCTGTGCTGGTTGATGCGCTGCGGGTGCAATTTCCTGCGGTTAACTTCAACTTGCGACCTTCGGTGGGTGAAGAGGCGCGGGTCATTGAACTGCTCGCAGCTGTTGCTGTGAGTTGATGCTGTTTTACCTGTGAATCTGCATCAATTTCGTTTTGTCCAGGAAGCTGTTCGGCGCAACCTGAACCTGACTGAAGCCGCCAAAGCTTTGCACACGTCGCAGCCTGGCGTATCGAAAGCCATTCTTGAGCTCGAAGAAGAATTAGGCATTGAAATTTTTGCCCGCTATGGAAAACGTCTGAAGCGTGTGACCGAACCTGGGCAGCAGGTTCTCAAAAGCATTGATGTGATTTTGCGCGAAGTGAGTAACCTCAAGCGCATTGGTGAACAATACAGTGCCCAAGACAGCGGCACACTGTCCATTGCCACCACGCATACGCAAGCGCGTTATGTATTACCTGAGCCCGTGGCCAAATTGCGCCTTGCCTACCCCAAGGTAAATGTCAGCTTGCACCAGGGCTCACCCGATCAGGTGGCGCGCATGCTCATCGATGAAATCGCTGAAATTGGCTTTGCTACTGAATCCATTGCAGGCTACGAAGAACTGGTCACCCTGCCGTGCTATGAATGGCAGCATGTGCTGGTTTTGCCGATCGGACATCCACTCTGCACCAAAGAGCATTTGTCGCTGGAAGACATTGCCAAAGAACCACTGATCACTTATCACCCGTCTTACACCGGACGGACCAAAATCGACCATGCCTTTGCGGCTCGAAAATTGCAACCCCGCATCGCTCTGGAGGCCATCGATTCAGACGTCATCAAAACCTATGTGCGGCTTGGTTTGGGTATCGGCATTGCTGCTGAAATGTCAGTGCGTGATGTGCTGCAAGAAGGGGCTAAAAGTGAACTGGTGGTTCGTCCGGCAGGCCAATTGTTTGGACAAAATATTGCGCGGGTGGCCTTCAAGCGGGGTGTTTATTTACGTAACTTCGTTTACCATTTTGCAGAACTTCTGAGCGACCGCCTCGACCGACGCTTGGTTGAGCGCGCCATGATCGGCACTGGGCAAGATTTCGAAATGTAAGACTTGGTGGGACAGACCGCAGTTACACGCAGTGAACCAGCTCTGTCCCCAACATTTCGTCAGATGTCGGATGTCTGCTTTGTGGGACAGACCGCAGTTACACGCAGTGAACCAGCTCTGTCCCCAACATTTCGTCAGATGTCGGATGTCTGCTTTGTGGGACATATGTGCCCAATATTGAGCTGGCTGGTGGTGTGCCGGTACGGGTGCCGCTCAAGCCGGGCAGTTTCCGTCCAGACTTAGCGCTAATTGCAGCCGCTATGACGCCCAAAACCTGCGCCATCATCGTCAACTCGCATCGTGTTGATCAGCGACGAGGTTTATGCTACAGGGAAAATGCCGATGACGGGTTTCAGATCAAGGTTGAAGATGTAGTCTTTTTTTCGGGTCAAGTAGCTACATGGGTGGGGCTGCAGTCAAGGGGGCGTGTTATTTTCTCGATGAAAATACAGCTATAAAGTCCAAAAACTCATGGGTATTGCATGAACTGCTATCAAAATTTTGAGCAAGATACGAAGTTAACTGCAACCCACATGATCAGCGTTTCGCAGATACAGCTTTGGGCTCGTGAGCTTGGTTTTGCTGGCATTGGTATCGCCGGGGTTGATCTGTCGACCGCTGAGCCTGGTTTATTGGCTTGGCTGGCGCAGGGCTTTCATGGCGATATGACCTATATGGCTGCACATGGTCTGAAGCGTGCTCGCCCGACTGAATTGGTGCCGGGCACGCTGCGTGTGATCACTGCACGGATGGATTATTTGCCTGCAGATACGTCTGGCGGCTGGCAAAAGCTTGAGTTTGCGCGCCTGCAGCGTTCTTCTGAGGCGGTGGTGTCGCTCTATGCGCGGGGTCGTGATTACCACAAGCTGATGCGCAAACGACTGCAAAAACTCAGCGAAAAAATCGCCAGTCAGGTCACGCCGCTTGGCTACCGCGTGTTCACAGATTCTGCACCGGTACTGGAGGTCGAGTTGGCTAGCCGCAGCGGCCAGGGTTGGCGTGGCAAGCACACTTTGTTGCTTAACCGACATGCCGGGTCGATGTTTTTTTTGGGTGAAATTTTTGTCGACATAGCGCTACCGATCAGTGAGCACGCTGCGCAGCACTGTGGCCGCTGTCAGGCTTGTCTGGATGTGTGTCCAACGCAGGCCATTGTGGCGCCTTATCGGTTGGATGCACGGCGTTGCATTTCTTATTTGACGATCGAACACGCCGGGTCGATTCCAACGGAAATGCGTGCTCTGATGGGCAACCGCATTTATGGCTGTGACGACTGTCAGCTGGTTTGCCCTTGGAACAAGTTTGCCCAGCGCAGTGCTTTACCCGATTTTGATGCGCGCAGTGGGTTGGTTAACCAGCAGCTTGTGACGTTTTTTGGGTGGAGTGAAGCCGATTTTTTGCGAATAACCGAAGGCACTCCGATTCGACGGATTGGTTATGAACGCTGGTTGCGTAACCTGGCTGTCGCGTTGGGAAACGCATGGCGTCAGCAGGCAGACCCTGTGGTTCGCCAAGCCTTGAATCAGCGTGCCCAGGATGCCAGTGCCTTGGTGCGTGAGCATGTGGCTTGGGCCTTGTCTGAGTGAGAAATCGGCCACTAGCGCTTTATAGATAAGCGATGGTAGCTATGTTTTTAGGAGCTTTTGGCAGAGTAAATTCATTTGCCCGAACAGTAAATTCTCTAATGAAGTGGGGAGTCCCTTCGTATTCAATCCCAGGCTAACGCAAGATTCCCAAAGCCAGCGGCAAGCTGAGCATTCCCAGCACGGTTGATAGCGTGACCAACGCTGCCACGTAGGCACCGTCGTAGCCCATGCGCGCGGCAAGAACATAGCAACTTGAAGCCGTCGGTAAAGCTGAGAACAACATCAGCACACTGGCCTGCACAGCACTCAGACCAAACAAACGACACAAGCCATATGCCATCAGCGGCATCAGCAGGTGGCGAATCAGCAGCAGCGCCAAGCCAAGCAGTTTGGCGTGATTCAGTGCGCCCAGTTGCATGCCAGCGCCGGCAGCCATAAGCCCCAACGCCAACGAAGCGCCACCCATGCGAGTCAAGCTTGGCTCAAGCCAGCCAGGAATCGAAAAGCCCAGCAGATTCGCGACAAGCCCGCCAAGCGTGCCGATGATGAGCGGGTTGCGCACCAGTTCGCTGACAAAACCACGCTGGCCGTGGCGCGCCATGGGCCACAGCGCCGCCACATTCATCAGCGGCACACTCACGCCAATCACCAGTGCGATCAACAGCAGGCCAGCTGGTCCGGCCACGCGATCGGCCAATGCCAGGCCAATGAATGAATTGAAACGAAAAGCCACTTGTGCGCTGGCAGCGTGCTGGCGCAGTGCCAGGTGTTGCCGGACAACTGGCCAATAAGGCACCGAGTAAGCCAGCGCAATGCCACCCAAGCCCAGCGCCCATCCGGCACCCACCAAGTTGCCTGCTGCAGCGATGTCAAGTGGGCTTTTCACAATTGAATGAAACAGCAACACCGGGAAAAACAAAAAATACACCAGCTGTTCAACCTGCGCCCAGACAGACCGGTTCAAAGGCGTGAAGCGGCACACCAGATAGCCAATCAAAATGAGCGAAAAGTCAGGAAAGAGCAGTTGGGCAAAGTTCACAACGCAAGGATAACAGCCTCCTATTGCTCCGACCCGATGAAGTCTGAACCGCTCGCCCTGGGCTTGTTGCAGGGCTTCGCCAGGCTCAGCTCGAACGGTGCTTAATCCATCATCGGGCAAAATCAATAGGTGGTGAATAATCCAGCACCATGACGCAAACTGTTTCTTTGGCTGTGCTGCCTGATCCGTTGATTGACTTGTTCATTGATGCTCTTTGGCTTGAGCATGGGTTGTCGAAAAATACTCTGAGCGCTTACCGCAGTGACTTGACGCATTTCGCTGCCTGGCGTGTGCGCCAGCAAGGTGCATTGCTCAGCACCAATGGCGCTGATTTAAACGCCTACTTTGCTGAGCAAACGCCCATCACACGTGCCAGCACGAGCAATCGTCGGTTAACCGTTTTCAAGCGATTTTTTCGCTGGGCAATGCGTGAAAAGCAAATTCAATGCGACCCTACCTTGACACTTCTGTCGGCCAAACCAGCGCTGCGCATGCCCAAAAGCCTGACTGAAGCCCAAGTGGAAGCTTTGCTGAATGCACCCGATACCAGCACAGTGCTCGGTCTGCGAGATCGCAGCATGCTTGAGCTGATGTATGCCAGCGGCTTGCGGGTGAGCGAACTGGTGCCCCTGAAAGTGCTGAATGTGAGTCTGTCGGAGCATGTTTTGCGCGTTTTTGGCAAGGGAAATAAAGAGCGTTTGGTGCCTTTTGGTGAGGTAGCGAGCCTGTGGCTGGAGCGCTATCTGGGACAGCCACGCACTGAGTTGTTGGCGGGACAGCAGACCGACGATTTATTTGTAACGCAGCGTGGCAGTACCGCCGGGCGAGCCATGAGTCGGATGATGTTCTGGATGTTGGTGAAAAAATATGCGCTGAGCGCTGGCATCACGCAGTCGATGTCGCCGCACACCTTGCGCCATGCCTTTGCCACCCATTTGCTCAACCATGGCGCCGATTTACGGGCTGTGCAGTTGTTGCTCGGCCATGCCGATATTTCGACAACGACCATTTACACGCATGTGGCACGTGAACGTTTGAAAACGCTGCATGCCCAGCATCATCCGCGGGGGTGACGTGACCCGGTTACTGCGACAGGTTGTCTGCCCAGGCCAGAGCTTGCAAGTGTGCCCAGTTAACTTGGTGGTCGGATAACTTTAGCGCTGTAGCGGACTCGGCAAATGCGCTGTCGTCAGCACTTTCACAGGCCATAGTGAGTGCCAAAAACGGCGCCAATAAACCCGTGCCGTGCAGCAAAGCGTCGGTGACTGAGCTTGGCAAAGCGATGGATTCGAGCGCCTCTTCGAGCGGCATGCCCATCATGGTGTCGAGCAAGGAAAAAATTCCGACCACGAAAGCGTTGTCGCACTCTTCGGCCGGTAGTAATTCCAGCGCTAATAGTTCCATTAAGCGCCCACGCACCACGGCCGCCGCCGCCGTGGCCGGAGCCGTGCCAGCAACGCGCGAAGTGGTCATGAGCAAGGCAGCCCAGCGGAACAGTTTTTTAAGCCCCAAAATCATCACAGCGTGGCGAAACGAGGTGACTTCACAGTTCAAGCCAAAGCCGGCTGAGTTGATAAAACGCAGCAAGTTGAAGGATAGGGTTGGGTCGTGTTTAAAAACTTCTTCGATCTCGGCTGTGCTGGCTTGCTTGCGCACCAGGTTGATGAGTTGGATGATGGCCGCTTGCGCAGGGCGAATGGTTTGTCCGGTGAGCAGCACGGGCTTGGCAAACCAATAGCCCTGAAATAGACTGCACCCAAGTTGACCGGCCAGTGCAAATTGTTCGGCGTTTTCAACTTTTTCGGCGATCAGGCGCGCTGTGGTCGCTCGTGTGGCACGGCGTGCCGTTGTACCAAGCTCTTCGGCTGTTTTCAAAACCATGTCGAGTTTGATGAAGCTCGCCAGTGGTAACCAGCTGGCATAGGCTGGCGTGAGCACGCTGTCATCAAATGCCAGGCGGAAACCACGTTTGTGCATATCAGCCAGTGTTTGCCGATAAGTTTCGATCGATTCGTTATCCGAACTCGCTGCGGGCATGGGTGGAATTTCAAGCACCACGCGTTCAGGTTCGATCAAGTCCAGGTGGCCACCGGCCAATGTTTGGTGTGTGCAGTTGATAAAAATGGGTCGGTGCATATTCAGCACTTCGCTGTCGGCACTTGACAGCAGGTTAAATAGCAGTGCGGCATCGCTGGCTGCGCTGTAGCCCTGGGTGCTTTGGGAGCGGTCAAATAGTTCGTATCCAAAAATGGCGCGTTGGCAGTCCAGTATGGGCTGTCGTGCAATAGCCAGGCTGGCTAGGTCAGGCGCTTCAGCAGTTGAATCAGAAAGTGTCGTCATGTGGTTTTAGTGTGATATGGACAGAAGGCGTGTTGTTAAACCAAGGCTGCGAGTTCTTCCTCAGAAAAGCCGGCAGCCCGACGTGCGGCGAGGTTGAACGGACCTTTCAGAATGGGCGCTGCAAAACGCTGAGCAAGCTCGGCAGAGCTGGTGCCGCTGTTTAGCTGACGTTGTTTGCAGAGATAGTTGAACCAATGATTGCCAACGGCAACGTGACCGATCTCGTCGCGCAAAATAATGTCGAGGAGACGGGCACCTGCCAGGTCGCCAATGGAAATAAGCCGATTTCTGAGCGCCGGTGTGGCATCGAGACCGCGCGCTTCCAGGGTGCGTGGCACCAATGCCAAGCGTGCAAGCACATCCTCCCGTGTGCGCTGAGCCATGTCCCAAAGGCCATCGTGCCCGGGAAAGTCGCCATAAGAAAACCCCAGCCGATTGAGATGGGCTTGCAGCAAACTAAAGTGCAGCGCTTCTTCTTGGGCAACGCGCAACCAATCCCGATAAAAATCGACCGGCAAGTCGGCAAAGCGCCAAACGATGTCGAGCGCCAGATTGATGGCATTGGCTTCGATGTGTGTCAGCGCATGAATCAGACCGGCGTGGCCTTCGGGCGTGCCGACAGCGCGCGTTTTTAATTTTGAGGGGTGTACCAGCTGTGGTCGAGCTGGTCTGCCTGGCAAATGGGCGGGCTCAGGCCATGTTTCATTTGGGTCGAACTGCCACTGGTCGAAAACCATCGCTTGCAAAGCCTCAACTTTGTCTGCGCATGCGGACATTTGCAAAATATGCAGCGCATGCAAGCGAGCCGAGCCTGATTGCTCGGGTTTTCCAAGGGATGTTGCAAGTGGGAGGTGATTCATGCCGGCGGGTTATGCTTGCTTACAATTCTATTGACTAAAACAGACAATCTGAAAGAAAAGGACTGATATGGCAGTGTATGAACTTGACGGCATCAGCCCGACGATTGCTGATTCAGCCTGGGTGGCTGATAGTGCGCAAGTGATTGGCGATGTGGTTTTGGGTGAGGATGTGAGCGTTTGGTTTGGCGTGGTGGCGCGTGGTGACACCGATCAGATTCGCATTGGGGCACGCACGAATATCCAGGATCTAAGTGTTTTGCACGCCGATAGCGGCATGCCCCTGTGTATTGGTTCTGGTGTGACAGTGGGTCACAAAGCCATGCTGCATGGTTGCACGGTGGGGGACGATAGTTTGATCGGTATTGGTGCTGTGGTTCTTAACGGCGCAAAAATTGGTAAAAACTGTCTGGTTGGTGCTGGGGCGCTGGTTACTGAGGGTAAAGAATTCGCCGATGGCAGCATGATTATTGGCAGTCCGGCCAAAGTTGTTCGGATGCTGTCGCCCGAACAAATGGCAGGCTTGCGCCAGAGCGCGACACATTATGTGGCCAATGCCAAGCGCTTTATCGGCAGTTTGCACAAGCTCGCCTAAGCCCGTCCAAGGGCTGTGTTTATTTGAAACGGAACATGGTTTGTCAGAAATACATAAATTTTTATTCGATGGGTTGCCGGTGCGCGGTGTGTTAGTCCGAATAACGGATGCTTGGTGCGAGATTTTGCGTCGACGCGCTGCCAATGTCAGTCTGGGCGCTTATTCAGAGCCTGTGCAAAACATGCTGGGTGAAATGACGGCTGCCGCAGTGCTGATGCATTCCAGCATCAAGTTTGATGGAGCCCTGGTTCTGCAGATTTTTGGTGATGGGCCAGTGAAGTTGGCGGTGGTTGAGGTGCAGTCTGATTTCGCTTTGCGTGCAACGGCAACCGTGAGTAGCCAGGTGCCAGATTTGGCCAGCCTTAGCCAGATGGTGAATGTGGGCAGGCAAGGTCGCTGTTCCATCACGCTCGACCCTCAATCGCGTCAACCTGGCCAACAAGCGTACCAGGGGGTTGTGTCCTTGCTTGGGGCGAAGCATGAAAAATTTGAGCAAATTAGCGATGTGTTGCAGCATTACATGTTGCAAAGCGAGCAATTGGATACCACGCTGGTGCTGGCTGCAAACGACAAGTTGGCTGCTGGCCTGCTGATTCAGCGCTTGCCTGGACAAGGGCAGGGTAATTTGCAGGGGGTAGCAGCAGATACCAGCGAGGACGCGGTCGGGCATGACGAAGACTATCGGCGCATTGCCATGCTGGCATCGAGTCTGAAACGCGAAGAGTTGCTCTCACTGGATGTTGATTCGCTACTGCGGCGCTTGTTTTGGCAAGAATCCGTGCTTCGGTTTGAGCCTGCTGCGGATGTCGGTGCCCCGCACTTTTCCTGCACATGCAGCCGCGTGCGTGTTGGCAGAATGATTTTTGGATTGGGCTTGGCCGAAGTGCAAAGCATTTTGCAAGAGCGCGCAGATATCGAGGTGGGTTGCGATTTTTGTGGTGCGCAATACCATTTTGATGCCATTGATGCGCTGCAACTTTTTCAGGCTGCGGGGGTTGTGGTTGCTGCCAGTTTGCCTCTGCAATAGCGGTGTCGGGGCTGAAAACCGGTTGTTATGAGGGCGTGAGGAATGCCCCTGTAACTTGACAGAGTATCGGATTCAAATTAAATTAATAACCATTCGGTCATTAATTTAATATATTCCATCAACACGCCACTTCACTGAGTCTGTCCTTCTCATGATCAAACCACTCCATTTGATGTTGCTCGCTGCCACTTTGGGTGTCGCAGCCTGCTCTAAGCCAGCGCCTGCACCCGATCCGATTCGATCGGTCAAGCTCATCACGGTGGGTATGCAGCCCATCCAGGCCAGCCTCGAGTTTGCGGGTGAAGTGCGGGCTCGGGTTGAGTCAAAATTGGCTTTTCGCGTGAGCGGTAAACTCAGTGTGCGCTCAGTTGAGTTGGGTCAACAGGTCAAAGCAGGACAATTGCTCGGTCAGCTAGATGTGCAAGATTTCAAGTTGGCGCAAGACGCCTCGCGCGCGCAATTGGCGCTGGCTCAAACCAACCGCGATTTGGCGGCATCTGACTTCAAGCGATTTGCTGCCATGAAAGAGCAAAACTTTATCAGTGGTGCTGAGTTAGAGCGGCGTGAATCGGTGCTTAAAGCAGCGCAGGCACAACTCGAACAAGCGCAAACACAAATGACCGCGCAGGGCAATCAGGCGGCATATGCCAGTTTGCATGCCGATGCTGCAGGCGTGGTTACCGGCGTGATGGCCGAGCCAGGGCAGGTGCTGTTGGCTGGCACGCCGGTCGTACAAATGGCTTACGATGGCCCACGAGATGTGGTGTTTGCTGTGCCGGAAGACAAATTGGCGGGATTGAAGCCGGGCTCTGAAGTTCAAATTTTGGCGTGGTCGGGTAACCAGTCGGTGCTTGCCAAGGTGCGCGAAATTGCGGCCAGCGCCGACCCCGTGACGCGCACATTCCTGATCAAAGCAGCATTACCGGGTGGGCAAGGTATGGCTTTGGGTAGCACTGTTACCGCTGTTCCCAAGAGTCTGCAACGAACCGGCACGCAAGTTATCAAACTACCCACCAGCGCATTGCGCCAAGAGGGGCAAGACAGCGCCGTGTGGGTTTACGATGCCGCCAGCATGACGGTTAAATCGCAAATCGTGCAGATTGCAACAGCTGATGGGAACGATGTGGTGGTGGCTGGTGGTCTATTACCGGGTGCCCAGGTGGTGATCGCCGGTGTGCACGTGTTAAGTGCAGGTCAAAAAGTCACTGTTTATAAAGAAAATATGCCTTCAGCGCTTGTTGGGCATGCGCAGAGCACTACAGTAAATGTAGCGCCTGCAAAGTGAGTCTGTCATGAGTGAGCACCATTTGCATCCTGAGCGGGGGTTTAATTTGTCCCGTTGGGCGATCGAGCATGCGCCTTTGACCCGATTTTTGATGATTGTGCTGATGTTTTTGGGGGTGTTGGCCTATTTCCAGTTAGGGCAGGACGAAGATCCCCCTTTTACCTTTCGTGCCATGGTGGTGCGGGCCTATTGGCCGGGTGCTAGCACCCAGCAAATGGCAGAGCAGGTCACGGACAAAATAGAGCGCACCTTGCAAGAGGTGCCTTATGCCGACATTATTCGCAGTTATTCGAAACCAGGTGAAGCGCAAATCATTTTTCAAATCAAAGATTTCGCGCGTGGGCCTGAGGTTGCCAATGTGTGGTATCAAGTGCGCAAAAAAGTGGGCGACATGCGGGGCACGTTGCCGCAAGGTGTGGTGGGGCCATTTTTTAATGATGATTTTGGCGATGTTTATGGTGTGATCTATGCTTTGCAGGCGCCCGGTTTTACCTATTCAGAGGCCAAATCATTTGCCGATGATGTGCGGCAAAAGTTGCTGCATGTGCCTGACGTGGCCAAAGTTGAATTGTTTGGTGTGCAAGATGAAAAAGTGTTCATTGAGCTTTCTCAAAAACGCTTGTCGCAACTAGGGTTGGATATGAATGCCGTGCTGGCGCAATTGAGTCAGCAAAATGCGGTTGAAGCAGCGGGCGTGGTGCAGACACCGCTGGATGTGGTTCAAGTGCGTGTGGCCGGGCAATTTAATACGCTGCAGGCGCTGAGCGCCATGCCTATTCGTGCGGGTGGCAATCAGTTACGTTTGGGTGATATTGCCGAAATCAAACGCGATTACATAGATCCGCCGACGGTGAAAGTGCGTTTTCAGGGGCAAGAAGTGATTGCTCTGGGTGTTTCCATGAGCAAGGGGGGTGACATCATTGCCTTGGGCAAGGCACTCAACGAAGCCACACAAGGGATTGAAAAGACCTTGCCGGCCGGGGTCACTCTGGGTCAGATTCAGGATCAGCCCAAGTCTGTTGCCAACTCGGTGAATGAATTTGTGCGGGTACTGATTGAAGCAGTGGCGATCGTGCTGGCGGTGAGCTTCATTAGCCTGGGTTTGCACAAGCGAGCAGGCACGCAGCCGCTTTGGAGACGTTGGTCACTGGACATGCGACCCGGTTTGGTGGTGGGCATTACCATTCCGCTGGTGATGGCCATGACCTTTTTGGCGATGAATTACTGGGGTATTGGTCTGCACAAGATTTCCTTGGGTTCGCTCATCATTGCACTGGGTTTGCTGGTGGATGACGCCATCATTGCGGTCGAAATGATGGTGCGCAAAATGGAAGAAGGCTACGACAAGGTGCGTGCAGCCACTTTTGCCTATGAGATCACTGCGATGCCAATGCTGACCGGCACGCTGATCACCGCGGCTGGATTTTTGCCGATTGGCATTGCCAAAAGCACAACGGGTGAATACACCTTTGCGATTTTTGCTGTAACGGTGATTGCTTTGGTACTCAGTTGGGTGGTGTCGGTATATTTTGTGCCCTATCTGGGAACCGTGTTGCTTAAAACTCCTGCGCATGTGCTTGCTGCTAACACCTCTGCGGTGAATGAGGAGGGCGCTGCGCACGACATGTATGACGGTGCTTTCTATCAATTCTTTCGACGCTGTGTGCATGCCTGCATTCGGCACCGGTGGGTCACGATAGCAGCCACCCTATTACTTTTTGTGCTGGGCATTGTTGGCATGGGCAAAGTCCAGCAGCAGTTTTTTCCGGACTCGAGTCGCCCCGAGATTACCGTTGATTTGTGGTCCGCCGAGGGTTCGTCGTTCGCCGCGACGGAGGCGATTGCCAAGCGGGTAGAAGCCCGCTTGATGGCACAAGAAGGTGTGGTGTCGGTGGCGCAATGGGTTGGCTCTGGTTTGCCACGCTTTTATTTGCCACTGGAGCAAATATTTGCGCAAAGCAATGTGTCTCAGTTGCTTGTGTTACCCAAAGATTTGGCGAGCCGTGAAGTTTTGCGATTGAAATTGCCGACCTTGTTGGCGCAGGAATTTCCTGAGGTGCGCGGCCGCGTCAAGCTCCTTGCGAATGGGCCACCCGTGGCGTATCCGGTGCAATTTCGTGTGGTGGGTGCCGACCCACAGGTGCTGCGTGAGCGCGCAGACGAGGTCAAAGCAGTGCTGCGGCAAAGTCCCAATACTCGGGGTGTGAACGATAACTGGAACGAATCCATCAAGGTCATGCGACTCGAAGTGGATCAAACCAAAGCGCGCGCTTTGGGTGTGACCAGTCAGTCGATTGCGCAAGCTGCAAAAACAATGCTCACTGGTGCCACGATTGGGCAGTTTCGCGAAGCTGACAAGTTGATTGACATAGTGTTGCGCACGCCCTTGGATGAGCGCAATGCGATAACGGATATTGCCAATGCCTATCTGCCAACCAGCTCGGGCAAGTCGATTCCGCTGACTCAAATTGCCAAACCTGTGTTTGCGTGGGAGCCTGGCGTTATGTGGCGTGAAGGGCGAGACTATGCGATTACAGTGCAAAGCGATATGGTCGAAGGTATTCAGGGTGCAACCGTGACCGCGCAACTGATGCCACAGCTCAAGGCTTTGGAAGACAAGTGGATACAGGCTGGCCAAGGAGCTTATCGGATCGTAGTAGCTGGTGCTGTAGCTGAAAGTGCCAAGGGTTCAACATCTATCGTGGCCGGCATTCCGATCATGCTG
The DNA here is from genome assembly GCA_903930255.1 of uncultured beta proteobacterium. Taxonomy (GTDB): domain Bacteria; phylum Pseudomonadota; class Gammaproteobacteria; order Burkholderiales; family Burkholderiaceae_C; genus Rhodoferax. Next base: position 16,572 of record CAIYYA010000169.1, read on the forward strand.
TTCATTACATTTACCCTTTTGATGCTGCAGTTGCACAGTTTTAGTCGAGCTGTGTTGGTGTTTTTGACTGGGCCTTTGGGCATTGCCGGGGTAGCTGGTGCCTTGCTGTTGCTAAACCGACCCTTTGGCTTTGTGGCGCTTTTGGGTGTAATTGCATTAATGGGCATGATTCAGCGCAACTCGGTCATTTTGATTGATCAGATCGAGCAAGACCGCGCACGTGGTGTGTTGGCTTGGGAGGCGATTGTCGAGTCGGCCGTGCGGCGCTTGCGACCAATTGTGTTGACCGCTGCGGCTGCTGTACTCGCGATGATCCCATTGTCACGCTCGGTGTTTTGGGGACCGATGGCGGTGGCGATCATGGGCGGACTGATTGTGGCAACTGTGCTGACGCTGCTGGCGCTGCCTGCCATGTATGCAGCCTGGTTCAGAGTTACACCAACCAGCCAATAATAAATCTGCAAAAGCCAGTTTTTCTGTCAGTCAGTCTTGGGTGCGTGCGTGCTGTTTGATGGTCGCAAGCTTGTTGCGCAGGCCTTGGTCAATCAGCTGCGGAGCGAAGCCATTGAGCCAAGCAAACAGTCGCTCAGGAAAACCGATGTGGCTTTCGAGGGTGTTGGCAGCCAGCGCTTTGATGATGTCTCTCGCTACAGACTCTGGGGTGTCGCTGGTGTTGCCCAGTGCTTGGTTCAAAGCATTCACGGCAGCTGTGTTCAATGGGGTGCTGATGGCTCGTGGCGCAACGTGGATCACCGTAACCGAAGTGTCTGCCAGCTCGCGGCGTAGGCTTTGCGAAAACCCGCGCAACCCAGCCTTGGCGCTCGAATAAGCGGCAAAACCAGCAAACGGAATGCTGCCAAAAGTAGAGCCTACATTGACAATGCTGGCTTGTGGTTGTGCTTTGAGCTGCGGTAACAGAGCCTGTGTCAGCCGCATGGGTGCGATCAAGTTAGTGCTCAGAACCTGTTCCCAAGCTGACCAGTTTTGCTCGTCATAAAGACCAAAGCTACTAACGCCAGCATTGTTGATGAGTACATTGACGCGCTCTGCTTGCGCTGCATGCACCAGTGTGGTCACACCTTCGGATGCGTTCAAATCAGCAACGATGTAGCTGGCAGCTGCCCCAAGGGTGAGTTGCAGGGCCTGCAGTTTTTTTGCATCACGACCACTCAGAAGCAGGTGGGCGCCTGCTTCTGCCAGTTGCTTGGCCAAAGCGCCACCCAGCCCGCCCGTGGCGCCTGTTAGCAAAATACGTGCTTTGTTGATCAGCATGTTGGGTTCACCTGGGGTGTGCTTGGCAAGGCACGGAAAATCGCTCCGTACAAGTGGTAAAAAACTTTAGCGCAGCGCAAAACTTCCTGTTGGTCAGTTGTTGTCATTTGGTTGACCAAATCAGCGAGGTGCTTGGTGTGCTGAATATCCAATGTGCCGTGCGATCGTAAATATGAAAAAGCTGAGTTGGGCAAATTCAGCGCTTGCTGAATGCGATCTGCAGCCATCAGAGCGAGGGCTACGCTGGTTCCTTCAAGCACAAAAACCATGCCAAAAAAGCCAGCCGGATTGCCGCGCTGAATCAGATCATAGGCATAGGCCACCATTAATTCGGCAGGCAGCTCGGGTAGGCTGACGCGCACCGCGTTGGCATCGCCGCCAGCTGCCGCAATATCCTCAAGAATCCACTCTTCGTGGCCAAGCTCTTCCTCAATGTATTCGGCTACTGCACGACGCAGCCATGCCAGGCGCTCAGGCAACCGTCCGCCTAGGCTCATTAGCAACGGGGTGGTGTGACGAACATGGTGGTAGGCTTGTGCCAGAAAAGCCAAATAACCGCTGAGCTCAACTCGCCCCTGCAAACAGTCGGCAACGATGGGTGCGCTAAAAAGTTGTTGACGTTCGGCCGTTGTTACGCTGGTTAATTCTTCATAGAACGACATGTTGGGGTTCCTTGTGATTGGTTTGATCAGTGACGGCGAATAGTGCACAGGCGTAACGCGTGGAAATGGTGCTTCGAACGGCCCGACCGTTGCCGGTCGCCAGGGCGTTTTGCAGGGTAAAGGGTTCACTTTGAATCCATGAGCTGATGCGAGCGTAGTCGGGTAGTGTTGCATTGGCCAGCACGACGGCGTGTTGGATTTGTTCGCTTGTCACCCCCGCAAAGGGCACCAACACAGCACTGAGAGAAGCTTGTCCATCACCCAAGACCAGTGCTTGGGCAATGGGTGCTTGTGCCAACAAGACAGACTCAACCCATTCGGGTGATACGTTGCGCCCAAACGAAGTGATGAGCAGATTTTTACAACGACCAGACAAGTGCAGATGACCCTCTTCATCCATTCGACCAAGATCGCCACTGGCAAAATTAGCGCTCAAAGCGGTGGGTGGCTCGGCATCGATGTCGGTGTCGACATAGCCAAGAAATGTGGCTGTTTTAAGGTGAATCTCACCCGCTTGAATAGTCACCTCAACATGTGGCAATGGGCGACCCACGCCTGCACCCTCATCTCCAGGGAGGTTCATGCTGACGACCGATCCACATTCGGTCATGCCATAGCCTTCATAGGCGGGGATACCCCTTTGGCGCGCCTGCTGCAAAAGTGATGGATCAACGCGGGCCCCCCCCACCGCCACAAATTGCAGGCTGGTGGGTGCTTTTTGATTCGTCATGTTCAGATAAAGCGACCAGGCTTTGAGTAATTCTGGAACCAGAATCATCGTTTGCGGGGTGAGCACCTGAGTTGTTTTCATCAATGCCGCTGGGTTGAATCCAGCCATCCCGAGCCAGCCCAAGCTGGCCAAAGCGGGTAAATGAACACATGCGCCGCTGAGTAATCCGGCATAGACACCCGCTGTATTTTCCAGTAGCAAGGTGAGTGGCAAAACAACCAGATGCCGTTCGATGCGAAGATGGGCGAGCTGCGCACGGATCGAAGTGGCCGTGGCCATCAGACCGCAGGCGCTTAGGCAGACGCCTTTTGGTGTGCCAGTGCTGCCTGACGTGAAGGATATTTTTGCTGTGCCGGCTGGCAATGCTACTGCTACAACGCTGCGGCGTAACAAACAGAGAGAACCCATCGTGTTTTCCAGTACAAAACCAAGCTTAAGCGCCATAACAGCGTCTGTTTGGTCGGTAAGGATGGCATCTGCTCCTGTTTGTTGCAGGACATGAAGCGTTTGTGTTGGCGAGAAAAAATTTGGAATAGGCAAGAGCGCAACTTGAGCGTTGAGGGCTGCAAGATCAGCTAAAACCCAATCGGCACTGTTATCAGCCAAAAGCGCGAGGACTCGGCAGGGCTTTAACTGGCTAGCCCAGTCTTGTACGCGAGCGAGAGTTTCGCTAGCGCTCAGGCTTTGCCTGTAGTCTCGCAAAACTTCGCGATCACCCTGCGCATTCGCGAGTGCATCAAGCACAGGCCATTTCAAGCTACATGCTCCAAGCGCTGAAGGGCCAGGCGAATTTTGCCGGCAACCACGATCGGCTGAGTATCGTAATAGCTACCCCAATTATTGGCGTCAGCACCCAAACAATTGGGATCGGCAACTGCCAGTGCCAACAGGGGGAGTCCGAGTTTGGAAAATATGCCAATCAGTTCTTGGGTGGCCGTGAAAACAACCCATTCGAAACCCTGTTCGTTTAGGTGGCTTGCCAATTCGCGGATGATGTGCACGCTGGCACCCGCTTTTTGCGAGGCTAGGTGACCGACTTCGACGATGCGTTCGCGCAAAACAGGTTGATTGGCTAATTTGGCGATATGGTTTTCAATGGGCGTTGCCAGGTAGCGTTCCAAAAACAGAGTTTCGGCCTGGGCACTGCGCCATCCGGTGGCTGCCATGATCGCATGGTGTTTTTCGATCAGCAACAGGTTGGGTGCAAACGTGGAAACACGGGCGTTGTAATGGGAAGCAAAAATATCGCGAATGAAGGCTTCTGCAGCAGCACGGCGAGGTGATCCCAGCGGGGCATGAAGGGCGGTGACTTTTGGCATCGTCGCTTGAGCTTGCGTTTGATAAACCTTGCGGAACGTGTTTTTCATGACTGATATGTTGGGACTATGTTGAAAATCCGATACAGCGCAGTCTAGAAAATGATTCTTAAATCATGCTTAAGAGGGCTGAAACAAGGATTCGTGAGTGCTTATGGGCAACAGATAGTCAGAGCACAGGTTAAAATCCAAACCTGACCTAATCGAGGAATTGGTTTTTGACCAATTCCCATTTTTTTGTTTGCGCGGGTGGCGAAATTGGTAGACGCACCAGGTTTAGGTCCTGACGGTAGCAATACTGTGCGGGTTCGAGTCCCGCCCCGCGCACCATCTCAAGAATTCCGTGGCTTGACAACATATATTGATTGTTGCCGCTTTTGTATCTTTATATTGGAGACTTATCATGGCCGTAGTTGTAGAAAATTTGGAAAAGCTTGAACGCAAAATGACGCTGAGTTTGCCTTTAGGGGTAATTCAATCCGAAGTGACGATGCGGCTGAAAAAACTAGCACGCACGGTGAAAATGGATGGATTTCGTCCAGGCAAAGTGCCCATGAATGTGGTGGCGCAGCGCTATGGCTATTCGGTTCATTACGAAGTCATGAATGACAAGGTTGGCGAGGCATTTTTCAGTGCAGCCAGTGACGCCCAATTGCGCGTTGCCGGACAACCCAAAATCAATGAAAAAGAAGGCGCACCTGAGGGGGAATTAACTTTTGAGGCTGTCTTTGAAGTTTTTCCTGAAGTTCAGATTGGTGATTTGACTGCCGCTGAAGTTGAAAAAGTGACAACCGACGTGTCAGAAGCAGCCATCGATAAAACGATTGAAATTTTGCGTAAACAGCGGCGAACCTTTGCACAACGTCCACATGACTTTGCCGCTCAGGACGGCGATCGAGTTACAGCAGATTTTGAGGGCAAAATCGATGGCGAAACCTTCTCCGGTGGCAAAGCTGACGATTTTCAATTTATTTTGGGTGATGGTCAGATGCTCAAAGAGTTTGAAGATGCAACTCGTGGCATGAAGACTGGCGAAAGCAAAACCTTCCCTCTGTTGTTCCCTGCAGACTATCACGGCAAAGATGTCGCCGGCAAATCGGCTGATTTCATGCTGACTATCAAAAAAATAGAGGCTGCTCATTTGCCGGATGTTGATGCTGCCCTGGCGAAATCGCTTGCGATTGAAGATGCAACAGTTGAAGGTTTGCGCTCAGACATCAAGAGAAACCTGGAGCGCGAGGTTAAGTCGCGTTTGCTGGCGCGTAACAAGACCGCCGTCATGGACGCGCTTTTGTCAAAGTCTTTGCTTGACTTGCCGAAAGTTAGTGTGCAAACTGAAATTGGCCGCTTGCTCGAGGGTGCACGCGCTGACCTGAAGCAGCGTGGGATCAAGGATGCTGAAAAAATGAGCCTTCCAGAGGATATTTTCCGCGCTCAAGCTGAGCGCCGTGTGCGACTTGGGTTGGTAGTGGCAGAGTTGGTGCGTGCCAATAGCTTGCAGGCCAAACCCGAACAAATCAAATTGCACGTGGAAGAGTTGTCGGCCAGTTACGAAAAACCCTTGGATGTGATGCGCTGGTATTACAGCGACAACGCCCGTTTGGCTGAGGTCGAATCGATTGTGCTTGAAAACAATGTGACTGATTTCGTTTTGGCGCAAGCTAAAGTTAGCGAAAAAACAATCTCATTTGATGATTTGATGGCACAAAACTAATAAATGTCCATTTTTTTGGAGTCTAGAAATGTCTGAAACGCGCGTGATGGATACCCAAGGTTTGGGCATGGTGCCCATGGTGATCGAGCAGTCTGGTCGCGGCGAGCGGTCCTACGATATTTACTCGCGCCTTCTTAAAGAGCGTGTCATTTTTCTGGTTGGCCCGGTCAACGATTACGTGGCCAACTTGGTAGTGGCTCAGTTGCTGTTTCTGGAAAGTGAGAATCCGGACAAAGATATATCTTTTTATATCAATTCACCGGGTGGCTCGGTCAGCGCTGGAATGGCCATTTTTGACACCATGAATTTCATCAAGCCTGCGGTATCAACGCTGTGCATAGGCATGGCTGCGAGTATGGGTGCCTTTTTGCTAGCAGCTGGAGCAAAAGGTAAACGTTTCTCGTTGCCAAACTCAAAAATCATGATTCATCAGCCTTCTGGCGGAAGTCAGGGGCAGGCGACTGAAATCGAAATTCAGGCTCGTGAAATTTTGAAAACACGCGAGCAATTGAACAAAATTTTGGCAGACCGCACGGGGCAACCGATTGAACGCATTGCGCGTGACACTGAGCGAGATTACTACATGTCTGCAAGCGAATGCCAAGAATATGGGTTGATCGATCAAGTTATTGAAAAGAGGGCGTAGTTCAAATGGCTGACAAAAAAGGCGCAACGGGCGAAAAAACGCTGTACTGCTCGTTTTGCGGAAAAAGTCAGCACGAAGTTAAAAAGCTCATTGCTGGACCATCGGTATTTGTTTGTGATGAATGTGTCGAGCTTTGCAATGAAATTATTCGTGATGAGTTGCCTGCGGCAACAGAATCGATTGCAAAAAGCGATCTACCGACACCGGCAGAAATCAAAGCCAACCTCGATAATTATGTGATTGGGCAAGAGCCTGCAAAGCGAATTTTGGCGGTTGCTGTGTATAACCACTACAAGCGCCTGCGTCATGGTGAAAAGTCGGGCAAAGAAGACGTTGAGCTATCCAAGAGTAATATTTTGCTGATCGGTCCAACGGGTTCTGGAAAAACACTATTAGCCCAAACCTTGGCACGCATGCTGGACGTGCCATTTGTGATGGCTGATGCGACAACCTTGACAGAGGCAGGTTATGTAGGGGAAGACGTTGAAAATATCGTTTTAAAGCTTCTTCAGAGCTGTAACTACGAGGTCGAACGAGCGCAACGTGGGATCGTTTATATCGATGAAATCGACAAAATATCGCGCAAATCTGAAAATCCATCAATCACACGCGATGTCTCGGGCGAAGGCGTTCAGCAAGCCTTGCTCAAGTTGATCGAAGGAACAATGGCCAGTGTGCCGCCTCAAGGCGGGCGCAAGCACCCGAACCAAGACTTTGTTCAGGTTGATACGACCAATATACTGTTCATTTGCGGTGGTGCTTTTTCTGGACTTGAGAAAGTTATTGATAGTCGCACCGAGTCATCTGGAATCGGCTTTGGTGCTAGTGTCAAAAGCAAGTCCAATCGCAATTTGACCGAGGTCTTTAAAGAAGTTGAACCTGAGGACATGATTAAGTTCGGTTTGATTCCCGAGTTGGTGGGGCGGATGCCTGTCGTGGCTACTTTGGGTGAACTGAGTGAAGAAACGCTGGTGCAAATTCTGACTGAACCAAAAAATGCACTGGTCAAGCAGTACCACAAGTTGTTGTCGATGGAAGGTGTCGATCTAGAAATCAGACCTAATGCCCTCAAAGCCATTGCCAAAAAAGCATTGGGACGGAAAACCGGAGCCCGTGGATTGCGCTCGATTTTGGAGCAAGCCTTGATTGATACGATGTTCGATCTACCGGATTTGTTAAACGTTGAGAAAGTAGTTCTTGACGAGTCGACCATTGAAGATGGCAAGGCACCCTTGCTGGTTTATCGCGAAATTGCCAAAAAAGCCTGATTTGATCTGTATTTCGGGGTGTATTGCCCACATCAAGTTCAGCATGTTTGCAGATAATCACATGTCGCTTGAAAAAAGCGGGCGCTGCCTCATATCAACCAGGTAAAAAGGATTTTTTATGTCTGGACATATTTCTCTTCCGTCAACCCCTTTGGATCTACCGCTTTTACCCTTGCGTGATGTGGTGGTTTTTCCTCACATGGTGATTCCACTTTTTGTAGGACGACCCAAAAGCATTAAAGCGCTTGAGGCTGCAATGACATCTGATCGACGCATCATGCTGGTGGCGCAAAAGGCTGCAGCTAAGGATGATCCATTGATTTCCGATATGTTTGATGTGGGATGTA
>CAIYYA010000170.1 GCA_903930255.1 uncultured beta proteobacterium
AGCACCCACTCCAACTCAAGCATCACTGTCACAGGAACAAAAAGTGGCTCACCTTTCGCCAAAGTTGAGCGAATCAACTCACTGGCCAGCAAGCCCTGTTTGTCATCGTCCTGTACCAGGACGCGAACCAGAACGTTGGTATCAAGAGCCGCCATATTTTGGAACCCCTAACGCCACGGATTCATGCTTTCGATGCTGACCGTTATTCCCGGCGGGGCTTTGAGCATGCCAGCTAAATCGAGCACAGACTTGGTTTTTGCGCGAACAATGGCTGTCCCATCGGGCATCAGATTCCAAGTCAACCTGCTTCCAGGCTGTATATGCATAGCTTCCCGTATGGGCTGTGGAACAGTGGTTTGCCCTTTGACAGTCATAGTGGATTCGGACATTCAAACTCCTTACATAGGCAATAATTGTAAGGATAACTGATTTTCGTTTTTGGCAATGAAAGAATGTTTCCGTCAGGATGGATAAGCAATGACGGGCATCTGCAATGTCAAAAATAGGAGCTACTCACGCTTGCTGCATAAGCGATGCGAGCCAATTTCATCTATAAAAATCAGGGAGAGTGCAGGGCTAGCCAATCAACGCCACCGCCTTGATCTGCGCCCAAACTGCCATTCCGGGTACCAGACCCAGCCCCGCTGCTGAGCGTTGAGTCAATCTCGCTAGCATGGGGCAAGACCCTACTTTGAGCCGCAGCAAGGCCAGCGCCGGATGGTAGTCGCCTGCCATTTGTTCCACCGTAGCGTGCAGACAGTTCTGGATGCTGATGCCAGTCACCGGCTCCAACGCGATACTGACATCGCGCGCCAGTATGCGCACCCGCACCACTTGGCCCAGTGGGTGGCCACCGTCACGCACCCACAGGCTGCCACCCGAGAACTCTACGCGGGCCAGGTGCCAACTGGCATCACGCTCAGCCACCACCGCCTCCAGCACCACACCTGCATCTTCACCCCGATGAATGGGCAAGTCCAACCGGGCCAGGGTGTCGGTGAGTGGCCCGCTGGCCACCGCGCGGCCGGCCTCCAGCACCACAAGATGGTCGGCTAGGCGAGCCACTTCGTCTGGCGCGTGGCTGACATAGAGCACGGGTATGTCCAGCTCGCGGTGCAGCCGCTCCAGATAGGGCAGGATTTCCAGTTTGCGTTTGACGTCCAGCGCGGCCAAGGGTTCGTCCATCAACAGTAAACGGGGGCTCAAGGCCAAGGCGCGGGCTATGCTGACCCGCTGGCGCTCGCCACCCGAAAGTCGGTCAGGTTTGCGCTCTAACAAGTGGCCGATACCCAACAACTCGATGGCGTGATCGAGACTGACACGTTGTGCGCCAAAGCTGCGTTGCAAACCATAACGCAGGTTGCCCAGCACCGTCAGATGTGTAAACAAACTCGCTTCTTGAAACACGTAACCCAGGGGGCGCTGGTGCGTGGGCAGCCAATGGTCAAGGTCTTGCCAGGTTTCCCCATTCACCACGAGACGGCCCTGTTTGGCACGCTCCAGCCCAGCGATGCAGCGCAGCAGCGTGGTTTTGCCAGAACCCGAATGACCAAATAGTGCTGTCACGCCGCGCGCCGGCAAATCCAGATCGACATCAAGTGTGAAGCCTGGCCAATCGAGCATGAAGCGGGCTTGAATACCGTTCATGTCAGCCTCTTTGCTGCGGCTTGGGTCGCCAAAGGTAGAGCGCCAGCAATACGAGAAATGAGAAAACCACCATCACGGCCGATAGCCGGTGCGCATCCATGTATTGCATGGCTTCCACATGGTCGTATATCTGCACCGAAGCCACGCGGGTGACGCCTGGAATGTTGCCGCCAATCATCAACACCACGCCAAATTCGCCCACCGTGTGGGCAAAGGTCAGGACGCAAGCGCTCAGAAATCCCGGCAGCGCCAGCGGTACAGCCACGGTGAAGAAAGCATCCAACGGTGAGGCGCGCAAGGTGGCCGCCACCTCCAGCGGGCGCTCGCCCAGCGCTTCAAAGGCGTTTTGCAGCGGCTGCACCATGAAAGGTAGCGAGTAAACCACTGAAGCTATCACCAGGCCCCAAAAAGTGAACGGTAGCAGCCCGATGCCCAGCGTCTGGGTCATGAAGCCGAACGGACCATTGGGCCCCATCGCCAGCAGCAGGTAAAACCCCAGTACCGACGGCGGCAGTACCAGCGGCAAGGCCACCACCGCACCCACAGGCCCCTTCCACCAAACTTTGGTGCGCGCCAGCCACCAGGCGATGGGTGTGCCGACCAGCAACAAAATCAGCGTCACGAGACCCGCCAGACGCACCGTCAGCCAGATAGCTTGCAGGTCAGCATCCGTCAGCAACATGATGAATCACCGTCAAAACTCATAGCCGTAGGCGCTGATGACCTGTTTGGCAGCATCGCTTTTCAGGTAACTCAACAGGGCGGCGGCGGCTGGGTTGCTTTTGCCACGAACCAGCAGCACGGCATCCTGGCGAATTTGCGGGTACAGCGTGGGTGGCACCAGCCAATAGGAGCCTGGAGCGTACTGGCCGTCCTTAAAGATTTGCGACAAGGCCACAAAACCCAGCTCGGCATTACCGGTTGCGGTGAACTGGTAGGCCTGGGTGATGCTTTCGCCAAAAACCAGCTTGGGCTCCAGTGCCGCATCCACACCCAGCTTTTTCATGGTTTCCAGCGCAGCCGCGCCATACACCGCCACCTTGGGGTTGGCGATGGCCAGGTGCTGGAAACCACCGCGTTTAAGCACCTCCCCCTTGTCGTCCACCAGCCCTGGCTTGGCACTCCACAACACCAGCTTGCCAATGGCGTAGGTAAAGCGACTCAGCGAAAGAGCCAAGCCGTCCTTTTCCAGTCGGATCGGGGTTTCGTCGTCGGCCGAAATCAACACCTCAAACGGCGCACCATTTTTGATCTGGGCGTAAAACTTGCCCACCGTGCCATAAGCCACCAGCGCCTTGTGGCCAGTGGCTTTCTCAAACGCCGGGGCGATTTTTTCCATGGGACCGGCGAAATTGGCAGCCACTGCCACCGAGACTTCGTCGGCCAGGGCGAATCTGGCGCAACTCAGTAGTACGGCCAACATCAGCGAGAAAGGGTGGCGAAGGTTCATGACAAATTCCTTGTGCGAATTGAAAGCTTTAATTCAAATGCGACAAACCATGTTTGGCAATTGACGCTGCGTTGCTATATTTGCGACATTCATGAGCGACTGCAGCCTTGCAGAGCCAATTTGGTAAATGGTTACCTCTATCTTTTTTTAGCTAAGCAAATAGCGCGCCTATCCACAGATGAAAGGTCATGTGGTTCACGTCCAACGGCGGCGCAACAAAAATACCCGACAAAACCATTACTTCACCAATTTGCGCTATGCTGCAATGCAACATTAACCTGTTCAGCTAATCACTGCAAAACCGCGTGCCGGTGCAAAAACTGCCGACCAACCGAAAGGAAGATTCAATGAACCTTCATGAAACCGTGGCGCTGATGTTTCCACAAGGTGTTGTCACGCAAAGCATTCCTGAGGACAGCAATTTTTTTGAAGTGCATGGAATTTCACACAATTTCGTCCCGAGAAATTGTGCTGTGCTTGCCAGTGGTCAGTTTCAGTATTTCCGTGACCAGGATCGCACCGGCAGCTACCTCGTACAGACTGGGGAGCATGTGTTTTTCATACGCGTTTATCCAACACAATCGGGCGGTAGTCGTGCGGAGGTTGCCCTGCGCTATGGCTTTGAATCAGAAAATAACGGCGCTTGTACCGCCACTCAAATTCGATTCCATTAATAAGTGCGAAAGCGGCTCAACAACGAGCCAGATCAGATGTTTTTCTTTCCCTGCAGCAACTTGGCTTTGTCTGATGGGCTGTAGTGGTCGAAGTGGCCCTGAGCGGCCGCAACTCGCCGATGCGCCATACGAATGGCTTCAATTTTCCCCGCCGGGGCGATGCTTGAGATACATTTTTGCAAGGCCGTGCTGCCACATTTCGGGCACACCGGGGTGGTAGCCGCGCGCACCAGCGCTTCAAACGGGTGGCCGCAGGCTTGGCAGATGTAGTCGTAAAGGGGCATGACAGTCTCCGGGGTTTCAGTTGGGGTGATTTGGTGACAGCGCCAGCAAGCCGCTGGTTTGAAACTTGATGGCCTGCACGATGTTGGGCTGCAGCCGGCGCAGCCAGCGCTGTGGCAGCCTGGCTGCGCCGCAGCGCGCGCCTGCCAACATGCCCACCAAGGCACCGGTGGTGTCAGCATCGTCGCCTTGGTTCACGGTGGCAATCAGCGCGGCTTCAAAGTCAACGTGCAGTGTCAGGTAGTGCAGCACGGTTTGCACCGTATCCACCACATAGGCCGTGGCATAACCACGGTAGGGCGTGAAGCGAAAAGTCGGGTTCTCGGTGACCCACTGCGCAACCCAATGTTGGCAGGCGCTGTGCTCAAGTCCATCCAACAAAGATCCCAGCAGTCGGCCTAAGCCCACAGTGGCAGCATCAGACAGTGGGTGGTGATGCGTCAATCGTGCTTGGGCGATAGAAAGTTTCTCGAATGCACGGTCATTGCCCAATGTCGCTAGCACCGCCGGCAGATTGCGCATCAGTGCGCCATTGCCGCCATCACCGGGGTTGAAGTCACCTTGCAGCGACCCGTCACGCAAAAAGCGCAGGATGCCGCGACGGCAGGTGTTGCCGCAATCCACCGGTTTGGCTTTGAACCAGCGCACATAAGCGTTGCCAATGTTGCGCACCAGGCAGTCGTCACCTTGAAGCAAACCGCCCAATGCCTGGCTGCCGCCTTGCAGCAGTGCCTCACCCAGCGCCAGGCACATCGTGGTGTCGTCGGTGACTTGACCGCGTGTCAGCTTGAGCCAGCCACCACCGACGATGTCGCGGTGCACGCCGTATTGCGCGGCAATTTCACGCGGGCGCATAAATTCAACCGTGGCACCCAATGCATCACCAATAGCAAAGCCCAGATAAGCTCCCAGCGCCCGATCGTGCAAATCATTCATAGCGGGCCATCACTTCAAAGTTGCCACCTAATGCCAGCACCTCTTGCTCGCCTTGCAGCACCTGGCCTGGCAGCAGGTCGGGGAAAACGATCACTTTGCAGGCCGGCACCTGCACTTCAAAGACCCAGTCGCCAAAGCAGGAGGCATCATCCGCAGACAGACTGAACGACACGATGTTGTTCAGGCGCACGGTGCAGCGCCGGTTTTGCAGGCGCCCGGCGATCACTTGCTCTTCGCACTGGTTGCTGCCACGCCACAGGCGCAGGTGCTGAACCGGCTTGGCCTGGCTCTGTGCACCGATACGTCGCAATGACCATTGGCAAAATTCATACAGCAGATCGAGCTGTTGGTAAATATTGTTGTTGTTCAGCCGGTTCGAGGCTTTTTCTTGCAAGTAGGCGATCCACGCGGGCGACGGAAAGCGCGCCAGTGGGGCTTTATGAAAGCTCGGCACCAAACCAAAGCGGCTCTCCACCCAGCCCTTAAGCACGGCTCCGGCGGCACCGTTCGAATCCATGCCCCAGCCTTGCAGCAGTTTGCGCCAACTGCTGCGCCAACGCCGCTGCTCAGAAGCGCCCATGCCGCTGAGCTCCCGCGCCAGGGGCTTGTGCAGACCGAACGAAATGCTCAGGTAATGCACAAACCGGTCATGGGCTTCGTGCAAGTCCACGCTGCTCTCAAGCAGTGCAAACAGTCCCGGGTGAGCCTCTTGCGTGCCAGCAATGGTCAGCGGCGTTGGGTTGGCGTTGAAGGCCGCACTGGCCAACACCCGTGTGGGCACACCCACCAGGTTGGTGGCATACCAGCGGTAGGGCTGGTCGGCATCGTCAAGGCTCACCACGGCCAGTGGCCAAACAGCTCAAACCGGGCGGTTTTCGTTGGGGTTGCGCACTGGCCCCATCCGTTTCAAACCTTCTTCATAGGTGATGGCCTCGAACGTGCTTTTGAACTTGAGCGCCGCATCGGCCACAGCGTCGAGCTTGCCGGCGGTGTCTTTTTTCTTGAGATCGTTTTTTTCAAGATACAACAATTCGAGCAGTTCGTTGTAAACCGTGGATTCATCAATCGGCAGCACGTAAAACGTGGCGCCAAGGTATGTCACCTGGTATTTTTTAGATAAATCAATGTTGTTGCAAAACAAAAAATATTTGCCATCAGGGCTCAATGTGTCGCCCAGCACCTCTGCCACGTCTTTCAAGTATTCAAAGCTGAGCAGATAGCTGGCAAAAAATGGCAGATGTTTTTCACCCACATTGGCAATCGCCATAGTTTGGGCGCTAAACAACTCAGGTGGGCGCGCCTCATCGGCGAGCTTGGGCGCAAAGCGCAATGCCAGTTCGCCACGGAAACCAACCCGGCCGGGTCGAGCTGTTAGCGCCTTATGCAGTGGGTTGAGCAAGCGCCCCTCGTGCTCAAGTCGGGCAAATGCGCTGTGGTCGATCTCGGTCAGGGCGGCGGCGGTGGTCATGGAAGGTCCTTTGGGTTGTGCTGGCAAGGGTGAAATAAACGTTCTGGCTTCTATCAGCAATGAACGTACCAGCCCAAAGGCGCTTATTCCTCCCTGCAAAAGCGACACAAGCCAGCTCTGACGACCACCAAAGCGGGGGCTTTTACGACACGGTCTTGAATTTTGTCGGGAAACCAACAAAGTCAGATTTTTATAGGTGATTTTGGCTTCTGAAGCTCGTCGCTATTGCGTTAGCAGCTATCAAAATAATTATATTTTTGGCTAAAGGGGAGAATATCGATTGGACTTATTTGGATCAACCGAGGTGAATGTGCATATCATGCACATTTATTTTCATCAAGAAATTAACCATGCCTGTCGCCTTCAGCCCGGTTCGCAAACGACCCGTCAATCTGACGCTAAACGAAAGTCTGGTGACGCAGGCCAAAAAGACTTGCGAGTTGATACGACGGGGGTTATGTTAACTTTGGCTGCGTTTTGACCGTCCAGCGAAAGACTCCAAAGCAGCGGTTCCTGACATAGGTCTGCCCGAAATGCTTGCTCCAGACCCGACATTCACCTGGGGGTCTGACCGTCAGCAATATGGCGTCGATTTCGAGGATCGCTGTACCCGTCAACGACCAACAGCGGGTAGAGCCCGCCGACT
>CAIYYA010000171.1 GCA_903930255.1 uncultured beta proteobacterium
AGTCGGCGGGCTCTACCCGCTGTTGGTCGTTGACGGGTACAGCGATCCTCGAAATCGACGCCATATTGCTGACGGTCAGACCCCCAGGTGAATGTCGGGTCTGGAGCAAGCATTTCGGGCAGACCTATGTCAGGAACCGCTCTGCTGTCCCAGAGTTGTCGGTCGCAAATGTCAGCAATGTGTATTTGCTGAGGTGAGTTGATGGGCAGCTTTATGGAACTCCGCCATCAGTCCGGTGAGCATCAATTGTTGGTTCAATGGCTGGTATCGGGCAGGCATTTCGAGGAAACCATCGTCGGCTATGCGCACTGACCTGCCTGTGGTGGCAATTCAGTGAATGACTCTTGTCAGCCTTAAAGAGTCGACCACGCGGGAAACTTGGGTGGCTGCTTGCTATTTTTGATAAATTTCCGCAGCTTCAAACTACCTGCCCTAAAGCTGACAATCGGACTGGCCATCTCTGCCATAAAGCGCGAGAGTTGAATTCCTTTCAACTACAAGGAATTCATCATGGAAGAATCAAGCAAAAAGTCCCACCACGAACCGTGGAACAAGGACAAGTTGGTGGGCCAGAAGGCACCCTTCAAACTCAAGGAAATCTGGGCCATCCGCGTACGATTGCAAATTGAACATCGTGTCAGGGAGTTGGCTATGTTCGACTTGGGGCTCGATAGCAAGCTGCGGGCTTGCGATCTGGTCAAGCTCAAGGTTCGCGACATTTGCCATGGCGAGCGCGTGGCCGCACGCGCCATCATCATGCAGCAAAAAACCGCAAGGCCGGTGCAATTTGAGATTACCCCATCCACCCAGGAGGCGGTGAGTGCTTGGATCAAAGACGCGAAACTGCGATCTGAAGACTTCTTATTCCCAAGCCGAATACATAACTCCCCGCATCTGGGAACCCGCCAGTACGCCCGAATCGTGGACAACTGGGTGCAGCAGATTGGTCTTGACCCCTCTGCATATGGAACCCATTCCATGAGACGCACCAAGGCATCACTCATCTACCGGCGCACCAAAAACCTACGCGCTGTGCAGCTTTTGCTTGGCCATGCCAAAATTGAAAGCACCGTGAGGTATCTGGGAATCGAGGTTGATGATGCCCTGGAAATGGCCGAGGACACGGAGGCTTGACCTCCCCGAAACTGCGAGGCAGGCTAAACACTGTGGTGCAGCGTTCGGAATATTTCACTAATTCCGGCGATTGTTTGGTTTGATGTGCCTACAGTCAGCGGCTGTTTTCATGGGTATGGACCTTTCAGTCGCTGATCGTCAGCTTTGGAACCGCCCGTCTGAGGCGTGAGATCACCGTGGAAGTGGGGAGGCTGTCACTCAAGACTCACCGCTGTCCGACTCTTTAAGGCTGGTTGCGGTAGTAGAGATTTTCGATCTGCCTGCTCCAGACCAATCATTGACTGCTTGGAGCTGACAGGCAACTTTGTGGTGATCACATCATCAGAGCAAGCACCCGCCATGGGCTGAAAAGCGACATTGCTCGCGTTTTTGAAAGCTGCAAAGAAGCCCTTGTAAATAGAGTCTTCAGGCTTGGCCTGAGGACCGGCTTAAGACATAAATGTAGGTGTCTACCAAGCCTTCATCCAGCTGTACCGTAGTCTCAACGCGCTCGTAGCCACTTCCTTCAAATGCATCCAAGCGTGGCAAATGCTCAGCAAGTTCATCAGAACTGAAAAGGAAGCCCTGCACTTCCTCACCGGTCTGATCTAAGACTATCCCTGGATAGCCAACTCTAGCCCCCCATCCTTCTTGCAGCAGTGTGCCC
>CAIYYA010000172.1 GCA_903930255.1 uncultured beta proteobacterium
AAACCAGTCAGCGCCACGCGCAAACGGTTGCCCGGTGGCTCATTCATCTGACCATAAACCATGGCCACTTTGGAGTCTTCGAGCTTCTCAAGATTCACCACACCAGAGTCGGCCATTTCGTGGTAGAAGTCATTGCCTTCACGGGTACGCTCGCCCACGCCAGCAAACACCGACAAACCGCTGTGCGCTTTGGCAATGTTGTTGATCAGTTCCATCATGTTCACGGTTTTGCCCACGCCGGCACCACCGAACAGGCCGACCTTGCCGCCTTTGGCGAACGGGCAGACCAAGTCAATCACCTTGATGCCGGTTTCCAGCAATTCTTGCGAAGGGCTGAGTTCGTCATAGGTGGGTGCCTTGCGATGGATGGAAGACATTTGGGTGGAGTTCACCGGGCCACGCTCATCGATTGGGCGACCGAGCACGTCCATGATACGACCCAGCGTTGCCGTGCCGACCGGAACCAGAATCGGTTTGTTGGTGTTGGACACCATCAAGCCGCGCCGCAAACCATCGCTGGAACCCAGGGCAATCGTGCGAACAATGCCGTCACCGAGCTGTTGCTGCACTTCAAGTGTCAGCTCCGAGCCGTCGAGTTTGAGTGCGTCATACACACGCGGCATGTGATCGCGCGGAAATTCCACGTCAACCACAGCGCCAATGCACTGAACAATCTTGCCTTGAACGTTTGCGTTCGTATTTGTGATCTCTTGAGCCATTTGGTTTTGCTCCAATAATTTGAATTGCTAGGGTGGCACTTATGCGCCGATGGCGGCTGCACCGGATACGATTTCTGACAGCTCTTTGGTGATAGCGGCTTGGCGTGTCTTGTTATAGACCAACTTGAGCTCACCAATCACATTACCTGCGTTGTCAGTGGCAGCCTTCATGGCGACCATGCGTGCTGCGTGCTCGGAAGCCATGTTTTCTGCCACGGCCTGGAATACGAGTGCCTCTACATAGCGCACCAACAGATCGTCAATCACGGTTTGTGGGTCTGGCTCATAGATGTAGTCCCACGCATGCTTGGAGCCGCTGGCAGCTTCGCTGGCGCGTGTTTCTTCTTGCAGCGCGCTGGCAGACAAAGGCAGCAGCTGCTCCATCACCACCTCTTGTTTCATCGTGTTGATAAAACGGGTATATGACAGAAAGACTGCGCTGACTTCACCCTTGGCGTAAGCATCAAGCAAAAGCTTCACCGGCCCGATCAAACGCTCCAGATGTGGACGATCACCCAACTGAGTGACATGCCCGACCATCTTTGCACCGATGCGATTCAGAAAACCAAAGCCTTTGTTGCCAATGGCGACGTTTAGTGCACTCATGCCAGTGTTTTGCAGATCGCGTAACTTGTTGGTTACGCCACGCAAAACGTTGGTATTGAGGCCACCGCACAAACCCTTGTCGGTCGTGACCACAATCATGCCAACGACTTTGGCATCGTTGGGTTTCATGAAGGCATGCACATACTCGGGATTGGCTTGACCCAGGTGCGCAGCAATGTTGCGCACCTTTTCAGAGTACGGTCTGGCCGCACGCATGCGCTCTTGTGCTTTACGCATTTTGGAGACAGAAATCATCTCCATGGCCTTGGTGATCTTCTTCGTGCTTTCGAAGTTTTTGATCTTGCCGCGTATTTCCTTGCCTGTTGCCATATCAGTCTCCTTGTTTTGTCAGGTGACCTTAGGCAAACGACTTCTTGAAAGCAGCAACAGCGGTGTTCAATTCAGCCTCAGCGTCTTTGTCCATAGCCTGGGCTGCTTCGAGCTTGGCCAGCAAAGCGGCGTGTTTGTCTTTCAGGAAGCCATGCAAGCCATGCTCAAACGCCAGCACCTTGTTGACAGCGATGTCATCCAGATAGCCTTTGTTGACGGCAAACAATGTAGCGCCCATCAGGGAAATCGACAGCGGGCTGTATTGCGCTTGCTTGAGCAATTCGGTCACGCGAGCACCACGGTCGAGCTGTTTGCGGGTAGCCTCATCGAGGTCAGAGGCAAACTGGGCAAACGCAGCCAATTCACGATATTGAGCCAAATCGGTACGGATACCGCCCGACAGGTTCTTGATCAGCTTGGTTTGTGCAGCACCACCGACGCGTGACACCGAGATACCGGCGTTGATTGCGGGGCGAATACCTGCATTGAACAACGAGGTTTCCAGGAAGATCTGACCGTCGGTAATCGAAATCACATTGGTTGGCACGAATGCTGACACGTCACCGGCCTGGGTTTCAATGATCGGCAAAGCAGTCAGTGAACCGGTTTTGCCTTTGACGGCACCCTTGGTGAAGTCTTCAACATACTTTTCGTTGACGCGAGCGGCACGCTCGAGCAAACGGCTGTGCAGATAAAACACGTCGCCAGGGTAAGCTTCGCGGCCTGGTGGACGGCGCAGCAACAACGAAACCTGACGGTAAGCGACCGCTTGCTTGGACAGGTCGTCATAAACGATGAGTGCATCTTCACCACGGTCGCGAAAATATTCGCCCATGGTGCAACCTGAGTAAGGTGCAACATATTGCATAGCGGCAGACTCAGAAGCTGTGGCAGCCACCACGATGGTGTAGGCCATGGCACCGGCTTGCTCCAGCGCACGCACCACGTTTTTCACGCTGGAGGCTTTTTGGCCAATCGCAACGTAAACGCAGGTCATGTTCTGACCTTTTTGGTTGATGATGGCGTCAATGGCCACAGCAGTCTTGCCGGTCTGGCGGTCTCCAATGATCAATTCGCGCTGACCACGACCCACCGGAACCATCGAGTCGATCGACTTCAGGCCAGTTTGCATGGGCTGGCTTACCGATTGGCGTGCAATCACGCCCGGAGCCACTTTTTCGATCACATCGGTCATTTTTGCGTTGATTGGGCCTTTGCCGTCAATCGGTTGTCCCAACGCATTGACCACGCGGCCTTTGAGCTCGGGACCCACGGGCACTTCCAGAATACGACCCGTACATTTAACCGTGTCGCCTTCAGAGATGTGCTCATAAGAGCCCAAAATCACCGAACCCACTGAATCACGTTCCAGATTCAGCGCCAAACCATAGCTGGGTTGGCCTTCGGCATCAGCCGGGAATTCAAGCATTTCGCCCTGCATCACGTCAGACAAGCCGTGGATACGGCAAATGCCGTCGGTCACGGAAACCACGGTGCCTTGATTGCGAATGTCAGCGCTGGCCGACAGGCCTTCAATTCGGCTCTTGATCAGTTCAGAAATTTCTGCGGGATTGAGTTGCATGACTCTTTCCTTCTTTCGTTTAATTGGGCTTGCAAACCTGAGGCAAAAGCCTCAAGCGGTCAACGCCATTTTCATTTGTTCCAGACGGGCTTTGACGGATGTGTCAAGAACTTCGTCACCCACCACCACACGAATGCCGCCGATTAACTCGGGCTGCAATTCGACCGCTACATTGAGTTTGCGCTTAAAACGCTGCTCCAGTGTGACCGCCAGGTCAGCCAGAGCGGCACTGTCAATTGCAAAAGCACTGTGCACAATCGCGTCAGCTGACCCGCTTTGGGCATTTTTTAGAACGCGAAACTGTTCAGCAATTTCGGGCAAAGCGCTCAAACGACCGTTTGCGATCACGGTACGCAAGAAGTTTTGTGCCATCTCAGGCAGCGCCACATTGGCAACACCGGTAATGACATCAAAAACTTGTGCGTTGGTGACGTTGGGGTTGTTAGCAAATTGCTGCAATTGCGCATTTTGCGCAATGGACTGCAAGGCCTCAACCCATTCTGCGGCACTATTCAGGTCAGCCGAAGTGGCCTTGAACAAAGCTTCAGCGTAGGGTCGGGCAATGGTGGCAAGTTCAGCCATGATCGTCCTCTTACAGCTCAGTCTTCAAACGGCCAAGCAAATCAGCATGGACACCGGCATCAACTTCTCGGCGGAGAATTTGTTCGGCACCCTTCACCGCCAACGCAGCCACTTGCTCACGCAATGCTTCACGTGCTTTGACAGTTTGCTGCTCAGCTTCAACTTTGGCAGCAGCAATGATCTTGTTGCCTTCCTCGGTTGCCTTTGATTTGGCTTCTTCGACCATGGCCTGACCACGTCGCTCGGCATCGGCCAAGCGTGCAGTGGTCTCGGTGCGTGACTTTGCCAACTCGGCTTCAACCCGCTTGTTAGCAGAAGAAAGCTCAGATTTGGCTTTGTCGGCAGCTGCAAGGCCATCGGCAATTTTGCCGGCACGCTCGTCCAGCGCGGTTGCAATGGGCGGCCACACGAATTTCATCGTGAACAGCACCAGCAGCGCGAAGACGATAGCTTGCGCTATCAGTGTTCCATTAATACTCACTGTAGTCTCCTAGTGCGATGATTGCAGCCAGGAATTACTTGGCAGCAGCGGCAGCAATAGCACGTGCGATTTGAGCCAGGAACGGGTTGGCAGTGGCAAACCACAAAGCAATACCAGTGCCGATAATGAAAGCCGCGTCAATCAAACCAGCCAACACAAACATCTTGGTTTGCAGTTCGCCCATGAGTTCTGGCTGACGAGCAGCTGCTTCAAGGTATTTGCTACCCATGATGCCGATACCGATACAGGCACCCAATGCGCCCAAACCAATAATCAGACCAGCAGCCAGAGCAGCAAAACTAATAACTTCCATGATTGACTCCTAAATAAACTAAAAAAAAACAAAAACAAAAACAAAAAAACAAACCGAAATCAGGGCACTATAAGCGTGCCAATCAATGAGCGTCGTGCGCTTGCCCAATATAAACCAGGGTTAGCATCATGAACACAAAGGCTTGCAGCAAGATGATGATGATGTGGAACACCGCCCACGCCCATCCTGCCACCACATGCAAGAGCAACAACATCAAGCTGCCCGGCTCAGCCGAGAAAGCCCAAGAGCCTCCCAGCAAAGCGATCAGCATAAACACCAACTCGCCTGCATACATATTGCCAAACAGTCGCATACCGTGAGAGACTGTTTTGGCTGTAAACGAAATCAATTGCTCTGCCACATTGATCACGCCCAAAATAATGGCAAACACCGGATTCTTGCTGGTGCCGAATGGCGCCGACACTAATTCATGCGCCCAACCGCCAACACCCTTGATCTTGATGTTGTAAAACAGGCAAATGAACAAGACCGACACTGACAAGCCCATGGTGATGGAAAGGTCAGCCGTTGGCACAACACGCAGATAAGCATGGTGCGGGTCGTGACCCATGGCTCCGTAGATACTTTCCCAAATTTTGGGCAGCAAGTCCAAAGGCAGCAAATCCATTGCATTCAGCAGAAAAATCCAGACAAACACGGTCAGCGCCAGGGGGGCAACCAGTTTGCGACTGGTCGCGTTGTGCACGATTGATTTGGCTTGGCCATCAACCATTTCCATCAGAATTTCAACGGCTGCCTGAAACCGCCCAGGCACACCGGCGGTGGCTTTGCTGGCGGCTTTCCAAAGAAAAAAACTGCCAATCAATCCCAAGGCAATCGAGAAAAATAGGGAATCAATGTTGAAAACTGAAAAATCGACGATGTCGACCTGTGGCTTGTTTTGCCAATGGGTCAGGTGGTGAACAATATATTCACTGGCGCTAGGTGCGTTTGCTGCTGCGGACATTATTAACTCTTATTCATCTGTTTTAGTTTCGGACGCATCAACAGCGCCACCCAATAAACCTTCATGGTGATCACTAAACCAATCAGCATTGCCAACCAGTCTAGATCAAGCACCAATTTTGGCGCTGCAAAAAGCATTGCAACACTCACAAAAATCTTGACTGCTTCCCACACAAAAAAACCGAACCCCGCTGTCATCGCGTTGATCGATGAGAACTGACTCATCAAGCCCCGCGCAAACAACATGGCCGGTATCACAACCGCCAGCGCACCATAAGCCGCTGACCACGCCACGTTTAGCTTTTGCGTAAAAATCCAGGCTAGCAAAGCCACCAGGATTCCTGCACCCATTTGCAACCGGATAACACGCCATGGTGAAATCGGCGGCTGCAACTCACGTAGCGCCTGTGCCTCTTGTTTGGTTAACCGTTTGAAAGCCAATGCCTCGGTTTCGTCGGCATCGAAGTCATTCAGTGGTGCAATTATCGGCATCTCAAATTACACGCAGGTTACAGGTGCTAACAGCCATAAGCGGCGGATTATAAAGGGCTTTATTATCGATTTTCTTCGCGATTTTGCGCATTTGCAGACCTAACAACGGCATGCACGTACGACACCGGATAATTCGGCTATGCACAACCTACCCCACCTTCCCTGTTATTTGAACGGCGAGTTCACCGATTTACCCAACGCCAAAATCAGGTAATGGATCGAGGCTTCATTTTTGGCGATGGCGTTTATGAAGTGGTGCCCGTCTATGGCGGACAACTTTTTTGCTTTGCCCAGCACATGGCGCGACTCGAGCGCAGCTTGACCGAATTGCGTTTGGCAAACCCGTTGACGCAAGCTGAGTGGGCTAATATTGCTCTGCAATTAGTAGCTGCCTACGCTCAATCCACGGGCTTTGAAGCCCCAAACCTTGATCAACTTATCTACATCCAGGTGACCCGTGGTGTGGCTCTGCGCGACCATGTGATGCCGCGCAACATTGCACCCACCGTGTTTATCATGACGCAAGCAATGAATTTGCCCACTGCACAACAACGCAGCCAGGGCGTGGCCTGCATCACACTCGATGAGTTCCGCTGGAAGAAAGCCCATATTAAAAGCACCAGCCTTCTCGGCGCCGTGTTCGCACGCCAGGCCAGCTTTGATGCCGGCGCCGTTGAAACCATTCTGTTTCGCGATGGCTACCTGAGCGAAGCCGCTGCCAGCAATGTCTGGATCGTCAAAGATGGCTGTGTTTTTGGCCCTCCCAAAGACAACCTGGTACTTGAGGGCATCCGCTACAGCCTGATAGAGATTATTTGTCAGTCGCGCGGTATTGGCTTTGCCCTGCGCCGTATCCACAAAGACGAGGTGCTGCAAGCCGACGAAGTGCTGCTGTCCTCGGCCACCAAAGAAGTGCTGCCCGTGACCCAACTCGACGTCAAACCCGTTGGCCTGGGAGTTCCAGGCCCGGTTTACGCCCAGCTTTACGCGGGCTATCAGCAAGCTAAAACATCATGACCACCAACACCGAAGACTCGCTGATCGTTTATCCCTGCGCCTTTCCGATCAAAGCGATGGGGCTGAAGGTCGACGGTCTGGTGGGCGCCATGAGCATCATCGCCAAACAGTTTGACCCCACTTTTGATGCCAGCACGATCGAACTGCGCGAGAGCAAAGGCGGCAAATATTTGGGTATTACCCTCACAGTCAACGCCACCAGCCGAGCCCAGCTCGACGAACTGTATCGCACGCTGTCTTCGCACCCCATGATTAAAGTGGTGCTATAGCCAATTTATGCCAACACTCGACTGGCTTAACCGCGCATCCGCCTTCAGCAGCGCAGCCCAAGTGCCCTACCGGCTGCTGGAGCAGGTGTCGGTTCACACCTCAACCGCTCGTCCTGAGCCGGTCGAAGGGCTTGCAGCAGCGACCCGCTCAGCCCAAGCGGATGTTTTTGACAACCTGCTGATCCAGGGCGACAACCTCGAAGCCCTCAAGGCCCTGCTGCCGTTTTACCGGGGACAGGTGAAGTGCATTTTTATTGACCCGCCCTACAACACCAAAAGCGCGTTTGAGCATTACGACGACAACCTGGAACACGCCCAGTGGCTCAGCATGATGCTGCCGCGCCTGCAACTCTTGCGCGAGCTGCTACGCGAAGATGGCAGCATTTGGGTGACGATTGACGATAACGAGGGGCATTACCTCAAGGTGCTGATGGATGAGGTGTTTGGGCGGGGTAATTTCATTGCAACGATTGCTTGGGAGAAAGACAAGGGCGGACGTGGTGATGCAGATATTTCCACATCGCACGACATGATTCTTGCCTATGCAATACGTCGTAGCCGATGGGCAGAAACTCGCAACCTGATCGAGCGAACAGAGGTTCAGGTCGGTCGCTTCAAAAACCCGGACAATGACCCACGCGGACCTTGGCAGCTTTCTCGGCTCAGGCACCACCGCTGCCGTGGCGCACAAAATGGGTCGGCGCTGGATCGGCATCGAAATGGGTGAGCACGCCGCCACCCACTGCCTGCCGCGCCTGCAAAAAGTCATCGACGGCGAACAGGGCGGCATCAGCAAAGCGGTAGGCTGGAACGGTGGCGGCGCTTTTCGCTTCATGCGCCTGGGCGCACCGGTGTTCGATGCGCGAGGTCGCATCCATCCCGATGTGCGCTTTGCCACGCTGGCCGCCTTCATCTGGCAACAAGAAACCGGCACTGCGCTGGCACCGCTGACCGTCAAACCCGGCACACCGCATCTTGGTACACACTACATTTTTGATAGCTGCTCACGCATAGAAGACGGGCGCGAGAAGCCTATTTCACTTGAAAGCAGCGATGAACCTGACGCTTCGACAAGCACAGCGCGAACGCAGGAAACTCCCGCGGACGTGGCGCGAGCGGGGGTGGCGATTTACCTGCTGTTCAACGGTATCCTGGGCGACAAACGACCGGCCAGCGGCAACGTGCTAACCCAAGCCGTACTTGATGCGCTGCTGTTGCTGCACGCGCAGATGCATCCCGCGCCCGACAGCAGTCAGCCAACCGACCCGAAGGGCTTGGGCG
>CAIYYA010000173.1 GCA_903930255.1 uncultured beta proteobacterium
GCGCCACCGCCATGCCGTAGCCCGGCACGATGATCACGTTCTTGGCGTCGCGCAGCAGTTCGGCGGTCTCGACCGCGCTGATAGGAACCACTTCGCCGACCGGTTGCGCGTCGCCGCTGGCCACAACCACGGTGCCGCCGCTGGTGCCGAAACCGCCCGCGATGACGCTGATGAAGTTGCGGTTCATCGCCCGGCACATGATGTAGGAGAGAATCGCGCCGGAGGAGCCGACCAATGCGCCGGTAACGATCAGCAGGTCATTCGACAGCATAAAGCCGGTCGCCGCGGCGGCCCAACCCGAGTAGCTGTTGAGCATCGAGACAACGACAGGCATGTCGGCACCACCAATCGCCATCACCATGTGGACACCAAACAGCAAGGAGATCACGGTCATCACGATCAGTGGTGTCATACCATCGGCAATGGTGTGGGCGTTCATGAACTCGCGGCCAAACCAGATCACCACCAGCAAGCCCAGCAAATTCATCCAGTGCCGACCAGGCAACAGCATCGGGTTGCCACCGATACGGCCTGACAACTTGCCAAAGGCAATGATGGAGCCAGAGAAGGTCACCGCACCAATCAGGATGCCGATGTAGATCTCAATCTTGTGGATTGACTCCTCGGCACTTGTCAGCGCAATGCTCTTGCCGTCAACCAGGTGGAAGGACGCTGTCGGGTCGATAAAGGTTGCAATTCCGACCAACATGGCGGCCAGACCCACCATGCTGTGCATCAGCGCCACCAGCTCGGGCATCTGCGTCATTTGCACAGTACGCGCCGCATACAGGCCAACACTGCCACCTACCAACATGGCGCCAATGATCCACGGCAAACCCGACAGTGTGACTTGCGGGCCAAACACGGTGGCCAGCACGGCAAGTGCCATACCGATCATGCCGTACAGGTTACCGCGCAAGGCGGTTTGCTGGTTGGACAGGCCGCCCAGGCTCAAGATAAAAAGAATCGTGGCTCCAATATAGGAAACCGTTGCCAAACTTGCAGACATGAGTCGTCTCCTTTATTTACGGAACATGGCCAGCATGCGCTGGGTAACGGCAAAACCGCCGAACATATTGATAGCAGTTAGCACAATGCCCGCCGCCGCAACCCAGCTTATCCAGTCGTTGGGCCGCCCGGCAGCGCCAGCAATCGGCGAGATTTGCACCAAAGCACCAATGGCGATGATGCTGCTGATGGCGTTGGTCACGCTCATCAGTGGGGTATGCAAGGCCGGCTTGACGTTCCACACCACCATATAACCCACGAAACAGGCCAGCACAAAGACCGTGAAGTGGCCTAAGAATGCCGCTGGCGCACTGGCACCGATGAGCCAGAACAAAGCCGCAGCAACGCCAAAAACACTCGCCAGTTTGCTGCCAGCCATGGGTTCGCTGTCGCCGCCGCCATGACCATGGCCGCCCTTCTTGGCGGCAGGAGCCGCTACTGGTTTTGCCACCGCTGGTGCCGCCGCTTGCTTGGGAGCCGGTGCTGGCCAGGTGATGCTGCCGTCTTTAGTGACAGTCAGGCCACGAATCGCATCGTCTTCCATGTTGACGTTGACTTGACCATCCTTGGTTTTGCACAACTCTTCGGAGAGGCGAAACAGATTGGTGGCGTACAGCGTTGACGATTGTTTGGCCAGACGCGATGCCAGGTCGGTGAAGCCAACGATGGTTACGCCGTGCCTTACCACAGCCTGGCCGGGCTCGGTCAGCTCGCAGTTGCCGCCGCGCTCGGCAGCCATGTCAACGATCACGCTGCCAGGCTTCATGCTCTTGACCATCTCGGCGGTGATCAGCTTGGGAGCCGGCCGGCCTGGGATCAACGCGGTCGTGATGATGATGTCCACCTCACGGGCTTGCTTGGCATACATTTCGCGCTGGGCCTGCTGGAAGCCCTCGCTCATAACCTTGGCGTAACCGCCGCCACCGCCGCCTTCTTCTTCGTAATCAACCTTGACAAATTCGCCCCCCAGCGACACCACCTGATCGGCCACCTCGGCTCGTGTGTCGTTGGCGCGCACAATTGCACCCAATCCGGCTGCAGTGCCAATGGCGGCCAGTCCAGCCACGCCAGCACCAGCGATGAAGACCTTGGCAGGAGGCACTTTGCCCGCTGCCGTGATCTGGCCGTTAAAGAAGCGACCAAAGGCGTTGGCAGCTTCGATCACGGCGCGATAGCCGGCCACACCCGCCTGCGACGTCAGGGCGTCCATCTTCTGAGCCCGACTCAGCATGCGTGGCAGTGCGTCGATGGCCAACACGGTGGCCTTCTTGGCCGTGAGCTGCTGCATCAATTCGGGGTTTTGGGCGGGCCAGATAAAGCCGATCAAGATGCAGCCTTCGCGCATCAAATCGATCTCGGCGCTGGTTGGCACACCAACCTTGAACACAATGTCGGAATCGGCCCAGAGCTGGGCTGCGTTATCGACAATCTGTGCGCCCGCTGCACGATAAGCGTCATCAGAGCAGTTGGCAGCATCCCCGGCACCGCTCTCGACTGAGACGGCGAATCCGAGTTTGATCAGTTTTTCGACTACTTCAGGTACCGTAGCAACCCGTTTTTCGCCTGGAAAAACTTCTCGTGGAACACCTATTCGTTGCGCGGTTTTCGCAGCGTCAGGGGGGGGGGACAGGGCAGTATTTCCCGATTGGCCTTCAGTGGCGACACCAGCTTGCATAGCGCAACTCCTCGTATGATTATTGGCAAAGTCAAACAACCGCGCGAGCTTACATCACTTTATGACGCTCTCAGAGCAGATCAGCAGCTCCTTTGATTAACATCAATCTACACCGGGCATCCGGACCCATTATTTTTAGATAATCAGCCATGACAACACGATTCAAGCCCAGTGCTACGGTAGCGGCCATCATTGCGCATGAAGGCCGCTTTTTGCTAGTTGAAGAGCACACGCCCGAGGGGCTGCGCCTGAACAATCCGGCCGGACACCTGGACGAGGGCGAAAGCCTGGTGGCGGCCTGCATCCGTGAAACCCTCGAAGAAACCATGTACGCATTCGAGCCAACTCACCTGGTGGGTGTCTATATGTCACGTTTTCAGCGCCCGGCGCAGGCTGGTGTGGTCGCACAGGATGTGACCTATTTGCGCTTTGCCTTTTGTGGCCATTTAGGTGCGCTTGTGCCAGAACGGACACTCGACACCGGTATTTTGCGCACCCTATGGCTAAGCCACGACGAAATTCAAGCCAGTGCCAAGAGCCACCGCAGTCCGATGGTGCTGCGCTGCATACAAGACTACCTGAACGGCCAGCGCTATCCGCTAACCATGATCCACACTGATCCCAGCATCAGCGACCTGCACGGAGTCAGGCCATGAGTCAGACCAGTCGACCCAGCCGCGTGGTAGTGGGTTTGAGCGGAGGTGTTGACTCTGCGGTGACAGCCTGGCTACTCAAGCAGCAAGGTCACGAAGTGGTTGGTATCTTCATGAAAAACTGGGAGGACGACGACCGACCTGCTGGTGCGCCTGGCGCTGACGACACCGGCTACTGCACCTCAAACATCGATTTTGTCGATGCTGCCGCGGTGGCTGACGTGATCGGCATCGAGATCGAACACGTCAACTTTGCCGCCGATTACAAAGACCGGGTTTTTGCCGACTTTTTGCGTGAATATTCCGCTGGACGCACCCCCAACCCTGACATCTTATGCAACGCCGAAATCAAGTTCAAGGCCTTTCTAGAACACGCCATGCGCCTGGGAGCCGAGAAAATTGCCACTGGGCACTATGCCCGGGTGCGCTGCATAAGCCACGCAGGTCAGGCGCTGGACGTGACCCACGCCCAAGCCAGCGACGGCTCTTTCGAGTTACTCAAAGGTCTCGACCCAAGCAAAGACCAAAGCTATTTTTTGCACCGACTAAGCCAGGCGCAACTCTCCAAAACCCTGTTTCCAGTTGGCGAATTGCACAAAACAGAAGTGCGCCGACTGGCGCTGGAGATCGGTCTTCCGAATGCCAAAAAGAAAGACTCAACCGGTATCTGCTTCATCGGAGAGCGCCCTTTTCGTGATTTTTTGAACCGCTACATTGCCAAAGAGCCCGGCCCCATCAAAAACGACCGGGGTTACACCATCGGCGAGCATGTCGGCTTGAGTTTTTACACACTGGGTCAGCGCCAGGGTTTGGGCATTGGCGGACTCAAAGCCAAGGGCGCACAACGTGGTGGTGGCGACCATGCCCCCTGGTTTGTGGCTCGCAAAGACATGACCCACAACACCTTGTGGGTGGTGCAGGGACACACTCACCCTTGGCTTTTGTCGATGCAACTGCAAGCACAAAAAGCCAGCTGGGTGGCCGGCGCCGCACCCCATCGAACAGCACTCAGCGCCAAAACGCGCTACCGGCAAAGCGATGCCACTTGCACTTTTGCCAAGACCTTCGAGACTGACTTCAGACTCGATTTTGCGCAGGCGCAATGGGCTGTAACACCCGGCCAATCAGCCGTTTTGTACGACGGTGAAGTCTGTTTGGGTGGCGGCATTATTCAAGGCAGCCAAATGCTAAGCACGGTTCCAAGCGGTTGGCACATTGATCGCTCGATCAATTCTGCCGGATCAGCTTCAGCGTGCTGATGCGGTTCGCGCTAAATTGGCAGAGCTGAACCTAAGCGAGTTGGACGTTGCGGATGCTGTTGCCTGGGCGCGCCAATAAGGGTTGTGCTTGACACCAAGGTGGTGCTGTCAGCGTTGGTGTTTGGCAGCGGTTTGGCTAGCAGACTGCGCATGGCCTGGCAAAACCAAGCGGTCTTGTCGCTGGTGAATACCGACACGGCCCAAGCGCTGATGCGCGTGCTGGCCTACCCCAAGTTTCACCTGTCGCCGCCCGATCCTTGGCGTTGAGGCTTTTTTTAGCGCGCTTTGATCTGCGCAAGATAAATAAGTTTCCAGCAAAAAACACCCATAGCGCCCGTCAGCTGTGCATGAACAGCTATCAAATCAGGTGCAGCTTCGAATCCATCGAAGCTGCCTTGGCAGTTTTGTCGATCCGACGAACGAAATAATTGTTGTCGTGCTCTCATTAAGTCCAAATTAATTACCAACGGTCAGTTTGATGCACAATCACTTTAACGTGAAACACCGTTCGTGGTGAGCTTGTCGAACCACCCTTCGACAGGCTCAGGGCGAACGGTTTCATGAATCGGGGTGTCGTGAAAAAACATGGCAGTTAGAGTAATTTAACTGGA
>CAIYYA010000174.1 GCA_903930255.1 uncultured beta proteobacterium
CATCTTCGCGCATGGGCTGAGCGGCCAGGCGGGGATAAATGCAGCTGGAGCCCAAAAACAGCAGCTTTTGCACACCATGGGTGTGCGCGGCATGGATGATGTTGGCCTGCACCATCAGGTTGTCGTAAATGAAGTCAGCCGGGTAGGTGTTGTTGGCATGAATGCCCCCAACGCGTGCTGCTGCCAAATAGACTAGGGCAGGGCGCTCTTGGTCAAAGAGGTCGTTAACAGCTTGCTGGTTGCACAGATCGAGTTCGGCATGCGTGCGGGTGATGATGTTGCACGCTGGCACGCCTTGTGCAATCAGCGTGCGCACAATGGCTGAGCCCACCATACCGCGGTGGCCTGCTACATAAATTTTTGGGTTGGTTTGCATGATTTGCTTTTGGGCACGCTACCGCCATGCTGTGTCACGATCAGCAAGCGCGTTTAAGGGTGGGTCAGCACTTATATGGCTATCACCCGTATTGGGTTTAGGCGAAGGGGGCGAGTTTAGCTGCCTATGCGTGGCCTCACGCTTACGAGCAGATGTATGTGGCTGATTGCGAAAATGGTTCGCTAGCAGTGCTTTTTGTAGCTACTTTGATTTGACAGAATCCAGATTGAGCTCTGCAACAGCGGATGATTTTGCAAGTTCATCAAAGCAAGACACCCGATTTCGCCCAGAGGCTTTGGCTACATACATGGCTGCATCTGCGCTTTGTTGAATGGCGCGCATGGATTTATGCTGATTGTTGTTGTCTGCCACCCCGATGCTGGCGGTTATCTTTAGTCGGTGCTGCCCAATGTCTGGCATCAAGGCCTCAACCGCTTGGCGGATGGTTTCGGCCAATTGTCGAGCACCAGCCAGGTTGGTATTGGGTAAGAAAATTGAAAACTCTTCCCCGCCAATGCGTCCAATTTCGTCGCTTTGGCGAATACTTTGTTTCAGGCAGGCGGCCACAGCTTTCAGAACAATGTCGCCTGCATCGTGACCGTGCGTGTCATTGATGGATTTGAAATGATCAAGGTCAATGAATAAAACAGAGAACGGGGTTTGTTCGCGCTCAGCCAGACTGATCAGAGCATCACACTTCTGGTAGTACGTTCGGGCATTGAGCAGGCTGGTCAGCATGTCGTGTGAAGCCAATTCGTGCAGGCTGCGATTGGCATCGCGCATTCGGCTAAAGTAAGAAATAGACCGCGATCCGTACACGTGAAAATAGATAGCCAGATAGGTCAGGCTGACCAAACCGGTGGCAATGGCGTTGGGTGAATAGGGGTTTGACAAATAGGAGTTGCCAATTGCCAGGCCAAACACGGTCAAAACGCTAATAACCATGCCGGCCTTTTGACCCAACAGAATATAGACGGAACCAAACAAAAACTTCCCAATGGTGGACTGATGGTGTGCGGTCGCATTTTGGCGACTGTCCTGTGCACGCGTGACGCTGGTATCCATCGCAATATTATCGTGTGTCAACCAGATACAAAAACGCGCTGCAGTGGCTCAAGTCATCCCATTGCTCCCAACAGCCAGTCGCTTGCTATATATAGTTGTATCTCAGGCGGCAACACGCCCTTGGGCTGATTGAAAGTAATGAGTTGCAAAGAAGCGTTGGGCCAAATATTGGCGGCGTCTTGTAGTGCCCGCACTTCGCGTGCCAAAGTATCCGGGCTATCTTGCTCGGCGCAGACTTGAATTAACGCCTCTTTGCCATCCGGAGCACGAGCATAAAAATCCACCTCGAAACCGGCAGGAGTGCGCACATAATTCACCTGCGCACCACGCCGCTGCAATTCATGCAACACAGCCGTTTCCAACGCATGCCCCACATTGGCCTTGCCAGACCTCTCAAACAAAGTCATCAACCCGGTATCCACCGGAGTAGGGCGGCCTGCGCGTGCTGTTGCATGTATCGAACGCTCATAGCTGGATGCCGGTTTGGCGAGCAATGGTCAAAACAGGGGCGGCAGGTGTCGCAGTGTCTTTGAGCAGGATGTCGATCTTTCTATCACCGAGCTTGCGGATCAAAGAAACATACAGCTCACCCATGGTGGTGGCACGGTTTTGAATGGGGTGCTCGGTTTCAAAGAGCAGATCAATATCGCCGCCTTTTTTGGTATCGTCAACACGTGAGCCAAAGAGAAAGACACGCGCATCGTCTCCCAAAACAGTTGTTGCTGTTTGTTTGATGGC
Source organism: uncultured beta proteobacterium (assembly GCA_903930255.1). Lineage (GTDB taxonomy): Bacteria > Pseudomonadota > Gammaproteobacteria > Burkholderiales > Burkholderiaceae_C > Rhodoferax. The sequence goes on from CAIYYA010000174.1 coordinate 2,180, forward strand.
GAGGACTTGTTCGGGGCTAAGGCGCATGATTATGTGGGGAGCTTTCGGAAAAGGGGACACAACCCTTTTTGTATATATGTTTTTCTATTTTAGTTATGGCTGAGCTGCATGGCCAGTTGGTCAGCTTGGGCAGCTGCCAGTGGCCGCCTTTGGCGGATCCGATGCGGTTTTAGTATGGATAAAAATGTGGACGTTTAACTGCGGATAGACTGCTTTCTGATCCAACCAACACCGTGCCTTTCAAGGAGAACTCTAAATGCGCCCCTCGCTTGCCTTGAGTATCTACCGCGAAGCCATCCGAAGCATTGCCTTACGGCACAGGGTGACGAATGTGCGGGTGTTCGGCTCGGTGGTGCATGGTGACGACACCGAGGATAGTGACCTTGACCTGCTGGTGGAGCCCACCACCGAGACCACGATGATGGACATAGCCAAGATTCAGTTCGAACTTTCCCAATTGCTACCGGTAGCGGTTGACGTGCTGACACCCAATGGCCTACCTGCCAAGTTTCGCTGCCAAGTGGTGGCAGAGTCGCTGGCCGTATGAGCAAAGGTGACATCCTGCGTGCCATGGATTACCTTGGGCACATTGTTGAGTCAATTGACCGCATCCACCGCTATGTGGACGACATGACTGAACTGACATTTCTCGAAGATGAAAAAACTCAGGATGCCGTCATCCGAAACTTTGAAATTTTGGACGAAGCCGCACACAACGTCGAGCTGCATCATGCAGCTTTTGCCGCAGCCCACCCGGAAGTCCCTTGGCCGCTGATGTACACGCTGCGGAACCGCGTTGCTCATGGTTATTTCAAAGTGGACTTCGAGTTGATTTGGTTTGAAAAATCAAACGTAAGCCGCCAAACATTGGCTGCAACGATAGTTCGTCGCTATTTTGAAAAACTGGAAGATCAACTTGTTTTAGGTGTGCCACGCCTGGCCCCAACATGCTGCTGGTATTGAGCAATAGCGCCCGTTTTGGACTGCGTGATGCCATGGCAACCACGGCCGGCTGTATGACTTCCTTGCTTGCAATGATGAGTATTTCTGCCGCTGGTTTGGGTGCTTTGCTGCAGATGTTTCCGGCCGTCTTTGATGCGCTGCGTTTGGTTGGTGTGGGTTATCTGGCCTATCTTGGTATCAAAATTTGGCGCTCACCAGTGCATGACCATCCTGTGGGTACACCCGAAGTCATAGTGCCAGCGACGAAGGCGAGGGCGCTTTTTAGGCAAGGAATGATGGTTGCTGCCAGCAACCCCAAAGCCATTTTGTTTGCAGTGGCGTTTTTGCCGCAGTTCATCGACCCACAAAATTCGCAACTACCACAGTTTGGAATTTTGCTATCAACCTTTGCGGTGATTGCGGTGAGCTGGTATTTTGTCTATGCGGTTAGGGCTGTTAGCCTGTAATCTCGGGTTCGACCAAAGTAGCAAGCTGTGCCAGAGACTCCTGCCAGCCAAGATAGCACATTTCAACCGGAATGACTTCAGGCAAGCCCTCCTGCACGATGTTGATTTCTGTGCCGCAAATTACCTTTTCAAATGTCACCGTTACCTGTATTTCGCCGGCCAAGTTGGGGTCGTCGAATAAGTCTGTGTAACGGATTCGCTTGTATGGAATCAGTTCAAGATACTGGCCACCGAAGGAGTGGCTGTTGCCATTGCTGAAATTCGTAAACGACATCTTGAACGTTCCACCAACCTGGGCATCCAGCTGATGGACTTTGCATGTAAATCCGTAAGGTGGTAACCACTTTGCGAGGGCGTCTGCATCAAGAAACGACCGATAGACACGTTCGGGGGGTGACTTGAACACACGGTGAAGTCGTACGGTACCTGTTGGCATAGTTAATTCTCCGAAACGATGAGCCTGTCATCGACTATTCACATGGAGTGAAAGCCAATTATGTTGCCCTCTGTATCACGAACCAGAGCGATAAAACCGTGCTCACCAATCGACATTTTTTCTTTGACAACGGTACCACCATTTATCGAAACGCGAGAGGCTTCGATGGCGCAGTCTTGACAGCCAAAGTAAACCACTGTGCCACCACCAGAAGAAAAGCCATCCATTTTGACAAGCATTCCACAGGCGCCATAGGAGGTCGGAGCCGTCGTTTTGTCTGATGGGAATGTCCACATCTCCAAGTTCATTTCAGGTGTTGGAGCAGGCATCTTTTCCAATTTTGTATTGAGCACTGTCTCGTAAAACTGAATGGCACGTTGCATGTCTTGCACATAAATCTCGAACCAGACAACGGGATTGATTGGCATGATGATCTTCCTTGAAAGGTTTAAAAAATTAACGGTACACAACATGTGCCGAATTTAATGAAAACCAGAAAACCTGATGACTATTCAGTGAATTCTATGAGCCGCAAATTATTTCATATCCATTGGCCAAGCAAAAAGCATCAAACGCTTGAAGCGCGGTGCTGATATCACGATTGCTGTGCTCGTTCGGCGCGACATGCTTAAAAAGCGACTTGATATCCAGCGACTGGAAGTGAGGCGTATTCCCAGACCACAGAAATTGAAAAACAAATTCGGTTGGTACGAACCTGACTGTTGGTCGCGCTCAATACCCCTGGAACAAAAAATCCAATGCACCGGTAATAAGCGCTTGGTCATGCTCCAGTGAAGCAACGCAATCTTTCAAGATACGCTGGGGCACGGCACCCATTTTGGGCGTCTCCAAAAGATAATCCTTGCCAAGGATGATGAGCACTGGTGTTAATCGGATGGGTAGTTTGACTTTGGCAAACTGATCCAGGCTGCGCAGCGGAATCACCATGCGGGTGTCCAGGCTGTCGAGCAAATCGCTTTGGACATCGAGTAAATAAGGCGTGGTGCTGGCATGCGCGCCCGGGTTCGGATACACAGCAAAACGCGCCATCAGAATGTTCTCCACTGATCAAGTGGCAGGCCTTCAGTTTCAATTGTGGCGTTATAGGCTGTAATGAAATCAGCGTGATCGCTTCGCCAACGACGCCTCAGTTCTTGCGTGACCAGTTCACGCAAGTAGATGTCACACACTTGCGAGATATTGAGTTCAAGTGTCTTGGCTGCGTCAAGTACGTCGGCACTCAGACTCAAATTGGCGGCTCTCTTTAAGGGCTGTCGAGCCCGGACGCTGCGTTTTGGTGCGGTAGCTTGAATGGCGGGCATAGCAACTTTCGATGCGCATTAATAGATGCGCACAGTTTAACCGTTCTTTATCATTACAGTGTTTTTTACAATTTTTACCCATGGCCGATATCCGTATCGCCGTTTTGTCGCCCTTGAAGGTGGCGATGAGGAACTCAAACGCGCCCTGAATTAGGTCAGTCAGGTTATTACGATTAACTTCAGCCACTTCCCGAAACGAGCCCTGCGAATGCGGCTCACACTGCGCTGCTGCCACCAGCAACCGCAGAGTAAGCGATTTGAGACCGAATCTTCGGTTGAACCGGTAGGCAAAAGAGCCAAGATATTGCGCTGCATATTTTTTAAAGCCAAAACTGTGGTTGAAGCCAAACACGAATTGCCCAGATTTCTTTGAGCTTGAAAGCTGCCTTTTGACCGACCAACTTACCCGTGTTCCACGGCTCATACAAAGGCTGAACCGGATTACAGGTTTTATCCACAATAAAACTCCTTGATAGTGAAGGGATAGCAACTGTGCGCCTTTTCAACTACGATGACATAATTGTGTACACTCTGGTTCACAAAACACAAAACACAAGACGTAAAAGGTCAACTTCATGGAAGCTACAAAGGTCGGTATCCGAGAATTTCGCGCTGGCATTGCCGAATTCATTGCATCGAGCTCTCCGGTGGCTGTCACACGGCACGGCCAGACAGTGGGTTATTTCATTCCCACTCAAGGCCAAGCAGAGGCTGATATTGCTGCTCTCAAGAATGCCAGCAAAACATTAGATCGGCTACTTGCTGCCCACGAGGTAGATGTAGATTCAGTCGTTGCTGAGTTCAAAACGGTACGCCAGACTAGTCGCAGTAAAAAACTCAAGGCTATGGCCGCATGAGTCACAAAGCCATCGTTCTGGATGCCAACATTCTGATACGGGCGGTGTTGGGCAAACGGGTGCGAGAGCTACTGATTGAGCATGCAGCAACAATCAAATTTTTTGCACCCGACGTGGCGTATGCAGATGCCAGAAAGTATTTGCCCGTGCTATTGACCAAGCGTGGTGTCGATAGCGTTACAGCCATGTTGGTTCTGGATGCCCTTGAGTCGATTGTTCAACCTCTTGAACTTGAGCTCTATGCTGGTTTGCAATCACAAGCTCTTTAGCGTATTGCCATGCGAGATGCCGATGATTGGCCCGTACTTGCGTGCGCCATGACGCTCGGCTGCCCGGTATGGACAGAAGATGCCGATTTTTTTGGAACCGGCATAGCAACCTGGACAACTGATCGAGTCGAACTGTATTTAGCCGACTGATTGATTGTTGTGGTAGGCGACTTTGGTCGAAGGACGCCCAGCATTAGGGCAGGTAGTTTGTAACTGCAGATAGCCATCAAAAATAACAATTTTTTTCTTGTGAGCAAACGACTGCAAAAATTGCCAATGAAAGAGGAAATCGTAGCCACTTTTCGGTCGAATGTGAAACTATCGATCATTCAAGGTAAGTCGTGCAATTTGGTTGCATGCCTATCTTGCTGCTCTAGCTTCTCTTTGCTTTATATCAATTTTCCACATCCTTTCGCGCCGTATCATGTATCGACTGACGTTGCACATAGGTCTTATTGAAAATTGCAAATCTCTGGTTTTGACTGTCTCAGTTTTACTGTCAGCTGAATAGGTTATTCATACTCTTAACGAAAAAAAACCATGAAAACAATTCGGCTTATCTTGTGCGTCAGTTTCTTATCCATCGGGCTTGCATCGTGCACGGTGATGAGCCCGCAGGAATGCAAGTTAGCCAACTGGCGTGAGATCGGGCTGACCGATGGCATGACCGGAAAGCCCATGAACATCTTTGAGGCACGTCGCGCCGAATGCGCCGAGGCTAACGTGAAGGCTGATACTAACAATTACCTGGTCGGCCGCGAGCAGGGTTTGCGAACCTATTGTCAGATTCCAAACGCGTTGGAAATCGGTTTGCGTGGCGAAAAATACCAGGGCGTCTGCCCGGCAGCGATCGACACAGAGTTTCGTCGTCGCCATGACATCGGCTATGACGTTTATCGTCTGCGCGTGGAAATCGCTAAACTGGAGAGTCGCCACGTTGCGCTGGAAGATGGCCTGCGTAAAAAGAAAATCGACTTGGACAAACACGCCAACGAACACGGCAGGAACGATGATTTCAAGAGCCAATACCGCGCATTTCAAGATGAAGAGCGCCGGGTTCATCAGGTGCAGCGGGATATCGAGCGCAACAAGCACCTGCTCGGCGACCAACTTCTCCAGGCTGAACGGGTGATGTCTCAGTTGCGCTAATAACGCCCACCGCCGCTGGGCGGCAAGTTCCGGCAGGTACTGACGGTGACATCTAAAGCCCACCGGCATTGTGGCCACGATCATGGGTCACAAACCCACTGCCACCTCTGAAAAGCATTACACAGTCAGGCCGATGGAACTGCTGCGACTCCACCATGAAAAAATTGAGGCGTGGATACTGGAGCAGGCTGGCATTGTGTTTGATGCCAAGGCCGCTCAAGTTCGACACTTCCAGGACGTAAGCGTATGATTTCATTAGAAGTGAACTTCAAATCGCAGACTACAAAACGGGTTGCTGTGGTCAAACCTGCGTTTTTAGCGTTGCGTTTGAACGTTTCAAGCTCGGTCTTGGAAACGCGAAAGTTGTATAAAAAACGCGCAGTTTTGGCTTCTTTGGGTGGGGTGTTTTTGATGGTGCTCATAACATATATGTGCAGCAGTTCAATTTCACACATCTTTGCTTTTTTTGGAAAATTTCTATAGCTTTTTTTGACTTTTGCACGTTGGGCGTAGCTTGGGCGTAGCGATTTGTGTTTCGGTCACAGTTCGGTCACACCTAAATGAAGCCAAAAGGCGTAATTTCGGTCACAATTTGGTCACAGTGCGACGTAAAAAAGAAGATTTTTCCATCTTTTCTATGCCATATTTTTCATGGATTTAGCGCTAGTACAGAAGTAAGTATTCGGTCTTCCCGTACAGGCAAAAGTTGCTGGTGTTAAAAATTACTGGACA
>CAIYYA010000175.1 GCA_903930255.1 uncultured beta proteobacterium
TATTGTGGGAAACTACGCCGCAGCGCAGGACACGGGTTGGCAATCGGATACTGCTGAACAACGATTTTTGAAGCTTGGAGTATTTATGCAACAAAGGTGGCTTGGGCTGATGATGGGGGGCATGCTGGCGCTGCCAGGTTTGGCGCAAGAACCTATTTACCGCTGTGGTAACGAATACACCAACACCAAGCCCGATGCGCAAAATGGCAAAGCGTGCAAACTGGTTGAGGGTGGCAATGTCACGGTGGTGCAAGGCACCCGGGTGAACAAGTCTGTGCCTGCCAAAGCCGGCAGCAGCAGCGCCACCGGCGGCAGTGCTGTTTCGCGCATGGATAGCAGCGAACAAAAAGCACGTGATTCCGATGCACGCCTGATTTTGCAATCCGAGCTCAAAAAAGCGCTCGAGCGGCAAGAAAACTTGCGCAAGGAATTGAATAACGGAGAGCCTGAAAAACGCGCCGATGAAACGCGCAACAACCAGAAATATCTGGACCGTGTGAGCGAGCTCAAAGCCAGTATTGCGCGCATTGACAGCGACATTGCTGGCATTCGACGTGAAATTGAGCGAGCCACTGGCGCACCCAGTAACGTCAACGTGCGCCAATAATGAATACCAGTGCCGAACGCTACAAAGCCTTTGACATGCTGGCCACGTTGGTTGCCGTGGTGCAGCGCGACGGTTATGTAATATTTGCCAACGCAGCGCTGGAAGACGCACTGGGCGTATCGCGCCGGGTCATCGTTGGCTCATCGCTTTCCGCCAGCTTTGTCGATCCCCCCACCATGCAGGCCGCCTTGGAAGGTGCCGGCAACTACCAATTTGCCGCCTTGCGTTACGAAGCCCATTTGTTGCGCCTGGCACGTGAGGCGCTGCCGGTGCATGTCATCGTCACGCCCACTGAAGGCATAGAGCTGATTGTTGAGTTGCTACCGCTGGAGCAACAGGTGCGCCAAGATCGCGAAGAGCGTCTAGCTGAACAGGCGCAGGCCAACAAGGAGCTGATTCGCAATTTGGCGCACGAAATCAAAAACCCGCTAGGGGGCATTCGAGGCGCCGCACAGTTGCTTGAGCTTGAGCTTGACTCCGCAGAAATGGCCGAATACACACAGGTCATTATTCATGAGGCAGATCGTTTGCAATCGCTGGTTGATCGCCTGCTGGCACCACACCGGCGTGCTCAGGTGGTGGGTGACGTGAATATTCACGAGGTTTGCGACCGTGTCCGCTCGCTCATCATGGCCGAATTTCCCAAAGGCTTGAACCTGGTGCAAGACTATGATATTTCGATTCCCGAGTTTCGCGGCGATCGTGAGCAGCTGATAGCAGCGTTGCTGAATATTGCACATAACGCATGCCAAGCGTTGACCGAACGCATTGAGTTTGGCGATGCCCGACTGATATTTCGTACCCGTGTTGCTCGGCAAACCACATTTGGCAAAAAACGCTATCGGCTGGCATTGGAATTGCATGTGATTGATAACGGGCCCGGCGTGCCCGATGCCATCAAAGACCGAATTTTTTATCCGCTGGTATCTGGGCGTGAAGGGGGTTCGGGTTTGGGGCTGACATTGGCGCAAACCTTTGTTCAGCAACATCAAGGTTTGATAGCGTGCGACAGCGAGCCGGGGCGAACGGACTTCACCATTTTGATACCCCTGCCTTGAGGCGCCAACCTGAGATACGCCAAACATGAAGCCTATTTGGATCGTAGATGATGACCAGTCAATACGCTTTGTTTTAGAGAAAGCACTGCTGCGCGAGAATCTGCCAACCCGCAGTTTCACCAACCCGCGCGACGTTTTGACGGCCGTTGCTAACGGCGAATCGCCCCAGGTTTTGGTCAGCGATATTCGGATGCCAGGCGGCTCAGGACTCGACTTGTTGAGCCGAGTCAAAGCGGCACATCCGGGCTTGCCAGTCATCATCATGACGGCGTATTCAGACCTTGACAGCGCAGTATCGGCATTTCAGGGGGGGGCTTTTGAATATTTGCCCAAACCTTTCGATTTACCCAAAGCCGTTGAACTGATCCGTCGAGCGGTTGAAGAAAGTCAGCGCGAAGAAGTTAGCGAAGAGCGCATGACTGAAACCCCTGAAATGCTGGGCCAGGCTCCCGCCATGCAAGACGTTTTTCGTGCGATTGGCCGCTTGAGTCAAAGCAATGTGACCGTGATGATCACAGGCGAGTCGGGCTCGGGCAAAGAACTGGTTGCGCGTGCCCTGCACAAGCACTCGCCGCGTGCCAACGGACCATTTATTGCCATCAATACGGCAGCCATTCCCAAAGATTTGCTCGAGTCCGAGTTGTTTGGCCACGAGCGCGGCGCTTTCACCGGTGCGCAAACCATGCGGCGCGGCCGTTTTGAGCAGGCTGACGGTGGGACACTGTTTCTGGACGAAATTGGCGATATGCCTTTTGATTTGCAAACCCGCTTGCTGCGCGTGCTCTCAGATGGTCACTTTTACCGTGTCGGTGGTCACGGAGCCGTCAAAACCAATGTGCGGGTCATTGCAGCCACACACCAAAATCTTGAGCAGCGCGTGAAAGACGGGGGCTTTCGCGAAGACTTGTTCCATCGCCTGAACGTGATTCGTTTGCGCCTGCCCGCCTTGCGCGAGCGCCGCGAAGACGTCCCTATGTTGACACGCCATTTTTTGCAGCAAAGCGCGCATCAGCTCGGTGTTGAACCCAAGCGAATATCGGATGCTGCGTTGGTATGGTTGGGCAATTTTGCTTTCCCTGGCAATGTTCGTCAGCTGGAAAACGTGTGTCACTGGCTTACAGTGATGGCACCTGCCCAAGTGATCGAGCCCAAAGATCTTCCTCCTGAAGTGGGTGTGCAGCAAAGCGGTGCAGTTGAGCAAGTGCAGATGTCGTTGCCCGCGACCGCGCTGCTGACCGATGCGCCGCAGGTTGTCAGCCCTGCCGAAGAACATCTGCCGGCTGCCAATTTGGCTGCCACAGCGGCGCCTGTGCAGCAGATTCAAGGAGAGGGCTGGGAGTTAGGTCTGGACGCAGATGCTGCAGCGTTGCTGGCCACTGATCGCACCGACGTTTGGGAGCAGTTGATGCGTCGCTTTGAATCGCGATTGATTTTGGCAGCACTCGCTGCCACGCGGGGTCGACGCATAGAAGCGGCACAAAAACTGGGCATTGGGCGTAACACCATTACGCGCAAAATTCAAGAGCTTGGTTTAGAGTAAATCAGCCTCTGAAGCTTGTTTGGCAAGCATGAGTAGCTATAGTTTTAAGAGCGTATTTTGAGTCAACACAGTTCCACAATGACCGGTGTGTGATCGCTCGGGCGTTCATTTTTACGCGGCGTTTTATCGATCCAGCAAGCTTTTGCAGATGCTTTGAGGGTGTTGCTGAGCAAAATGTGGTCAATGCGCATGCCCCGGTTGCGCTTAAAGCCAAAGTCGCGGTAATCCCACCAAGAATAGCTTTTGGCTGGCTGTGTAAACAACCTGTGTGCATCATGTAAACCCAGAGAGATCAGAGAATTGAGTTCGTAGCGCTCTTCGTCGGTGCAATGAATCTGGTCGCGCATGCCCACGGGGTCCCACACATCGGCATCGTCAAAGGTGATGTTGTAGTCGCCCATCAGCACCAGATTTGGGTGCATCTGCAACTCAGCACGCACCCAGGTGCGTAATGCCTTGAGCCAGGCCAGTTTGTACTCAAACTTGTCGCTTCCAGGCTCCTGGCCGTTGGGGAAATATGCGCCGATGACGCGGATATTGGCTTCTGTATTCAGTGCAAATGTGCCACTGAGAACCCGCGCCAAGTCATCCTCAAATCCAGGAATGTTTTTCACCACATCCATGGCTGAAGCGCGTGAAATCAGTGCCACACCGTTGTATGTTTTTTGCCCAAAGCATTGGGTTGCATAGCCTGCTTGTGCAAAAGCAGCGTGCGGAAATTTATCATCCGTCATCTTCAGCTCTTGCAGTGCCAGCACATCCACCGGGTTTGCAGCCAGCCAATCCAGCACTTGTGACAAGCGCACGGTGAGCGAATTTACGTTCCATGTGGCAAGTATCATGCTGTATTAGCTTTTGGTTTTGGAGTGGTAATGGTGCAGCTGAGCCGAATCAAATGTGTAGTATGGCCAAAATACCAACCAGCAAGCCCACGCCTCCTGCTCCAAACATGGCGTATTCGAGCCATTTCCTTTTGGTTAGCAACGCAATCGCGGCCAATGCAATGGAAACCTGCAACACGGTTGTGGACTGGGCCCAGCGGTGATGTTGGTGCATTTGCTCATCGCTTTGCTTGTCCCAAGCGGTTGCTTCGGCTTCTAGTTTGTCGGCTACCAGCTTGATTTCACCTTTTTCTTTATCGTAGCGCTGAACTTTGGCTTGGTAAGCCGCTTTTTTATCGTCGGGTGCCAGGTCGTGCGCGAGTTCCGCCAAAGACTGCTTGGTGCTTTTTGACTGGTAAAAATTCCACTGATTGGAGGCCTCGGTTTTTTTGATGGCTGCGTTGTTTTTATACAGACCCGCATTGGCTTGGGTTGCGCCACCCATATAGCCGAACAAGGCACCTACCGTGGCAATGATGGCCGTGAACATGGCAATTTGGCTAACCATTGAGCCATCTTCACTGCTATGGCCGCCTTTTTGGGCGTGCTCTAACTCGTGATCGTGTGGGCCGTGTACGTGAAATCCATGTCCGGACATTTCAAACTCCTGTGCTTCTTTGGTAAGTGATAAAACTAAAATTTATACCGGTGCAAGATACATGCCGCTCGCGCGCAATTTCAAGCCATCCAGAGTCGAATTGTGGCGCAAAAGCATCGCCTTCATATGACGCTTCGATGTCAGTCACAACGGCAAATTGAGCCAGTGGTTGCGCCTGGGCGTAAATCTCGGCTCCACCGATCACCCAGGCCGTGCTGTCAGGCGGACACACAGCACAAGCCTGCTGCAATGAATGAACAACTTGTGCACCATCAGCCAGCCAATCGGTCTGACGTGTCACCACCACATTCAGCCGCCCTGGCAAAGGACGAAATTGGGGTGGCAGCGAATCCCAGGTTTTGCGCCCCATGATGACCGGGCAGCTCATTGTGGTGCGCTTGAAATGCGCCATGTCTTCGGGCAAGTGCCAGGGCAGGGTGTTGTTGTGTCCAATCACACCGTTGGCGGCGCGGGCAAAAATAAGCTTCAGTTGCATGGCTTGAGTCTGCGGGAAGGTAAAAGTACGCTGGCAATGGCCGCCATCACAAACAGCATCGCCAGCCAGTCTTGCCAGTGCGGTGTTTCACCCACGATCAACGTGGCACTGAGAGTGCCCACCAGCGGAATCGCCATGATGCTCATGGCACTGGTAGCGGGCGGCAAGTTGCGCGCCATGCCAAACCAGATCAGTTGCGCAATGCCATAGTTCACCAGCACCCCATAGGCCAGGCTGATCCACATTGGCAGCGAAAAACCGGCTGGTTGCGGTGGACTTTCAAGGTTGACGGCGAGCGCCCAGAGCACCAGACTGCCCAGCAGCAGCATCCACACCGTCACCACCATCGACGACAGTGTGAGGTGGGCTTTGCGAAACAGCACGGTGCCCAAGCCCCAGCAAAGCGCTGCGCTGAGCATCCAGGCGACACCGGTGGGGCGACCACTGAGGCGCTGCAACTCGTGCCAGAGCAGCAGACCAATCGCCATGCCCGCGCACAGCACGGCCAGGCGCACGCGGGGCGTGATGCGCTCCTTAAAAAACAGCGCTCCGATCAACACGGTAAAAATTGGCATGGTGAATCCCAAAATAGCAGCGCGCCCGCTGGCCAGCTCTTGCACGCCAAAGATCGACAAAGTGTGCCAGCCCAGCACATTGGGCAGCCCCAATGTGGCAATGGCTGCCCATTCGCGCCCTTGCGGCAACATGCGTTCGCCGCGCAGCGCGACAAAAACAAACAACCAAAGTGCGCCCAGCGACATGGTAATGGCACGGAAATACAGCGGTGTCATGCCTTGCAGCGAGAGCTTCATCATTGGCCAGTTGACACCCCACATCAGCGTAAGGGCCACTAAAGCCCAAAGTTGGCGCCGATTGATCACACCGCCACCGGAGCCTTGATGGCGCTGTGGCACTCGTAGCACAGCACTTCAAAGTCGTCATACTGGTAATCAAAAATCGAGTTGGGCTGGCGTTTGATGTTGAGTGTTGGGTAAGCAAACGGTGCGCGGCTGAGTTGCAGGGCCACCTGCTCTGCGTGGTTGGTGTAAATGTGGCAATCGCCACCCGTCCAGATGAAGTCGCCCACGTCCAAGTCACATTGCTGCGCCACCATGTGCGTCAGCAGCGCGTAGCTGGCAATGTTGAAGGGCACGCCCAGAAAAATGTCGGCGCTGCGCTGATAGAGCTGGCAACTTAACTTGCCCTTGCTATCTGGCGTGGTCGGTGGGGCTACATAAAACTGAAAAAACGCATGGCAAGGCATCAGCGCCATCTTGTCCAATTCGGCCACGTTCCAGGCGCTAACGATGATGCGGCGCGAATCGGGGTTGCTTTTAAGTGTTTTGATCACATCGCTGATCTGGTCAATGTGGCCACCGTCGGGTTTGGGCCAGCTGCGCCACTGCACACCATATACCGGTCCCAGGTCGCCCGTTTCGGGGTTGGCCCATTCGTCCCAGATGCTGCAGCCCCGCTCTTGCAGCCATTTCACATTGCTGTCACCGCGCAAAAACCAGAGCAGCTCGACGATGATGGCTCTGAGAAACACCTTCTTGGTGGTGATCAGTGGAAAGCCTTCATTCAGGTTAAAACGCATCTGGTAACCAAACACGCTGGAGGTGCCGGTGCCGGTGCGGTCAGCCTTAAAAACGCCCGTTGTGTTGACGTGGCGCAGAAAGTCTTCATATTGGCAACGGATAGGGCGGGTCGACTTCAGGGCGGCATTTTCAAAATTTAACACGATCGGCTCCATGATTCATGCGCAAAGTATAGGTGCGTCAATTGAGGGGGTTCCCGCACTTGAAGAAGATGCAGTTGCAGGAATCGCGCCCTGCAATGGTGAATGCTAGGAGGCTGTCGGACTTTCGGCATCGAAGCGAAATTAGAACCTAGCAAGCACATTTTTTGCCGGATTTGCAGACCGATAGCCTCGCTATTGGTTAAAAAGACCGTGAAAAATGAGCCACTGCGGTCGGTTTGCAGCTGATGCACCAAAAGTTCGGCAGGCTCCTAGAACGTTGCATTTTTTGTAAAGTCAGTGAGGGCTGGAAGGTTAAAGCCTCGCGTTAACGTGACAGTCTGACCGCACCGACCCAGCCTGACCCGCTGGTTTTTTACGCCTGATACTGTAGTGAGCATTACAGATGATTGCATTTTTGGCACTGAATTTGGTCAAGTTGCCTACAGATTGCCTACAAGTGTCACTAAAGAAAAAAGCGCACTATCGTTTTGATAGTGCGCTTTCGTTTGCTAGCTTGGTAGGGCGTGTAGGACTTGAACCTACGACCAAAGGATTATGAGTCCTCTGCTCTAACCAACTGAGCTAACGCCCCAACCGAAGCGCGCATTGTAAAGGGCTACTTGTGGTGACTCAGCGCATTGCTGAGCAATTTGGAAGTTATGTCAACAATTTGAATCATCCGGTCATAGGCCATCCGGGTTGGTCCGACCACACCCAAAGTGCCGACAATTTGACCATCCACCTCATAAGGTGCACTGACAATGGACAAGTCTTCAAATGGCACGACCTGGCTTTCGCCACCAATAAAAATTCGAACGCCATCAGCCTGCCCTGTCACATCGAGCAGTCGCATAAGTTGTGCCTTTTGTTCAAACAACTCAAACGCCCGACGCAAATGCCCCATGTCATTAGAAAAATCACTCACCGATAGCAAATTGCGCTCACCTGAAATAATTACTTCGTCTTGCGTCTCTGACAAAGCCTCCGAGTTAACAGTAACCGCTGCATTCATCAAACTGGCGATTTCAATGCGCAATGAATCAACCTCGTTTTTAAGCCGTTCGCGCACCTGCTCGATGGCCAACCCAACATAATTGGCATTCAGAAAATTCGCGGCTTCGACCAGCTGTGCCTGGGTGTAATCGACTTCCGTAAAAATCACCCGGTTTTGCACATCGCCATCAGGCGACACGATGATGACCAGCAAACGTTTTTCTGACAAGCGTAAAAACTCGATATGCCGGAACACTGAAGTGCGCCGGGGTGCCACAACGATACCCACAAACTGTGACAGGCTCGACAACAAATTTGCAGCGTTTGAAATCACGCGCTGTGGTTGATCCGGAGCCAGGCTATGTTGACCAAGCTGCCCACGCTGCACGGTGAGCATGGTGTCAACAAACAAACGGTAGCCACGCGCGGTGGGAATTCGGCCAGCTGAGGTGTGCGGGCTGGCAATCAAACCCAGTTCCTCCAGGTCTGACATTACGTTTCGAATGGTTGCAGGTGACAAATCCAAGCCAGATGCGCGCGACAGCGTTCGCGAACCAATCGGCTGACCGTCGGCAATGTAGCGCTCAACCAGCGCTTTTAGAAGTAATTTGGCACGATCGTCGAGCATTTTTATGGGATGGTTGGCTGGAGCATAGCGCAGTGCACATTACAGTACCGCGGGCTCGATCTCAAGCATGATGCCAAAGCGCTCATAAACACTGGTTTGAATGGCCTTGGCCAGTGTCATCACCTCGCCACCCGTGGCTCCAAAGCCATCGATACCCGGTCCTCGGTTGACCAGCACCAAGGCCTGTTTTTCATAGACCCCTGCTTGGCCAACTGATTTGCCACGCCAGCCACATGCGTCGATCAGCCAACCTGCCGCCAACTTGAACGATCCATCGGGCAAGGCATAATGCACGACCTTGGGATCACGCGCGATGATGTCTACACATTGCTCCGCTGAAACACTGGGATTTTTGAAAAAACTGCCGACATTACCAATCACTTCTGGATCCGGTAACTTGGAGCGCCGAATGGCACACACCCAATCAAAAATTTGCAGCGCTGTGGGCTGGTTCGCACCGTTTTCGAGCATTTTTTTGCTCAGGTCAGCATAACCAAGAGTAGGTTTCCACAGTTTGGGCAAGGCAAAACGTACTCGCAAAATCAGTGCTCGATCTTTCAGACCCAACGACTGATGCACAGCACCTGAGCTGGCTGCGCTGCTGTGCTTGAATATTGAATCTCGGTAACCAAAGGCGCACTGCGCAGCATTCAGGCTAAAAATTTGACCTGTGTCTAAATCAATTGCATCGAGTGAGTCAAAGCGGTCTTGCAGTTCCACACCATATGCACCTATGTTTTGCACAGGTGCTGCGCCCACTGTGCCCGGTATCAGCGCCATATTTTCTAGGCCTGGATAACCGTGCTCGAGTGTCCAGAGAACAAACGCATGCCAATTTTCACCAGCGCCGGCCTCGACAATAAAATCTTTGGCAGTTGTGCGCAGCAAACGTCGCCCTGTTACCTCCACTTTCAACACGACACCTTTTACATCGCCCGTCAGCACCAGATTGCTGCCGCCACCCAGCACCCATTTTGATGAAGCCGCCCAATCAGGCTCGCGCAACAACGTGAGCACATCACTTTCGCTGGTGACGTGCACCAACGTTTGCGCCCTGGCTGCAATATGAAAGCTATTTAAAGCCTGTAAGGAAGTGTTTTTCTCGACTAACATGGCGCCATTGTCAAACATTTTTCGAGAACCAATATGCCCTCATTTGATACCGTTTGCGAAGCCAATATGGTGGACGTGAAACACGCCATTGAAAACACCACCAAAGAGATCACCACCCGTTTTGACTTTAAGGGCACACCCGCTGCCATTGAACTCAAAGACAAAGAAATCACGCTGATGGGTGATGCGGATTTTCAGCTGACCCAAATCGAAGACATTTTGCGCAACAAGCTCACCAAGCGTAACGTCGATGTGCGTTTTCTGGACAAAGGCGATGTGCAAAAAGTCGGCGGTGACAAGGTCAAGCAGGTCATCAAGGTGCGCGATGGCATCGAAACCGAGTTGGGCAAAAAAATTCAACGAATCATAAAGGACAGCAAAATCAAGGTGCAGGCCGCCATTCAAGACGGCAAATTGCGAGTTAGTGGTGGCAAGCGTGACGACTTGCAAGCCGCCATGGCACTGATGCGCAAAGAGGTCACCGATATCCCGCTGAGTTTTGACAACTTTCGCGACTAAACTGATCTTGAGCTGCCGCTGATGAGCCTGATCGTCAAATCTGAAGACGAATACGAAGACCTGTTGGCCCTCTGGTCTGACCTGGAAGCCGGTTTGGCGGTTATTTTGAGCCACCCGGCCAGTGCGCAGGAATTTGCTGCACGAGTGCGCCAATATGACAATTGGATGCAAAACCTGATTCAGCGCGACACTGATGTTGGCCTTTACCTGTTGTTTCAGCTCGCCACCAATTCGCCGGTTGGTTACAGTGCCAGCCACGCCCTAGTGTGCGCTGTGCTCTGTCATTTGATTGCCAACGACTTTAAGCTTGATAAAACTGAACGCGACAGTCTGGTGCACGCAGCTTTGACGATGAATATCGCCATGACCGCATTGCAAGACTTGCTGGCGAACCAGCGCGAGCGCCCCAGCCCCGAGCAGCAGCACAGCATTCGCAGCCATGCCAGCTTAGGTGCTGCCATGCTGGTTGAAATGGGTATTGGCAACCCCCTGTGGTTGCAAACTATCGAACGACATCATGACACAGCGCCCCCATTGCAAGACTTGCACAGCCTGCAGCCAGTGCAACGTCTGTCACATATCCTACATGTAGTTGATCGTTACGCAGCCATGATCAGCCCACGCCAGTCACGCGAAGGACGCAGCGCGGCAGAATCAGCAAAAGACATTACCCAAGGTAAATCTGCCCACGACAACCCGATTGGGCAAGCACTCGTGCGCACGGTGGGTTTGTGCCCACCTGGAACCTTTGTGCAGCTGAACAACCAGGGCATTGCCGTCGTGGTGCGTCGCAGCTATGCGCCCAACCTACCCGATGTGGCACAGATTGTGACTCCCGATGGTCAAAAGATCAGAATGCCCGTGCTGCATGCGACCCACACTGGCCAGGTATCGATCAAAAGCGCGTTAACACCCGCTGCCGTGCAGGAGCGCATTAGTCACCACCTGATTTTGCAACTCAGATCGACTTAACCGGGCTTTGATAAACACCCAAAATACGATCCAGCCGAGAACCGGCAATAGTCGTTTCAGCTCGGCCACTCACAGTCTCCTAGCCATGCCGTGAAAGCCGTACTGTAGTCACAGAATGCCCCTTTCATGCTTGCCTACCCACCTGGCGCCAGAGCCCCATCACCCACTGGTAAACTTTGTCTGCGCACATAGGATGCTGTCGGACTTTCGGTGCATCGGCTGCAAACCGACCGCAGCGGCTCATTTTTTATCGTATTTTGAACAATAGCCAGGCTATTATTGATCCGGCTCAATGATGTTTTAAGTTCCGTTCGGGCTGAGCCTGTCGAAGCCCTTCGACGAACTCAGGGCGAACGGTTGAAACTTAATCGGGCCAGAGCAATAGCCTGCAAATTCGGTAAAAACTGTGCTTGCTGGGATCGATTCTTTGCGTCGATGCCGAAGGTTCGTCAGTCTCCTGGGCGTTCTGAGGCATGCTGCTGATGCCAATTTCGCGTCATCCAATAAAAATCTAAGGATTCACACGATGGAATTTTCCCGTTTGATCGAAGCTGATGTGCCAGTCTATTTGCAGTCGATACCTGCTATGCACGCGCATTTTTCATCTTTCGATAGCCTTGAAGTGACAGAAGTAGGAGACGGCAACCTCAATTTTGTTTACCTGGTCAGCAACCGCCGCCAAGCACATGAAACGGTGGTCCTCAAACAAGCTGTGCCTTACCTGCGGGTGGTGGGAGAGTCCTGGCCGCTGACACGCCACCGTATGGACATCGAAACCGCCGCACTGCGTTATTTCAAGGCGCTGTGCCCAGCGCACGTCCCTGAAATTTATCATGCTGACTCAGAGCAGTCACTGGTCATCATGCAACGCCTGGGTGAACACCGCATTTTGCGTGGCGCGCTGCTTGAGGGGCACACCTATACCCATGTGGCCGAGCATCTTTCTGGTTTTATGGCGCGCAGCCTGTTTTATGGGAGTGACCTGTTTTTGCCGGCCGATGTCAAAAAAGATGCTGTCAAACGCTTCACCAACTCTGAGTTGTGCAAGATCACTGAAGACCTGATCTTCACCCACCCTTATGACGACAGTGCCAGCAACAGCTACAACCCGGCTTTGCCACAGGCCGAGATCGACCGAATCCAGCGCAATCCGCCATTGCGCGCAGCGGTCGGTGCACTGAAATACGCCTTCATGACCCGTGCTGAAACCTTGTTGCATGGCGACTTGCACGTGGGCTCGGTGATGGTCAGCACGCACGAGACCTATGTAATCGACCCGGAATTTGCTTTTTACGGACCTATGGGGTTTGATATTGGTATATTGCTGGCCAACTTCTTTTTGGCCTGGTACGGACAAGACGCGCGTGGTGGTGCCAATGCGGAAACCTCGAAAAATTGGCTGCTAAACACCTCCAGCCAATGTTGGGTCGGGTTTTTGGCTGAGTTTTTGCAGCTCTGGCAGCAGCACGAACAGGCTGGCACTGGTTTTACCGGACGCGACCTCGATGGTGCCAGCGCGCAGGTTTTTCGTGACGACTTTATGAGTCGTCTGTGGCAAGACAGCCTGGGTTTTGCGGGCTGCGAAATGGTACGCCGGGTGTTGGGTTTAGCCAAGGTGGCTGAAATCGCTGGCATCGACAACCCGCAAATTCGCGCGGGTGCTGAAATCAAAGTGCTGCGTTTAGCCGAGCGGCTGTTGCTTGAACGCACCAGCATCTCCAATATGGCTCAGCTGCTCGAATGGGTGCAGGCGTGAGCGCCGTCGCTAAGGGAGTGCCTGCCACGCTGCAGTGGCGCGATGGTGATCTGCATCTGCTGAACCAAACCCGCTTGCCGCATCACATTGAGATCGAGCGACAAGACAGCGCAGAGCAAGTCTGGCAGTCGATCCTTCAGCTCAAAGTGCGGGGTGCACCGGCCATTGGTGTGGCTGCTGCTTATGGTTTGTGTGTCGCTGTCAAACCCTCACGCAACCTGGCTTTGCCGGATTTTCGAAATATCTTGCACCAACAGGCCAGCTATTTACAGTCGAGTCGCCCCACGGCTGTCAATCTGGCCTGGGCTTTGCAACGTATGTTGCGGGCGGCCACAACAGCGCATCAAGCCCTTGATAGTACCGAGCTGTACGCCCGATTGGTAGAAGAAGCACAGCGAATTCATGCTGAAGACATTGCCATTTGCAACGGCATCGGCGCGCAAGGCGTTAATCTAATCCAATCCGGCATGGGCGTGCTGACACATTGCAACGCTGGTGCCCTGGCCACAACCGGACTGGGCACCGCTACCGCACCGATGTATCTGGCACATCAGCTGGGAGTCAACTTCAAGGTCTACGCCGACGAAACACGGCCCCTGTTGCAAGGCGCGCGACTGACCGCCTGGGAGCTGCAAAGTGCTGGCATCAACGTGAATCTGATAACCGACAACATGGCAGCCAGCGTGATGGCGCGGGGCCTGATTGATCTGGTCATTGTTGGCACCGACAGGGTTACTGCCAATGGCGATGTGGTTAACAAAATTGGCACCTTGGGTGTGGCTATTCTGGCCAAGCATTTTGGTCTGCCTTTTTATGTGGCCTGCCCATCTTCCACCATTGACCTGGCCACTCCCACTGGGGCTCAGGTTGAAATTGAAGAGCGTGCCTCCGATGAAGTAACCGGCTTTGGCCCTGTGCGCACGGCTCCACATGGCATGGCAGTCGTCAATCCGGCATTTGACGTGACACCACACACACTTGTGAGTGGGTTGATCACCGAGCATGGCATCATCAGCGCCCCTTTTGCCGAAGGTTTGAAGCGCGTAGCCATGGCCGCTTTGCAGTCCTGAAAACCATTTTTTACGGAGAATAAACATGAAAAGCCGCTGGCAAAATGATGCTGCTGATCGCATGGTGGCCCACTATGCCGAGCAGGGTGTGTGCGCCGATGTCGCGATGCGGGTTTACACCTCACGCTTGCTGGGGCAAGAGCGCACACTGGTATTGCACGGTGGCGGCAACACTTCCGTCAAGACCCGACTGCCAGACCTGATGGGCGATGAGATTGAGGTGCTGTGTGTCAAAGGCTCGGGCTGGGACATGGCCGTGATCGAGCCTGCTGGGCTTCCTGCGGTGCGCCTGGCGCCACTGCTCAAGTTACAGGGTCTGGATCGGCTCAGTGACGAAGACATGGTGAACGCCCAGCGTTGCAACCTGCTTGACTGCCAGGCACCCAACCCGTCGGTAGAGGCCTTGCTGCACGCTTTTGTGTCGCACAAATTTATCGATCACACCCACGCCAACGCAGTGCTAGCGGTGTCAGCCCAGTCCAATGGCATGGCTTTGTGCGAGCAGATATTTGGTCCTCGCATGGCAGTGATTGACTATGTGATGCCCGGCTTTGAGTTGGCCAAAGTGGTGGCTCAGGTGTTTGCCGAGCGTCCTGACATTGAAGGCCTGATTTTGCACAAACACGGCATCTTCACCTTCGGCAGTAGTGCGCAACAAGCCTACCAACGCATGATTGACATGGTGACGCGGGCTGAAGACTTTATTGCTAATAAGATGCAAAACCTCATTCGCACGCCGTCTGCCCTGGCGCTGAGCTGTGGTTTCAGTATGGCGCAAATTGCTCCCATCGTGCGCGGTGCACTGGCCTTGCCTGTGGGGCAGGGGGGCTACACCCGCATGGTGGCTGAGCTGCGCACCGATGGTGTCATCGCTGATTTTTGTTCCCGTGCTGACCTGTCAAACCTGGCTTGGCAGGGTGTTATCACGCCAGACCACACCATCCGCATCAAAAACAGGCCGTTGGTATTGCCCATGCCTGAAGCCAATAACCTGGCCGGATTCAGACAAGTGCTGCAGCAACGACTGGACGAATACACCCGCCATTACCACGCCTATTTTCAGTCCAACAATGCCTTGCTGGCGGGGCAGCGCACCGAGCTCGATGCCATGCCGCGCGTGGTGCTGGTGCAGGGCTTGGGTCTGATCGCTTTTGGCAAGAGTAAAAAAGACGCCATCATCCATGCTGATCTGGCTCAAGCCACGGTAGAAACAGTGCTTGCAGCGAACGCAGTGGGGCAATTCGAACCATTGCCCGAGTCAGCACTGTTTGAGATGGAGTATTGGTCGCTCGAGCAAGCCAAGCTGGCACAGGGTAAAGAGGCCGCCTTGGCGCGCCAAGTGGTGCTTATCACCGGGGCCGCCGGTGCCATCGGCTTGGCCACTGCCAAGCTGTTTGCCAGCCAAGGTGCCGAGGTGGTGTTGCTTGATCGTGACGAGGCTACCGTTGTACAGGCTGCCCGGTCAGTGGGAGGCAAAGCTCTGGGCTTGGCCTGTGACGTCACCAACGCCAGCGACTTGCGCAGCGCATTCGATGCCGCTTGCGAAACCTTTGGCGGTATTGATGTGGTGATCTCCAACGCGGGCGCCGCCTGGGAAGGCGCCATGGCAACGCTCGATGACAGTGCATTGCGTCAGTGCTTTGAGCTTAATTTTTTCGCCCATCAGAGAGTGGCTCAAAATGCGGTTCGGGTTATGCAAGCTCAGGGCACTGGCGGGGTGCTGCTTTTCAATGCATCGAAGCAGGCGGTTAACCCAGGGGCAAACTTTGGTGCTTATGGAACCGCTAAAGCCGCCACCCTTTTGTTGTGCCGCCAATATGCACTGGAGCAGGGCGTGCACGGCATCCGCAGCAACGCCGTTAACGCCGACCGTATTCGCAGTGGCTTGCTCAGCGATGCCATGATCGCCTCGCGCTCGCGCTCGCGTGGGCTTGACGAAAAAGACTATATGAGTGGCAATCTGCTTGGGCAAGAGGTGCTGGCATACGATGTGGCGCAAGCCTTTTTGGCGTTGGCACTGGCGCAGAAAACCAGCGGCCATGTGATGACCGTGGACGGTGGCAATATTGCCGCCGCACTGCGTTGAAAATTTGACCCTGCAGCGTTTGTCGGCAATTGCTTGGCACCTGGTTCAGGTCTATAAATATCGATAAAATCTGCTTGTAGAGCTTATCAATAATGCGTAAATAGCTCCTAAATTAATAGTATTTTTGACGCTGCTAGGTCTGCCCGTTGCTTCGCCATTGAAGGCTCTAGTCTTGAAAATGTCTTTGGCACTAACATTGCTTGTTACATTTCATCGTCCAGTCAATCTGCTACCCGGTTTAAGTTAACCGTTGAATTTTTCTGAGTTCCATTCATGTCTATCCATGCCGCCCTGAACCACGTCACCCACTACAGCTACGACCGTTTGGTCAATCTGGGGCCGCAAGTGGTGCGCTTGCGCCCGGCACCGCATTGCCGCAGCAAAATTGTGTCTTACTCTCTGAAGGTTGAGCCGGAAGGCCATTTCATCAATTGGCAGCAAGACCCATTTGCCAACTACCAGGCGCGCCTGGTGTTTCCAGACAAAACCACAGAATTCAAAGTTACTGTTGATGTGGTGCTAGACATGGCGGTCTATAACCCGTTTGACTTCTTTTTGGAGCCTAATGCCGAAGAATTTCCGTTTTGCTACGAAGACGAGCTCAAGCAAGAACTGACGCCCTACATCACTCCGGAGCCAATAACGCCCTTGGTCCAGGGCTTTCTTGACAAAATTGACCGCACAAAGCGCCGCAGTGTGATCTTTTTGGTTGATCTGAACACGCTTGTGCACCATGCCATCAAATACACCATCCGCATGGAGCCAGGGGTGCAAACGCCCGAGGAAACCCTTGAGTTGGGCTCAGGCTCATGCCGCGACTCCGCTTGGTTGATGGTGCAACTGTTGCGTAACTGTGGCTTGGCGGCACGTTTTGTCTCGGGTTACCTGATTCAGTTGAAGCCCGATGTGAAGTCGCTCGATGGCCCCAGCGGCACCGAGGTGGACTTTACCGATCTGCACGCCTGGTGCGAGGTATATCTGCCGGGGGCTGGCTGGGTTGGGCTGGACGCCACCTCGGGTTTGTTGGCCGGAGAAGGACATATTCCGTTGGCGTGTACGCCGCAACCCTCGGGTGCTGCACCGATTGAGGGCGGCGTGGATGAATCAGAGGTCGAATTTGCCCACCATATGGCCGTGACGCGCATTTACGAATCGCCCCGTGTGACCAAACCCTACACAGAAGAACAATGGGCTGATGTGATGGCGCTGGGGCAAGCCGTTGACCTTGATCTGCAAGCCAGCGATGTGCGCCTGACGATGGGCGGTGAGCCTACTTTTGTGGCTGTGAGTGACCGTGATGCACCGGAATGGAACACCGATGCACTGGGGCCGACCAAGCGCGGCTTTGCCACCGAATTGGTGCACAAATTGCGCAAAGAATACGGCGAGGGCGGTTTTCTGCACTATGGCCAGGGCAAGTGGTACCCAGGTGAGCAGCTGCCGCGCTGGGCTTTGAATATTTATTGGCGTGCCGATCGCCAGCCGGTTTGGGCCAATTCGGCGTTGTTTGCTGACGAGCGTGTGCCGACCCACTACACCAGTGCCGATGCAGAGCGTTTTACCAAGTTACTCGCTCGCAAGCTAGATGTGACCGATCAATTCATTCAGACCGCTTTTGAAGACACCTGGTATTACCTGTGGCGCGAGCGCCGTTTGCCGGTGAACGTCGATCCCTTTAACTCCAAACTCGACGACGAAATGGAACGCGCCCGTTTGCGCCGTGTTTTTACGCAAAAGTTGGACGCGCCGGTGGGCTACGTGTTGCCCGTCAAGGTCAGTGCGTATTCGGAATCTGAGGGTGCAGCCTGGACGACTGGCTCCTGGTTTTTGCGCGATGAACGCATGTACCTGATGCCGGGCGATTCACCGATGGGTCTGCGCCTGCCATTGGATTCACTACCCTGGGTCAGCGAGGCAGATTTTCCGTATCTGATTGAGCAGGATCCATCGACCCTGCGCGGTGAACTGCCGGTTTATGCGAATCTGGCGGCACGCTATGCGCCAGCGTCTGCGCAAACGGCACCTGGCTACGTTCCGGGTAAAGCGGGGTTAGCGTTGGGTGCTGCCAGGCGCGCTGCTGCTGCGCTTGCAGCAGAGACGGCGAATACGTCAACGGCCATGCCTTATCTGGTCAGCCCGAGCTTGCAGCCTGAAGCCGAGCGCAAATTTCAGAGCGCTAGCAGTGCTGGCAACGTGCAGGGCAGTGCTTTTCATGCGCAAAGCAGTGCCCAAGCTGAGCCTGCTGACTTTGCCCGTGTGCCCACCGCACAAGAGTCTGCCCACTGGGTCACCCGCACCGCGCTGTGTGTGGAGGTGCGTGATCCACGGCGCGCCAATGGCCCCAAGGCCGAAGCTGTCGGTCAAAAATCGGGTGTCATTTACGTCTTTATGCCACCGATGGAGCAGCTCGAGCATTATCTGGAGCTTCTGGCAGCCATTGAAGCCACGGCGGATGAACTGAAAGTGCAGATTGTCATTGAGGGCTACGCGCCCCCGCGTGATCCACGCCTGAAACTCCTGAGCGTTACGCCTGATCCGGGTGTGATTGAGGTCAACATTCACCCCGCTACAAATTGGAAAGAACTGGTCTATAACACTGAATTTCTCTACAACGCAGCCTTTGAGTCGCGCCTGTCGGCTGAGAAATTTATGACCGATGGCCGCCACACGGGCACCGGTGGTGGCAACCATTTTGTGATGGGTGGCGCCACACCTGCGGATA
Source organism: uncultured beta proteobacterium (assembly GCA_903930255.1). Classification (GTDB taxonomy): domain Bacteria; phylum Pseudomonadota; class Gammaproteobacteria; order Burkholderiales; family Burkholderiaceae_C; genus Rhodoferax. The sequence continues at coordinate 18,781 of CAIYYA010000175.1, forward strand.
GTCCGTTTTTGCGCAAACCCGAGCTATTGGCCAGCTTGCTGCTGTATTGGCACAACCACCCCAGTTTGAGCTATTTGTTCAGCGGCATGTTTGTAGGGCCCACCAGCCAGGCACCACGCGTGGACGAAGCGCGCAATGACCAGTTGTATGAACTTGAAATCGCCATTGAGCAGATCTACAAAAATCGCGAACTTTATGGCCAGTCGATGCCGCCATGGCTGGTGGACCGCACGCTACGCAACATCCTGATCGATGCCACCGGCAACACCCACCGCAGCGAAATCTCGATCGACAAAATGTATTCGCCCGACTCAGCCACCGGACGGCTTGGCTTGCTGGAGTTGCGCGCTTTTGAGATGCCGCCACACCCGCACATGAGCAGCGTGCAGCAGTTGTTGCTGCGCGCCTTGATTGCGCGGTTCTGGAAAGCGCCTTATCAAGCACCAGCGACCCGCTGGGGTACCGAGCTTCACGACCGCTTTATGCTGCCGGCCTTCATTGAGATGGATTTCAAGGATGTGATGGCTGAAATGCGCGCGGCTGGATATGCTTTTGATGACAGCTGGTTTGCCCCGCATGTGGAGTTCCGCTTTCCGTTGATTGGTTCAGTCTGCTCTAGCGGCATTGAACTGACATTGCGCAACGCACTGGAGCCTTGGCATGTGATGGGCGAAGAAAACACTTCGGGCGGCACCGCGCGATATGTCGATTCGTCACTGGAGCGCATCGAGGTGCGCGTGAGCGGCCTCAATCAGAGTCGTTATGTGGTGACCTGCAATGGCCATGCCCTGCCACTGCAAGCGACCGGGGTTGTGGGCGAGTACGTGGCTGGTGTGCGCTACAAGGCCTGGAACCCGCCAAGCAGCCTGCATCCCAGCATTGGCGTGCATGCACCGCTGACCTTTGACATTGTTGATACCTGGATGAAACGCTCGGTGGGTGGCTGCCAGTACCACGTGGCGCATCCGGGAGGCTTGAGCTACCAAAGCCTGCCAGTGAATGCCAACGAGGCCGAAAGTCGGCGTTTGTCGCGCTTTACGGCTGCGGGGCACACGCCTGGCTTGCTGCAGGTGCCTCCTGCGACAATTAATTTGCCAGGCAGTCGGGAGTTTCCGTTCACTCTGGATCTACGGCGTGCTTGATATGATCTGACAATGCTGAATCTGCCACTCAATCACGAAGCCTCAGTGGCCCGGTCACTGACGTGGCGTTATGTGATTGCATTGGCGTTGGTGGCCATGCTTTCTAGCGCAGCCTGGCTCAGCCTGCACCTCGTTATCAGCGAGCAAAAAAGCACAGCCGCTGTGGTGAACGTGAGCGGCCGTCAGCGCATGCTGAGTCAGCGCACGGCGCTTTTTTCGAATCTATTGGTTCATGCAAAAGATGCAGAGCGTGCACAAATACGCAACAAACTGCAGCAATCCCTGGACTTGATGGCGCGCTCGCACAATGGCTTGATCCGCGGTGATGTGGCCATGGGCTTGCCGAGCTACATGTCGCCGGCTGCACGTAGCCTGTATTTCGAAGGTCCACAGTCACTTGACGCTCAGGTGCAGGCTTATCTGAATGCTGTACGACGTTTGCTTGCCAGCGCCGATGACGGTTTGACTGTCGATAACCCGCATTTGCTGTTTATTACCAACACGGCACCTGGCGTGTTGGTCAAAGCGCTGGATGAGATGGTGCAACTCTATCAACGTGAAGGCGAAGCGAGTGTGGCTGGCCTGCAAAAGGCCGAAACTCTGTTTTGGCTTTTAACCTTGCTGTTGCTGGCGCTTGAAGCCGCGCTGATTTTTCGGCCATTCACCCAACACGTCAACCGGGTCATTGGTAAATTGCACGAAGCGTCCCAAGCGCTGCAACAACATCAAGACCAACTCGAAGCACTGGTTCTGCAACGCACCGCCGAACTGCAGCAGCGCACCGATGCACTGGCACAGACTGAAGAAAAATTCAGGCTGATCAGCACCGCAGCGCAGGATGCTATTGTGATTGTGGGGCCAGACGACCACATGGTGTACATGAATCCGGCAGCGCAAACCATGTTCGGCTATGAGTTCAACCAACTAAATGCGGTCAAATTTCATTCGTTGATGGTTCCCCAAAATCGACGTGAAGCCGCAGCAGTCGGTCTTGCCAAATTCAAGCAGAGCGGCGCTGGCGAAGTAGTGGGCAAGCGTTTCGAAACACAAGCTTTGCGCAAAAACGGCTCTGAATTTCAGGTTGAACTTTCGGTCTCGAGTATCAAGCTGGGGGATAACTGGCATGGCGTTGGCGTGCTGCGTGACATTACCCAGCAAAAAAGGACCGAGACAGAGTTGCGCATTGCCGCCATTGCATTTAATGCGCAAATGGGCATGATGATCACCGATGCAACGCAAAACATACTGCGGGTCAATCGTGCTTTTTCCGAGATCACCGGCTACAGTGCCCTCGAAGTTGTGGGTGAAACGCCGCGCTTGTTGAGCTCCGGGCGGCACGATGATGCGTTTTATCGCAGTATGTTTCAAAGCATCACCGACAACGGTATGTGGGCGGGTGAAATCTGGAATCGGCACAAAAACGGCGGGGTGTTTCCCGAGTGGCTGACGATCACGGCGGTGAAAAATGAGGGTGCTGTCATCACCCACTATGTGTCAGCTTTTAGCGATATCAGCGAACGAAAAGCGGCCGAATCTCAAATTCGTAACTTGGCGTTTTATGACCCTTTAACCGAGCTTCCCAACCGGCGTTTGCTACTCGATAGGCTCGAATCGGCCATGTTGAACGGCGCCCGGCACAAACATTTCAGTGCCTTGCTGTTCATCGATCTAGACAATTTCAAGACCATCAACGACACCTTGGGGCACAACGCAGGTGACCTGCTGCTGCAGCAGGTGGCGCAACGTTTGAGCATCGGTGTGCGCAGTGCCGACACCGTAGCTCGACTCGGTGGCGATGAGTTTGTGGTGATGCTCGAAGATCTGGGGCAAACCAGCGACGAGGCTGTGCAGCTGGTCGACGCCATCGGCCACAAAATATTGGCAGCGTTGCGCGATGCCTACATGATTGGCGGCACTGCATGCCACTCCAGCGCCAGCATTGGGGTGGCACTTTTCACTGACGCGCGTGAAAGCGTGGACGATTTGCTTAAACGTGCTGATCTTTCAATGTATCAGGCCAAAGCAGGAGGGCGTGACACGCTGCGCTTTTTTGATCCGCAGGTGCAAGCCGCTGTGCAAGCCAAGGCCGCTCTCGAAATTGAGTTGCGCCAAGCTGTTGAGCAGCAACAGCTGTGTTTGTATTACCAGGCGCAGGTCGATGGGCAAGGGTACTTGGTTGGAGCTGAGGTTCTGGTGCGCTGGTTACACCCGCTAAAAGGCATGGTGTCTCCCGCTGAATTTATTCCTTTGGCCGAGCAAACCGGGCTGATTCTGCCGCTTGGTGCCTGGGTGCTTGAAACCGCATGCAATCAGTTGGCCGTTTGGCAGAACTCGCCATTCACGGCCGACCTGACGCTGGCAGTCAATGTGAGTGTGCGGCAGTTTCGGCAGGTCGATTTTGTGCATCAGGTGCTGAGTATTTTGAGCGCCACTCGAGCCAACCCACAGCGACTGAAGCTTGAGCTCACCGAGAGTTTACTGGTGGACGACGTGCAAGACATCATCGGAAAAATGACCGCACTCAAAGCCATGGGCGTGAGTTTTTCGTTGGACGATTTTGGCACTGGGTATTCATCTCTGGCGTATTTGAGTCGGTTGCCGCTCGATCAGCTGAAAATTGACCAAGGTTTTGTTCGCGACATTGAGAGCAGCGAGAACGCGGTCGCAATTTGCTCGGCCACCATTGGACTGGCGCACAGCCTACGCTTGAAAGTGGTCGCCGAAGGTGTTGAAACCGAGGCGCAGCGCTATTTTTTAAGCAATGTGCACCACTGCGATTACATGCAAGGCTACTTGTTTAGTCGCCCGATTCCATTAGCTGAATTTGAGAAATTGGCTGCTTTCGGTGAACCCCAAAGAACCGCCTCACACGCTAAAGCTTGAATGTGCTGATGACTTGCGTCAGCGCATCGGCTTGTTGTTGCAAGGTTTGTGAGGCAACTTTGGTCAGATCGACGGTTTCTTCGTTTTGCCGTGCCATTGCCGCGAGCGAGCGAATCACGCTGTTGACTTCAGCCATGCCATTCGATTGCATTTGGGTCGAATCGCTGATGCCTGCAACGGTGTCGCTCACCTGATTGACCGAGCTGACGATATCCTGCATGGTGCTGAGCGCCTGTTTTACCTGGGTCGAACCGGCCTCTACCTTGCTCACCGAAGTATCGATTAGTGACTTGATTTCACGGGCAGCCTGAGCGCTGCGTCCGGCCAAACTGCGCACTTCGCTGGCTACAACGGCAAAACCGCGGCCTTGTTCACCGGCACGCGCTGCTTCCACCGCAGCGTTGAGCGCCAAAATATTGGTTTGAAACGCAATGCCGTCGATGACACCAATGATGTCGGCAATTTTTTGTGAACTTTGGTTGATTTCCTGCATGGTGCTGACCACTTGGCCAACCACCTGACCTCCGCGTGTCACCACATCACATGCTTGGCGCGCCATGGCGGTCACTTGATGCGCAGCTTCTGAAGACGCTTGTATGCTGCGAGTCAGGTCTTCAACGCGTGTTGCAGTGAGGGTGAGCTCATTCACGGTTTGATCGGTGCGCTGACTTAATTCTTGGTTGTCCTTGGCAATTTCGCGAGATACCGTTGAAACACTGTGTGACGACAGGCTGATGGCGCTCAGGGTGCTGTCTAGGCTGTGTGCAACGCGCTGAAGGGAATCGAGCAGACTTCCGGTGGGTGCTTGTGGTATGCGAACTTTCAAGTCGCCCTGGGCAATTTGTGCCAACGCCAGGTTGGCGGTGGAAGGGTCACCGCCCAACACAAGCAGCGCTGTGCGGCGAATCCAGACTGTGAAAGCCAGACAAGCCAAAACACAAATAACGGTCAGAATAGCGGCCGACCAGCCCCCCACAATCAAATAATTGGCAATGGTGTCGGCCTTGGCAGTGACGGCTTCTTTTTGAATCCACCACGCGCCCAGCGCCACACAGGAGCCTGCACCAGCCACCATGCCGGTTGGAACCAGCATGGAAAAAGTAAGTTTTTGGGTGTAATTCACGGCTCTACCCTTCGTGTCAGTTTGAATCCATTCTATAGACCGAACGCTTCAAAAAATTGGCGACAACAAATACTTTAGCCAGCACTGCCCAGTTTCAATGCTGAGCGCACTGCCTGCACGTCCATGCCCAGCGTGTCTGCAAAGACCTGCTCGGTTTGCCCACTGGCGTGAAAGGCTTTGAGCAAAGCGCTGCGGCGTGCACGCTGCAAATCAACTTCGGCCATGGCCTCCTCAAGAATGCTTTGTGTGGCTGCATCGGGTGTGCCAATACAAAGCAGGTAATCTTGGCGCGACAGACCCGACTGCACATATGCGCGCCCCAATTGCCCGCACAATTTGGGTGTCAGGTCATCGGCTGTGCGAGCTTGGCGGCGGCGATGCAGCTCCAGAATGCTTAAAAAAACATGCTCGGGTGCAACCGGTTCAACCGTTTGACCCGACAAGTCACAGCGCGGCATGCCAGCAGCCACACTTTGCAGATAGCGCGTTGAGCGCGTGTGGACACCCAGAGCCGTTTTCAGCTGGTCACGCTTAAAAACGTCTGGATGGGCAGCTAGCAGCTCCTGAAAAACGCCCAGTTTGAGTGGCAAAAAACGCTCGCCAAATAGCTGGGGGTAAAGCTCAAATAATTTCTCGAGTACGGGTTGAGCCGATTCAAAGCGTTTTTTTGGTTTTGCAGCTGGGGCTGCAGCATCTGTTGACGTGGCATTGGGGGCAATGCATTCGGGGTTCATGTCTGTCATGGCAAATATTCAAAATGGAGAACGCCGCATTGTCGATCAAAGTGCTGCAATTTGCTTCGCCTGCTGGCATACTCGGGTGAATGAATCCATCAACCCAATCGCAATCCCGTGCGCCTTGGTCGCAGAGCGCCAGTGTGGCCGAGCTGGCGCAAAATGTTTTTGCAAGCGCCGGACACTTTGACGAAATGCGTGGCAGCGTTTCGCGCGGCGATCAGTTCATGTATTCAACTGCTCCTGATTATGAAGCGGTTAACGCAAAGCCAACAAGCGTTTGGAGCGAATTCTTTGCGACGCTGTCAGGCGATAACGCCGCAGATATGGATCAGCGCGCTGCCAATTTGGCACGCCAAGTGCGAGACAACGGCATCACTTACAACGTCTATGCCGACGAAAATGGGCCACAACGCCCCTGGTCGCTCGATTTGTTTCCATTGATCGTGGATGCACCAAGCTGGCAACACATTGAAGCCGGTGTATTGCAGCGCATGCAATTACTGGAACGTGTGATGGCTGACGTGTACGGAGCGCAAGCCCTGTTGCGCGGCGGATTTTTGCCACCGGCATTGATTCATGGCCACCCTGGTTACCTGCGTTCCATGCACGGTGTGCAACCGGTTGGCGGGCGCTATCTGCACATTGGTGCATTTGATCTGGCGCGTGGACCCGATGGCAATTGGTGGGTAGAGGCGCAGCGTTGCCAGGCTCCTTCGGGTTTGGGTTATTTGCTGGAAAACCGGCTGACTATTGCGGCACAGTTTCCGAAAGCATTTCAAGGGCTGCGTGTGCAGCGACTGGCGCTGACTTACCGCGCGCTGATGGACAGCCTGAAAGCCATGAGCCCGGCCGGAGCCGATGCCCACTTGGTGCTGCTGACACCCGGGCCATTTAACGAAACCTATTTTGAGCATGCTTACCTGGCGCGCTATCTGGGGCTCACCCTGGTTGAGGGCAGTGATTTGCTGGTGCGCGATGCCTGTTTATTTCTGAAAACCCTCAAAGGCTTGGTGCCCGTGCATGGCGTGCTGAAGCGTGTGGATGATCAGTACCTGGATCCGCTGGAGTTACGTGCGGACTCAACTTTGGGCGTTCCCGGGCTTTTGCAGGCGATTCGCTCGGGTAACGTGCTGGTGGCCAATGCGCCTGGTTCAGCCTTTATGGAGTCACCCGCTTTGCTGGGTTTTTTGCCGGCCTTGGCGCGTCACTTGCTAGGCCAGGAGCTGCTGCTGCCAGCTTTGCCGACCTGGTGGTGCGGTGAGCGCAGTGCCATGCAAGAAGCCTTGCCACGTTTGAATGAATGCGCCATCAAATCAACCTATCCGGGTTCGCCGGGTCACGAAAGCTTTAACTCGGTACTGGGCGGCAAGCTCAACGCCCGCACGCTGGACGAATGGGCAGGACGCATCTTGCGCCAGGCCGAGGAGTACACCGTGCAAGCCTATGCACCCTTGTCGCAATTACCGACCTGGCAGGCCTCGGGCTCGGTGCTGCCCGAACAAGCAGGTGGTTTGTTGGCACGCTCGGCGATGTTGCGCGTGTTTGTGGTGTCCGATGGTGCCCAGGGGTGGCGTGTGCTGCCCGGTGGTTTGGCGCGTATCGCCAGCGCCGGACAAGAGATCACCTCGATGCAGCGGGGTGGCAGCAGTGCCGATGTGTGGGCGCTGACGCAAGGCGAGGTTGATCAGAGCACGCTGCTGGCGCCGCACCTGACACCTGAAACGCTGACGCAGCGCAAGCGCATGGTGACCAGTCGCGCGGCTGAAAACCTGTTTTGGTTGGGACGCTACACCGAACGTGCTGAAAATGCGATCAGGCTGGCACGGTTGACCCTGGAATGTTTGCATGGTGAAGAGCAGGGCTGTGTGCCACTACTGAGTTGGCTGAGTCAAATGGCATTGGCCAACACGCTGGTGTTGCCTGGCGTGCCCACCGCTTTGCAGGCACCCCGCGTGTTTGAGCGCAGCTTGATCGATAGCCTGGGTTCTGGCACAGGTGCCACCAGTGTGGGCTATTACTTGCGCGCGCTCAAAATGGTTGGCTCGGGGGTGCGCGAGCGCTTGTCGCAAGAGCATTGGCGCATCATCAACCGTTGCGAAGAAGAGCTGTTTGCGCGCTGTGCAACGCAGCGTCAGCGTGCTGATTTTTCGGTGCAGCAAGCCTTGCAAATTCTCAAGGACACCAGTGACCACATGGCAGCCATTACCGGCGCTCAAACCGACCGCATGACGCGCGACGACGGCTGGCGGCTCCTGAGCATTGGGCGGCATATTGAGCGTCTGGCCTTTTTGTCGCAGGCGCTGACGCGTGGACTGCGGTGTGACAGCTTGCAAACCAATGGCGGGTTTGACGCCATGGTTGAGCTATTTGACAGTGCCATCACGTTTCACGCCCAGTTTCAACAAAATCGCGAAATGGCCGCGCTGGTGGATTTGCTGGTGATTGACCGTGACAATCCGCGCTCAATTGCCTGGGTCGCACACACTTTGCGGGGTCGCCTGGCCAAGCTGGCGGGCAGTGCACCCACTGCGTTGTGCCCCTTGTCGCTCAAAGTGCCCGATCCGAATGCCTGGGGACTGGTGCAACTGTGCACCAGTGTTGGTACGAACGAGTCCTGTCATGCGCTGCTGCAAGATTTGTTGTTTCAGTGTGCAGAAGCCAGTTTTTATGTTTCAGATGAGATCAGTGTGACTTATTTCACCCACAGTGGTTTGGCTAACCAAAGCCTGGGGGCGCAATGAAGCTGCAAATCAGCCACGAGACGGTTTATAACTACGTGCCTGCAGTAGAAACTGCCCAGCACATGGTTTATTTGACCCCCTTGAACGACTCCACGCAGCAATTGTTGCGGCACCGCCTGCAAGTGCAACCCGCACCTGAGCAAATCAGCAGCACCACCGACGTGTTTGGCAATGTGCGCAGTTTTTTCTCTTTGCAAGTGCCACACAACCAGTTGCTGGTGCATGCCAGTAGCCAGGTGCAAACACAGCCAGCCCAGTTGCCTGCCAGCAGCATCAGCTGGGAAGCGGTGCGTGAGTATTTTCGTTACCAGGCACATGGGGCATTTGATTCTGCTAACGAGTTTGTTTTTGGTTCGCCCATGGCCAGCAGTCATGGCGAATTTGCTGCCTATGCCAGACCCAGCTTTGCCGCTGGTGTGGGCTTATTGGCTGGCGCACTCGATCTGATGCGTCGTATCTTTCGCGATTTCACCTACGAAAGCCAAAGTACACATGTCAATACCCCGGCGCTGCATGCGCTGGCTCAACGCAAGGGGGTCTGCCAGGATTTTGCGCATATTTTGATTGCCTGTCTGCGCAGCCTGGGTCTTGCAGCGCGCTATGTCAGTGGCTATTTGCTCACCAAGCCAGCACCGGGTACGGTGAAGTTGCGCGGCAGCGATGCCTCGCACGCTTGGGCGAGTGTGTATCTTCCTGATTTGCCAGATGGCGCGCGCTGGGTTGACCTGGATCCCACCAACGACCGTGCAGGTTGGCCTGCGCCAGGGGAGGACTACGTGACACTGGCCATAGGACGCGATTTTTCTGACGTGTCACCGATGCGCGGTGTGATTCATGGTGGCGCCAGCCACACGTTGACAGTGGGGGTCACGGTGGAGCCGGTTCTGGAACAGCTTAGCTCGGCGTTCCAGAGCCAGTCGCAAAGCCAGGGTCAAGGCCAGTCGCAAAGCCAGTCGCAAAGCCAGAATCAGAGTCAAGACCCGCGTCAACCGAGATTGTAGAATTTACCCCGTTCAGTATAATTTTCATAGCTGCTCACGCTTGCTGAATATGCGTCTGAGCATGATTTCATCAATATATTTTTCCAGGAATAACCATGACTATTTATGCCAAACTCGCTGAGCTCAATATCACCCTGCCGCCCGTTTCAGTGCCTGCGGCGGCGTATGTGCCTTTTGTGCAAAGCGGCAATCTGGTGTTTTTGAGTGGCCATATCGCCAAGCAAGAAGGTAAACCTTGGGTTGGTCAATTGGGCAAAACCATGAGCACCGAAGAGGGTAAAGCCGCTGCACGGGCTATTGCGGTGGATTTGCTTGGAACCTTGCACGCTGCCGTGGGTGATTTAAACCGTGTGACCCGCATTGTCAAGCTGATGTCGCTGGTCAATTCCACCGGCGACTTTACCGAACAGCACTTGGTTACCAATGGTGCCAGTGAGCTGATCGGGCAGGTGTTTGGCGCCAAAGGTGCTCATGCACGCAGTGCCTTTGGTGTCGCCCAAATTCCGCTGGGTGCCTGTGTCGAAATTGAACTGATCGCCGAACTGGCTTGATGCGAAGATTCAGACCAGGCGTTCGATGACCTGGTCTGACACCGCCGCTAGTTGTGCCGCGCTGACCAGGTCAGGTGCTATTTCAGCCAGTGGCAACAGCACAAAAGCGCGCTGCCACATGCGCGGGTGTGGCACCTGCAGGGTGCTTGTGTCTATGCATGCTTCACCATAGAGCAGCAAATCCAGATCCAGTGTGCGAGGTGCGTTGAGGTAGGGGCGCAAACGCCCGGCCTGCTTTTCAATTTGCTGTAATTTCAGGAGCAGCTCGTGCTCATCCAGATTGCTCTGCAAGGCAATAACAGCATTAAAAAAATCAGGCCCTGTGGCCTCCAATGGAGCGCTTCGGTATAGGCTTGAACGCGCTATCAGGTGGCTATTTGGCAAAGTTTCCAGGCTCTTTATGGCTGCCAACAATGTGCCCTTGGCATCCCCCAGATTGGCTCCCAGGGCGATGAAACTCACAATTTCGCTTGAGGGATGAGTGATTTCATGTGTCGTCATTGCGCAGTGTCAGGTGCACTTGTATCACCTGGGCCACGTCCGGCAGGGCGCCGACGGCGACGCCGCTTTTTCGGCGCTTCGGTTCCTTCCGTTGGCATAAGCACTTCACTTGCATCTGCCGCTGTCTCTGGGTTGACGGGTGCTTTGTGCACACGCGGTGCACGCGCCACTTTGGGGCGCTGCTGCTGTTCCAGTCGCACTTCATCGACCATGTCCTGGCGCAGGCTGTCGCTGGCCAGGCTGAATTCTTCCCACCAGTCTGACAGCACCTCTTCGAGTTCACCGTTTTCAGCACGCAGGCGCATGAAATCAAAGGCCGCCCGAAAGCGTGCTTGCTCCACCAGTCCAAAGGGGGCGCTGCCCACACGCTTCTCGAAGCGGGGTTGCAGCATCCAGATCTCGCGCATATCGGCGGCCAGTTTGCCCCGGCCTGACACATCACCAATACGGGCATTGAACACATCGTCGATGGCGTCTTGCAGGGCAGGGTGGGCGTGTTGGCGCTCCTGGATACGCTTGGCCCAGCCATCGCGCACGTCTGACCAGAGCACGCAGGCGAGCAAAAAGCTCGGTGCGACCGGCTTGCCTTCGCCCACCCGGCGGTCGGTATCCTGCAGGGCCGCTTTGACAAACGCTTGCTCAGCGCGCTCCACCACCACGTCAAGCAGCGGGTAGATGCCGCGTGCCATGCCAAGTGTTTTGAGTTGCTCAATGGATGCCAGGGCATGGCCGGTTTGCAGCAGCTTGAGCATCTCGTCAAACAGACGGCTCTGTGGCACGTCAGCCAGCAGTGACTGGCTTTTGATCAGCGGACCGGCTGTTTTGGGGTCAAGCTGGAAGCCCAGATTGCTCAGCTTGGCAGCAAAGCGCACAGCCCGGATGATGCGCACCGGGTCTTCGCGGTAGCGCGTGGCAGCGTCGCCAATCATGCGAATCAGACGATTTTTTGAGTCTTTGATGCCATGGTGGTAATCCACCACGATTTGTGTCTCGGGGTCGTAGTACATGGCGTTGATGGTGAAGTCGCGCCGCACGGCATCTTCTTCTTGTGGCCCCCAGACGTTGTCGCGCAGCACACGCCCAGTCGAGTCCACCGCGTGCGTCATGCCAGCCAGGTCGCTCTTGCTGGTTTTTTCGTTACCTGCCACTTGCTCCGCTGCAGCATTGTCCATGTAGGCTCGAAAAGTGGACACTTCAATCACCTCATGTTCGCGCCCGCGCCCATACACCACGTGCACGATGCGAAAACGCCGCCCGATGATGAAAGCACGGCGAAACAGCCCCTTGACCTGCTCCGGCGTGGCATTGGTTGCTACGTCAAAGTCTTTCGGAGCCAGTCCGACCATCAGGTCGCGCACGGCGCCACCCACGATGTAAGCCTCAAAACCGGCGTTTTTCAGGGTGCGCAGCACGTTCAAGGCGCGGTCATCTACCAAGGCCGGGTTGATGCCATGCACGGCAACACCAATTTCCTCGCGTTTGCCAAATGGATTTTTGGGACTTGGGCTGACTTTTCCAAGCAGCTTGTTGATGAATTTTTTAATCATCCTGGATTCCTTAGTTGGACGCGCCCGAGTGGGCCGCTGGCAGCGCGTCTGGGTAGGCGCGACGACGCCGCAGGCTACTGCCTGCAAGAAGAAGCAACAACCCCAGGTGCGGCGCGAGTGGTTCAATCGGGTGCGTAGCACTGTCACCTAAAGGGTGAACGCCATGAAGGGCAAAATTTTTAATCATTTCATTCACTTATTGAAGTAATCAAGCGGTCAACTGAGGAATCTGGGATCATGGTTGTGCGTCAAATAAGTTGAGTATGCGCCAACCCCGCGCGCTGGCAATGGCGTGCAGGCGTGCGTCAGGGTTGGTTGCGACCGGATGGGTTACTAATTCTAGCAACGGCAGGTCGTTGATGGAGTCGCTGTAAAACGTGCTTTCAAGGTTGTTCCAATCCAGCTGACGATCGTTCAACCAGTCTTGCACGCGCGTCACCTTGCCTTCACGAAAAGACGGGGTACCCAAAATTTCACCATTGAACCAGCCGCTGGCCGGTTCACGCACCAAATTCACCGCAATCAGTTCGCTCACGTTCAAAGCTGCTGCAATCGGACGTGTGACAAACTCGTTGGTGGCGGTCACGATGATCAGGGTGTCACCTGCCTCACGGTGCGCCTGGAGCAGCGCCAAGGCCGGATTTTGTATGGCTTTTTGCACTACAGTGCTCATGAATAGGGCGTGAGCAGCTTCTGATTTTGTAGCGCCCTGCTGGCAAATTGCGCGTGTCGCAAAACGGATGTATTCGTGGATATTCAAGGTGCCGGCTTTGTACTGGGCGTAAAAAACGTCGTTGCGCTGGCTGAATTCGGTGGCGTCGTTCCAGCCCAGGGTTGTGCTAAATCGCCCCCACTCGTAGTCGGAATCCATCGGAATGAGGGTGTGGTCAAGGTCAAAGAGAGCCAGTTTCATGTGTTGTTCATCATTGCTTTAATCAGCGGAATGGTAATGGCGCGCTGAGTTTGCAGTGCGTAGTCGTCCAGCAGATCCAGCAGCGCCATCAGGGTGCTCAGATCACGGCTGAAGCGGTTAAGGATGAAGTCCAGCACATCGTCGTTCAGCACAATGCCGCGTGCCAGCGCATTTTGCAGCAACACGGCGCGTCGCTCTGCGTCATTCAGCGTTTGCAACGCAAAGACATGGCCCCAACCCAGACGGGTGCGCAGGTCGTCACGCACCGATAAGTCAGCAGGTGGCGCACTTCCTGTTGCAAAAATCGCGCAACGATGGGTTTGTGCATTGATGAACCAGTTAAACGCCGTTTCTTGCCATTGCGTGTTGTAGGCATGAACGTCGTCCAGCAGCAGCACCCGCCAATTGGTTTGAAATTCGGGCGCTTTGACGCAGTTGGCATCGAGCCAGCCGAAGTTGATGTGGCTGTCGCGCAAAGCGGCTGCCAATGCCTGCAGTAAGTGGGATTTGCCGCAACCCGAGGTACCCCAAAAATAGGTCGGTGGCGCAACGCCAGAGGTAGCAGACTCTGCGAACCAAGCTTTCAGGTGCTGCAGCGCTGCGAGATTTGAACCCACGCAAAAATTGGCAAAACTCGCGCCATGCGGCAAGCCCATGTCAAGCACCAGTTGCTTCATTCGTTATAAAAGGCGCTGGCTAAATAGAAACGACGCATTCGACGAACTGCTACCAGCAGCACGGCGCTGAGTGGCAGGGCGATCAAAATACCCACAAAACCCAGCAGCTGTCCAAACGCCAGCAGGGCAAAAATCACGGCCAGAGGGTGTAGGCCAATGCGCTCACCAACCAGTCGCGGGGTCAGCACAAAACTCTCGAGTAACTGCCCAAGGCCATACACCACGCTGACCATCAGCAGCGCACTGACATGCCCAGACTGGGCAGAAAACTCCAAAAATCCAGCCAATGTGGCAAGCATCAGGCCAAGGCCAAATCCGACGTAAGGAATCGCTACAGCCAACCCGGTAAAGACACCAATCGGCAGAGCCAGATCGAGGCCAAACAAAGCCAACGCGACACTGTAATAAAAAGCCAGGGCTAACATCACCAGCAGTTGGCCTCGCAAATACTGCCCGAGCACGTCGTCGGCTTCTTGGTTAAAGCTGTCCACCGACGGGCGCAAGCGCAGTGGCACCAGAGACAGCAGCATGGCGATGAACTGTCGCCATTGCATCAGCAGATAAAAAAGCACCACCGGAATCAGCACGGCGTTGCCCAGCACCGACAAGGCGACGCTACCGCCGAGCTTCACCGAGGTCAGAAGCTGCCCCACGCTGTCTTGAATGTTGGCACTGAGATGTTCCATGACGAAGGCTTTGATGCCAGCCAAATCCAGTGCCAAATGGATGCCAAATGTGCTCAGAACGGGCTGCGCGCTATCGTTCAGATGATCCAGAAAAATCGGGATTTGCAAGCGCAGCAAAGGGAACTGTTTGAGCATGATGGGCACAATGAGCAACAACAGCGCCAGCATCATGGTCAAAAACACCAGTTCAACCAATAGTCCGCTGAGCCAGCGCGGCAGGTGGCCGCCACTGGCGTGCTCGAGCCGTTCAACCAGGGGTGTCAGCGCGTAGGCCAGAATTGCCGCTATGACAAACGGCATTAACACAGGAGCGAGCAGCCATAGCGTACCCAGCAAGCCAGCTAGCAGCGCCAGCCAGGCAGCCATTCTTTGTTGTGTAGAAGAAAATTGCATCGAAGTGGCAAAAGCCATACCCTTAAAATCAGCCATGAATTCTATCGGGCTTGTCTTTTGCCTGATTCGATACCCTGTCGCTTAACCTTCATCCATTTTTATGACTCAAGCCAACGCCTCCAATACCCCCTTGTCTTACAAAGCCGCTGGCGTTGATATTGATGCAGGTGACGCACTGGTCGAACGCATCAAGCCACTTGCAAAAAAAACCATGCGCGAGGGTGTTTTGGCTGGCATTGGTGGCTTTGGTGCACTCTTTGA
This sequence comes from uncultured beta proteobacterium, assembly GCA_903930255.1. GTDB lineage: Bacteria > Pseudomonadota > Gammaproteobacteria > Burkholderiales > Burkholderiaceae_C > Rhodoferax. Next base: position 33,937 of record CAIYYA010000175.1, read on the forward strand.
GGTTCCCAAGCGCTACCAAGAGCCGGTGTTGGTCAGTGGCACCGACGGAGTGGGCACCAAGCTCAAGCTGGCTTTTGAATGGAATATGCACGACACCGTGGGCATCGATTTGGTGGCCATGAGCGTCAATGATGTGCTGGTGCAGGGTGCTGAGCCCCTGTTTTTTCTGGACTATTTTGCCTGTGGCAAGCTCGATGTGGATACCGCTGTGGCCGTGGTGGGTGGCATTGCCAGAGGTTGCGAGTTGTCGGGCTGTGCACTGATTGGTGGCGAAACAGCAGAGATGCCTGGCATGTACCCGGCTGGTGAATACGATTTGGCCGGTTTTGCCGTGGGTGCCGTTGAGAAATCGAAAATTTTGACCGGAGCGGATGTGGCTGTGGGCGATGTCGTGTTGGGTTTGGCCAGTAGCGGAGTGCATTCGAACGGTTTTAGCTTGGTGCGCAAGTGCATTGAGCGCGCGGGCAACAGTGCCCCCGTCATGTTGGATGGCAAGCCTTTCAAACAAGCGCTGATGGAGCCGACCCGCTTGTATGTCAAAAATGTGCTGGCTGCGCTGGCGGCGCATCCCATCAAGGCATTGGCACACATCACGGGTGGTGGTTTGCTGGAAAACATTCCGCGTGTGTTGCCTGATGGATTGGCTGCGCACCTTGTCAAGGACAGCTGGCCGAAGACCGAACTGTTTGCCTGGTTACAGGCGACGGCGGGCATTGACGACTATGAAATGAACCGCACTTTCAACAACGGCATTGGCATGGTCGTAGTGATTGATGCCGCCAGTGCGGATGCCTGTGCAGCCACACTGCGTGCAGCGGGTGAAACGGTGTATGTCATTGGCAAGATTGCCCCTGTTGGTGCTGGTGCGCCTGTGGTGCTGATGCTAGCGTAGCCGATTTCTCCATTGAAGCCGCTGCTCGCTGTCTTGCTTGCGCTGGTTGTGCTGGCTGGGTGTAGTACGACACCAAATGTTCGGCTGCCAGCTCCTGCAAACGATGTTCGCGAAAGCCCTTCGCTGGTGTCACCTGAGCAGGCCGTCGATGTCAGCATCTATGCGCTTGGTTTGGTCGGTACGCCTTATCGATATGGGGGAAACACACCGCAAGCTGGCTTTGATTGCAGTGGCCTGATTGGCCATGTCTATCAAGTCAGAGCCCGTGTTGCCGCACCTCGAACCGTCGCTCGGCTGCAATTCTGGGGGCATCAAGTGGCGACAGGTAATGTGCGCTCGGGTGATCTGGTTTTTTTTGCAAAAGACGACAACGCTACCCATGCTGGCATTTATGTTGGTGATGGTCGCTTTGTTCATGCGCCGTCAAGTGGCGGCGAAGTCAGGCTGGATCGTTTGAACGCAAAGCACTGGAGTTCCCAACAAATTATTTTTCGCAGACCCTGAGATTTCGACCTGTTATTGCGTAGCACCAAGCGCTTCTATCGCCATCAAGACCGATCTATCCTTCAGACGGACTGCACCTGTAGGGCAGCGCTTGACGCATTCAGCACAACCCGTGCATCGCGCATCGGTTTGCATCACTGATCGTTTTTTCCAAGCCTTCGTCTCAAATGAAAATAGACCTGCTTCGCAAGCTGAAATGCAACGACCACAACCGGAACAGCGTGTGGCGTCAATTTGGACAATGGATGTGTTCACGAAGCGTTTGGGCAATGGGATACCCCATCATAGACAAATCCGTCATGATCGACTGGCTTGCGATTAAATGTCGGTGTTTTAAGCCCGCACCACCGCCAACCCTTGCCAATCTGTCGTATACCCAGGCGTACGCCGCTCCTGCTTCATATGCCACAGCCGCCGGTCACCCGCCAGTCCTGCGCTGGCCAGTGTTACCGCACCCCGTCCGAACCGCTGATTCACCGCATCCATTGCCTGCATCAACCGATTGCTTCCAGGGTCAGCCACATCGTCACCGAGCGCTAACTCCTGCTGAATCAAGTTTGCGGGCTGCAGGTCGAGCAGCATCACGCCTCCTTTGGCATAGCGGTAACCAGGTCGGTAAATCGCCTGCAATCCAAGCAGTGCTGCCTGAGTGATGGCGCGGCTGTCATGGGTCGCTCGTCTGAGTGGCACTACCGTTGAGCGTGAATACTGCACGTCTTGCGTCCGAAAGGGACTGGTGCGAATGAATGTCAATACCTGACTGGCATGGCTGTTTTGCAGGCGCAATTTCTGTGCGGCTCGAATGGCAAATTCTGTGACGGCTTCTTGCAAGTCCGATAAATCCAGCACCGCATGACCAAAGCTACGTGTGCAGGCAATCTCCTGTTTGGCCACCGGCTCGTGCTCCAGCCCGATGCAATCGGTACCTTGCAGTTCACGCACAGTGCGCTCCAGCACCACAGACCAGCGCCGTTTGACCATGACGGGATCAAGTCGAGCCAGGTCGAGAACAGTGTGGATGCCGGCTTCTTTGAGTTGTGCACCGATGCGTCTGCCTACACCCCAAACTTCACCAACCTCCGTGGCCAACATCAACGCATTGCGCTCTGCTGGCTCCAAATTGCCAATATTGCACACCTGGGAGTGGTGATCGGGGTAACTGCCCGGTTTGCGTTCCGCGGTCTTGGCAATGTGGTTGGCCAGTTTGGCCAGGGTTTTGCTGGGGCCAATCCCGATACCGCAGGCGATGCCGATCCATTTGAGGATGCGGTGACGGATTTTTCGGCTGCGCTCTGTCATGTCGCCCTTGATGCCGCTTAAGTCAATGAACGACTCGTCAATCGAATACACCTCTTGGCGGTGTCCCAGCCCTGCTGCCAGGCTCATCATGCGGTCGCTCATGTCGCCATACAGCGCAAAATTGGCCGATAACGCCACCAGCCCGTCTGATTCCTCGAAATGTCGAATTTGAAACCAGGGTGCACCCATCTTGATGCCCAGGGCTTTGGCTTCATTGGACCGAGCAATTGCACAGCCATCATTGTTGGACAACACCACGACGGGTCTGCCATTCAAACTGGGTCTGAATACGCGCTCACATGAAACGTAGAAATTGTTGCCATCGACCAGGGCGTACATGACCTGCGCATTCAGACTTTGAACTGTTTGATGGAAGCCACGACCACACCCCAAATCTCAACGGTTTGACCGTCGGCTGGGTTGATGTCTGGAAATGTCACGTTGGCTGCTTTGAGTTTCAAGCGTCCAGCACGTTGCCACAAGGTCTTGCAGACAAATTCACCATCGAGCATGGCAATGACAACATGGCCTGTGCGCGGTGTGATAGCGCGATCCACCAGCACCACATCGTTGTCAAAAATCCCCGCGTCTTTCATGGATTCACCGCGTACACGCAGCAAAAAGGTGGCTTGCGGGTGTTTGATCAACTGTGCCATCAAGTCAATTCGCTGCACCGCATGGTCTTCGGCTGGAGAAGGAAAGCCAGCCGCAATCCGACAGGGTATGGCGCTGACCAGGGTAGGCGCCAAGCTCAGCGCAACAGGTTGATCGAGGGGTGAGCGAAGTGGTAGGTGCATAAATACTGGCTTTTTAACCAGTATATGACAAGATTCGCATGGATGCATGGTTGATGTGCCTGTTTTCAGCACAACCATCATGCGCACTAGCACGAATGGCCTGACAGTCTGACTTAGGACTGATTTGTTCGGATTATTAAAAATTAATTAAAATATCTAAGCATAAATTGATTCAAATCAAACGTAAGACGCGATGGAGTTAAGGGTTTACCCTAATACGGATTAAAGTCCAGTCTTCTTTCAAGGAGTGCAAAGATGGATCTGTTTTTACAACTTGCCGTTATTTTGGTTTGCCTGTTTTATGGTGCCAGAAAAGGCGGCGTAGCACTTGGTTTATTGGGCGGCATTGGGATCGTCATCATGACCTTCGTCTTTAATCTACCACCAGGCAAGCCGCCGGTAGATGTCATGCTAACCATCATTGCGGTGGTGGCAGCATCGGCCACTTTGCAGGCTTCGGGTGGACTCGAGGTGTTACTCAAGGGGGCTGAAAAGCTGCTGCGACGCAACCCCAAATACGTGTCGATATTGGCACCAGTTACGACCTGTCTGTTGACCATTCTGTGTGGTACAGGTCACGTGGTTTACACCATGCTGCCGATCATTTACGACATTGCGATTAAAAATAACATTCGTCCGGAGCGCCCCATGGCCGCTTCTTCCATCTCAAGTCAGATGGGCATTCTGGCCAGTCCAGTGTCGGTAGCGGTGGTGTCATTGGTGGCTTTTCTGGCCAAAGCGCCAGTCAATGGCAATGTCATTGACTTCATTCAAGTGCTGTCCATCACGATTCCTTCCACGCTGGCAGGTGTGTTGATGATTGGCGTTTTTAGTTGGTTCCGAGGCAAAGATCTTGACGCTGACGAAGCGTTCCAAAAGCGCATCGCTGACCCTGCACAACGCAAAATTGTCTATGGTGAAAGTGCCACGCTGATGGGTAAAACACTGACATCGAGCCAATGGGTCGCCATGTGGATTTTTATCGGCTCGATCGTGGTCGTTGCATTATTGGGCGCCTTTCAATCGCTACGCCCCCTCGTCGGTGGCAAACCCCTGTCGATGGTGCTCAGCATCCAAATGTTCATGTTGCTGGCGGGTGCGTTGATTATTTTGTTCACCAAAACCGACCCCTCTAGCATTGGCAAAACAGAAGTATTTCGTGCCGGCATGATCGCTGTGGTGGCCGTATTTGGAATCGCTTGGATGGCTGACACCGTCTTTGAAGCGAATCTGCCAGTGCTCAAAGCCACGCTGACAGAGCTGGTGAAAACTCAACCTTGGACTTATGCGATTGCACTCTTGCTGGTGTCTAAACTCGTCAACTCGCAGGCCGCAGCGGTCAGCGCCATGGTGCCCGTGGGGTTGGCCATTGGCGTGCCACCGGGATACGTGGTGGCTTTTGCCGCAGCATCGTATGGCTATTACATTCTTCCGACCTATCCGAGCGATCTGGCAGCCATTCAGTTTGACCGCTCTGGCACCACCCACATTGGCAAGTATGTGATTAACCACAGCTTCATCTTGCCGGGGCTGATTGGGGTCAGCACATCCTGTCTGGTTGGTTATTTGCTGGCATCGATGAGTGGACTAATTTAATGAGTGGGCGGTAGTGGAAGGTTCGCTGCAGACTCAGGGTTTCACCATCGGCCAGCCACGCGCAGCCCACTGGCTCATACCGCCATTGACGTAGCTGGCATTGCTGTAGCCCATGGACTGAAGCTGCTCAACCACTCTGGATGATCGGTTTTGTGTGTTGCAAATTACCAAAAATGGCTTGGATTTTGCAGCTGGTAGTTCACCCAGACGTTTGCCCAATTGACTCATGGGAACCAACAGGGCGCCTTTTGCCACGCCCGTGGCGTGCTCGCTGGTTTCGCGAATATCGACTACCACTAAGCTCGATTTTTCTAGAGCTGAGCGAGCCTCATCCAACGACACGGAAGGCGCAGCAGACCAAACACTGGCGTGCATGGCTAACAATGAACTGCCGATAAAAAGGGCTTTGATGAATTTTCGAGTGTTCATAATTAATGGGAAATTAATGCTCTGAGGCTTGATGGGTAAGCGCAAGAAGCTATTTTTTTGATAGTGATTCAAAGACTTCTTGGGCCGCAGAAACTGTTTCTGCAATATCAGCATCGGTATGCGCTGCGCTGACAAAACCAGCTTCGTACAAAGCTGGTGCGATGTAAACACCGCGGTCAAGCAGGCCATGAAAAAGTTGGTTAAAGCGTGCGCTGTCGGTCTTCATCACTTGGCCATAGTTTTGTGGCAGGCTGTCCAGCAGGTAAAAGCCCATCATGCCACCTTCGCTGTCACCACAAAAAGGAATGCCTGCAGAGGCTGCAGCCTGACTCAGTCCGCTAATCAGTGCTTTTGTTTTGCGTGTTAGTTCGTCAAAAAAGCCAGGTTTGCTGATTTCAGCCAGCGTCGCCAGCCCACAGGCAGTGGCGACTGGATTTCCAGAAAGGGTGCCAGCCTGGTAAACCGTGCCAAGTGGAGCCAGGTGCTCCATCACAGCACGCTTGGCACCAAAAGCAGCCAATGGCATACCACCGCCAATGACTTTGCCCATAACGGTCATGTCGGGTTCAAAGCCGGGGATCGCTTTGGCATAGACGCTTTGCGCGCCACCAAGGGCTACTCTGAAACCGGTCATGACCTCATCAAACACCAATAGTGCACCATATTCGGTGCACAGTTCGCGGCAGCGCTGCATGAAAGGCAGGGTTGCGCGCACAAAGTTCATGTTGCCGCAGATGGGCTCAATCATCAGGCAGGCAATGTCTGCGCCCTGTGTTGCAAAAGCGGTTTCGAGTTGTTGAATATGGTTGTATTCCAGCACCACAGTGTGTTGAACTACTTCGGGTGGCACTCCAGCGCTAGTAGGGTTGCCAAAGGTGGCTAGTCCCGAGCCTGCTTTGACCAGCAGAGCATCGGCATGACCGTGGTAACAGCCTTCAAATTTGATGATTTTGCTGCGTCCGGTGGCGCCACGAGCCAGCCGAATGGTGCTCATGGCGGCTTCTGTGCCTGAGCTCACCAGGCGCACCATGTCCATGCTGGGCATGATTTTCAAAATTGCTTCGGCAAGCTCGACCTCGCGCTCGGTCGGTGCACCATATGAAAAGCCTTCGCAAACTGCATTCTGCACAGCTTGTACGACGGCGGGGTTGCCATGTCCCAAAATCATGGGTCCCCAGGACCCAATGTAGTCAATGTAACGCTGGCCATTGGCATCCCAGATATAAGCGCCCTGGGCGCGGCTGATAAAGCGCGGGGTGCCGCCAACCGCACGAAAAGCGCGCACCGGAGAATTCACGCCACCCGGAATAACTTGCTTGGCGCGCTCGAAAAGTTGTGTATTGCGGTCAATGACTTGGGTCATGGTTTGATTTCCTGATAGAAGAATGTTGCATGGTTAGGAGGCTGTCGGACTTTCGGTGCATCAGCTGCAAACCGACCGCAGCGGCTCATTAGTCACCGTCTTTTTGACCAATAGCGAGGCTATTGGCCTGCAAATCCGGCAAAAACTGTGCTCGCTGGGGTCGATTTTCGTCTCGATGCCGAAAGTCCGACAGTCTCCTAGTTGAAGATCACTGCGCTTGCTGTGCAAGGAGTTGATACTCTTGCGCAAGGATAGGGCAGAATAGCGTCGTCCAGAATCAAGCGTACAAGTCTTTACACTTTAATGCTGGTAGGCGCTGTTTCATGCTTATATTCTATTGGGATGCGTAATTGATGAAGCAACAAAATGATTGAATCCAATTTGAAAATTCTGGTGGTGGATGACAGCAACACGATACGTCGCAGTGCTGAAATTTTTCTGAAAGCCGGACACCACGAGGTATTACTTGCCGAGGATGGTTTTGATGCCCTGGCGAAGGTGAGCGACTACCACCCGGATCTTATTTTTTGTGACATTCTGATGCCGCGGCTCGATGGTTACCAGACCTGCGCCATCATCAAAAGAAATGCCAAATTTGCCAATGTTCCAATTGTCATGCTGTCTTCCAAAGACGGTATTTTTGACAAAGCGCGGGGTCGCATGGTGGGCGCGCAAGATTACTTAACCAAGCCTTTTACCAAAGACCAGCTGCTGCAGGCTGTGCAGCAATTTGGTGTGGCGCTCCAAGAGGGTGACTTATGACAATTCAAAAAGTGTTAATTGTTGATGATTCAAAAACCGAGTTGCTGTTTCTTAGTGAGATGTTGAAAAAAAACGGACTAACCGTGCGCACGGCAGAAAATGCCGAAGAAGCGATGCGCCGATTGGCTGAAGAAAAACCGGATCTGATTTTGATGGACGTTGTGATGCCCGGGCAAAATGGGTTCCAGCTGACACGCTCGATAACGCGCCAGCCCGATTACGCGCACATTCCGATCATCATGTGCACCAGTAAAAACCAGGAAACCGATCGTGTGTGGGGTTTGCGCCAAGGTGCCAAAGACTACATTACCAAGCCTGTCAAAGCGGCGGTTTTGATGGAAAAAATTCGAACTTTGCGCTAATTTTGCAAGTCAACATGTCACGCAAGGAAAATCTCAAAGAATTGCAATCGCGCTTGGCGCAGCGACTGGCGCAGGCCAATGAAGCGGGCTCAGCGGCAACATGGCTGGCGGTCAGACTGGGACAGATGAACGCTCTGTTTGCTCTGACACAGGCGGGTGAAATTTTTAAACCGGTTGCCCTAACCCCTTTACCTTATGTGGCTTGGTGGTTTGCGGGCGTTGCTAATTTGCGTGGCACTTTGTATGGTGTGCTGGATCTGGCTGGGTTTTTGCAGCAGGTGCCTGAGCGCAGCCTGGCGTTGGATGCTTCGGCTGAGGCGCGCTTGCTGACTTTCAATGCTGAGTTGGAGATCAACTGTGCTTTGTGGGTGGACGCCTTGCTGGGTCTGCGCCGTGAAGATGCTTTTGTGAGTCGGCAGGCAGCGGCGCAGGGCGCTCCAGCCTATTGGGGCGAGCGTCTGACCGATGCGAACGGTGAGATTTGGCAGGAAATCAATTTGCGACAGTTGTCGCAGAGCGCTGCGTTTCTGGCGATTAGTGGATAACTTGAACTTATTGAAGGTGATGTCATGGCTTTAGTAGATCAACTCAAAAACCTGTTCAAGAAAAAGGTGAGCGATGAAGCGCAGGATTCGCGTTTGAGCTTGTCGGCTCCAGACGTTTCCTTGATGTCAACCGATGACGATTTGAAATCGGTTCCGGCTGAGGCCAGCACGGCAGCAGGTAGCGGACACTTGCCGGAGCCGGTTCCCGTTACGCAAGGCTCAGACCAGGTTAGCTTGCCATTTTTAGGCTACCGAACCGTTGTGCAGCATCAGCGCATTTTGTCAATCGGTTTGGGAGTATCGGTGCTTGTGTTTGGTTTTGTGACTTGGCTGGGGTTGAGTCAGTCGGCTCAGGTTACGCAGCAAATTGAGGCAACGGGTCAGGCTTTGATGCAATCGCAGCGTTTGGCCAAATCGGTGTCACCTGCAGTGCAAGGTGACACCAAGGCGTTTGTCGAGCTTGCTGAAAGCGCTCAGGTGCTGACCAAGTCCGTGCGCGGAATGTTGCATGGTGACAGCACACTCAATTTGTCGCCTTTGGCAGAAGATTTTTTGTCAGAGTTGGATGTTGCCAGTAAGTTGGTCGATCGTGCCGAAAAAAGCGTCGCAACGCTGCTGGGGCAACAAAAAAAGGTGATCGAACTAGGTGCTGCGCTGCGCTTGATCAGCCAGCAGTCGTCCGAGTTATCCGATAACGCCGAAGCCGTGTTGACCTTAAAAATGCAGCAAAATGCACCCGCATCCGAAGTCGCTGCCGCCGGCCAACTGGCCCTGTTAGGCCAGCGCATTGGCAATGCAAGCCATGTTTTTTTTGGGCCAACGGGCATCAAAACCGAATCCGTTGCGCGCTTTGGCAAAGATTTGATTTCTTTCAATGACATCGTTGCAGGTTTAAGTGAAGGCAATGCCGGCTTGCGCCTGAATTCCGCAACCGATGACTCAACACACGAGCTGTTGAGCAAAATACGCAGTCTTTTTGAGCAAACGCAAGTGCAGGCAGGGTTATTTTTGGCAAGTCAGCAAAGCCTGCTGCTGGCACGCGAGGCGCAGTTGCTGATCGTGTCCGATAGCACTGCCCTGCGCAATAGTCTTCAAAGTTTACAAACAGCTTTGTCTGAGCAGTCGGGCTTGGGTGTCGGGTTGTTGCTGTCGTTGTTGGTAAGTGCTTTGTTGACTGTGCTCTGCGTGATGGGTCTGTCTTTTGTGCAACTGCAACACAGTCGATTGCAGCAACATCATTCAGAGGCGCAAGAGCAACAGGCATTGCGCCATGAACAAGAAGCCAAACGGGTGAATGATGCCAACCAGGCCGCCATTTTGCGTTTGATGAACGAGTTGCAATCGGTTGCTGAAGGCGATTTGACACAGGTGGCAACCGTGACCGAAGACATTACAGGGGCGATTGCCGATTCGGTCAATTACACGGTAGAAGAATTGCGCTCGCTGGTGGGCAATGTGCAAAGCACGGTTGCTCGGGTGGCACAGACCACTTCGGATGTCGACATGACCTCGACCGAATTGTTGGCTGCCTCGAATGAGCAGTTGCATGAGATTCGCGAAGCGGGTCGATCGGTTGTAGATATGGCTTCACGCATCAATTTGGTTTCGGCACAGGCACAGGCTTCAGCTGACGTTGCAAGGCAGTCGTTAAAAGCGGCTGAAGTGGGCTTGCAAGCAGTGCAAGACTCGATTGGCGGGATGAACACCATTCGTGACCAGATTCAGGAAACTGCCAAGCGCATCAAGCGGCTAGGCGAGTCCTCGCAAGAAATCGGTGAAATAACAGAGCTGATTTCTGATATCACCGAGCAAACCAATGTGCTGGCGCTGAATGCCGCCATTCAGGCGGCTTCGGCCGGCGAGGCAGGGCGCGGATTCTCTGTGGTGGCAGAAGAGGTGCAGCGCTTGGCAGAGCGTTCAGCCGATGCGACGCGCCAGATCGCAGCGCTGGTGAAAGCCATTCAAACGGATACACAAGATGCTATTGGCGCAATGGAACGCTCAACCCAAGGCGTTGTGGAAGGCGCCAAGCTCTCAGACCATGCGGGTACGGCATTGAGCGAAATCGATCAGGTGTCGCGTCGCCTGGCCGAACTGATTGAGCAGATTTCAGCCACCACGTTGCATGAGGCTAATTTGGCCAACAATGTGGCGGGCGACATTCAGCACATTTTTGCGGTAACCGAACAAACCGGCGAGGGCACACGCTCCACCGCTGCGCAGGTGCGCGAATTATCCAAAATGGCCGAAGAACTGCGCCAGTCGGTGGCACGGTTTCGCATTGCCTGATGCCCAGCATTGCCTGTGTTGATGGATGGAAGTCGTGATGCCCAAAGTTGACTTGACTGAACAAAATAACCTGACTCAACCCGATCTCGGGCCGTTGGCTTGGGTGCTTGAGGAATTGCGCAAATCGCTCGACAGTGCCACCAAAGCGCTGCGCCGTTTTGTGCGCGATGCCGAACTTTCTCGCGGCTCCGATATTGCTGCTCTGGATGGCAGCCAACTGCGCATTGCACGCCAACAATTGCACCAAGCTGTGGGTGCTCTGGAAATGGTTGGCTTGGAAGCGCCTGCCAAAATGTTGCGGGCGATGGAGTTGCTCGCGCAAAAATTTGTGCAACGTCCCGAAATTTGCAGCGAAGAGGCCGCGTTCAAATTGGAACGTGCCAGTTTTGCCCTGACTGATTTTTTGGAAGGCTTACTCAAGGGGCGCGCTGCTTCTGCTGTGGCACTTTTTCCACAATATCGCGATGTGCTCGATTTGACAGGTGCAGAGCGCGTTCATCCGGCGGATTTGTGGGAGCACGCCTGGCGTTGGATCGATGTCCCGCTGAACCCTGCAGTAGCACCTTTGGCTTACGACTGCAGCGAACGCAGTCGCATGGATGGCTATATTCTGAATGTGGTGAAGTCTGCCCACGCTCCGTCAGCTCAGGCCATGAGTCAAATCAGTAGGGCATTTGCTGCAGCACAAATCGATTTGCAGCCTCGCGTATTCTGGTGTTTTGTTGCGGCCTATTTCGAAGCTGTGGCCAGTGGCCGCTGTGCCGCCGACATTTACACCAAGCGCGCTGCCTCACGCATTCTTTTGCAATGCCGCACTTTGATGCGTGGTGAGACAGAGATTTCTGAGCGCTTGCTGCAAGACCTGCTTTTTTTCTGCGCTCAAACACCAACCGAGACTGCTGCAATGGGAGCTTTGGCCAACGTGCGCAGCGCGTATGGTCTGGACAGCATGGCCTCGGTGAATTATGAAAAGCCCCAGTTCGGTCACTACGATCCTGCGCAACTGGTTCAAGCACGCAAACGCATTGCCGCCGTTACTGAGTCATGGTCGGCTCTGGCCGGTGGCGACGTAGGTCGACTTAAAGCAGTGGCGGATCAATTCAGTTTGGTGACAGACTCGATTCTCAAGCTTCATCCTGAGGGTAAAGAACTTGCGGTTGCCTTAACTCAGTCGATTGAGATGCTCGTGCGCAGCGCTCAGGCTCCTGGTTCAGCGCAAGCGCTGGAGGTTGCAACGGCGGTTTTGTATCTGGATGCCGCCTATGAAGACATGCATCCGGGCGATGAACAATTGCTTGAACGCAGTCGCCGTCTAGCTCAGCGACTCGAACGTGTGAACCTAGGGGGGCAGCCCGAGCCTTTAGATGTCTGGATGGAAGACCTTTATCGGCGCGTCAGTGACCGTCAGGTTATGGGCAGTGTGGTTGAAGAGTTGGGGACTGCCCTGGGTGAGGTCGAAACAACGCTTGATGCTTTTTTCAGACAACCAGAAAATAAGGTGCAATTGCAGGCGATACCCGGAAAACTGGCGCAAATGCGCGGTGTGTTTTCGGTGCTGGGTCTCGATCAGGCGGCTCTGGCTGCGCTGCGTATGCGCGCCAGCGTGGAACAATTTCTGGTTGATGAGATTGATGTAGCAGCGGCACGCACCGGTGTCTTCGAAAAACTGGGCAATAGTCTGGGGGCAATGGGTTTTCTCATCGATATGTTGGGTTATCAGCGTGAGCTAGCTAAAAATCTGTTTGTTTACGATGAAACCTTGGGTGAATTTCGCTCGCTGATGGGGCGTCAGAAACCCTTGGATCCCGAGCTGGAGGTGGAGGCCGAGCGGCAACATATGCCCGTTCATATATCCGAGCCAGAACAGCCCGTGCTGCCAGAACTTGTGCAAATTTCGCAAAATCAGCCAGTCGACGAGGATGATGACGCAGAACTGCTTGAGATTTTTCTGGACGAAGCCCGCGAAGTGGTTCAGGCCGGCTTGCTGACTTTGCATGCGCTGCAAGACGATGCATCCGATCAAGCGCAGCAAATCAATCTGCGGCGAACTTTTCACACGCTCAAGGGTAGTTCGCGCATGGTCAATCTGACTGTGTTTGGGGAGGCTGCATGGGCGATGGAGCAGTTGCTAAACGCCTGGTTGCCTCAGCAAAAGCCGGTTACGCACGACTTGACGCAGTTGGCTGAAGCGGCGTTGCAAGGTTTTCAGCGGTGGATCGAAGATATTGCAGGGCAAAACGATCTGGCTTGGGATTCGTTGCCATTTCGCCGTGCTGCGGATAGTTTGCGATTGGAAAATAAGGCCATTGGGCTTGATTTGTTGTCTGCAGGTGCAGGGTCAGTTGAGGAGCCAGTGCTTGACGTTGATGAAGCGGTGCTGGCACCGGAAACTGCCGCTTGGGAGTCGTCGGAAGCATCACCTGAGAATCAGTCGAAACCACTTGCAAGCGCAGGCACAGAGAAAGAAGAAGCCCCCGATGCATTGGACTTTGACGCCCTTTTTGGAGAGATTGATCTCGATTTTGAGGTTGCTCAAACCTTACCAGAGTCAATCCTCGCGGCAGAACCTCAGCCAGAATCGGCGATCGATACAGAACCAGAACTAGAACTAGAACTAGAACTAGAGGCAGAGGCAGAGCCAGAGCCAGAGCCAGAGCCAGAGCCAGAGCCGGTGTTTGAAACAGACGAACCAGTCAAGGTGATTGAATCATTGCGAATTGGTGTGGCCTTATACAACGTGTATTTGAACGAAGCCGATGAATGGTCGCGCTGCTTGCTGACTAATTTGTCGGAGTGGTCGCTTGAGCTCGATCAGCCCTTGACAGACAGAGCGGTGGCGCTAGCGCATTCGTTGGCTGGCAGTTCGGCTACCGTGGGCTTCAGCGTTTTGTCAGACTTGGCGCGCGCGCTGGAGCATGCCATGTTGCATTTACAACGCACAGGTATCCGGGAAGCCGAGCATGCCCATTTGTTGGTTGAGGTTGCAGAAGATTTGCGTCGATTGCTGCACCAGTTTGCGGCTGGTTTCCTGAAAAAAGCCAATCCTGCCCTATTGCAAGCACTCAAAGACATCTTGTTGCTAGAGTTCCAGGCCGATCGCACTGAGCCAGAGCGGCTCGATGACGCAATGCCAAGCTTTGACGCGTCGGAAACAGTCGATCTAGACGACTTGACCCTCGATCTGCCAATCTGTGAAGCTGAGCAAGCGCTTGAAATGGCAGCAGAAGCTGTCTCGCAAGGGGCGTCAGCCACTGACTCCGAGTCTGTCGCAGTGCCTGAACTGCAGCCTTTACCAGAAGAAGTTCTGATCGCACGCGATGTGTTGGATGTGGACTTGTTTCCAATTTTTGAAGAAGAAGCACTGGAATTGTTGCCGCAACTCAGCGCTGCCATGCGCGAATGGTTGGCGCATCCCAAACGGCTGGATGTGCGTCAAAGCATGTTGCGTGATCTCCACACACTTAAGGGCAGCGCACGTCTGGCCGGTGCACTGGGTATGGGGGAGCTGGTGCATCGACTTGAATCGGCTGCGCAGTGCATTGATCAAGCCAACGCAACGAGTGATTCAATACAGTCGTTATTGGGCAAACTGGACGCGATACAAAACCATTTCAATGGTTTGTGTGCAATGCCCCAGGATGATTTGGCTTTGCCAGAATCAGCTGAGCAGTCAGTCAATAACGCTGATCCGGCCACTGCCAGCCGCGTTGATGCGCCCATACGCCGTACCGTTCAGCAAAGCATTCGAATTCGTTCACAGTTGCTCGACCGAATGCTGAATCAAGCGGGCGAAGTGTTGATCACACGCTCACGCTTGGCTTCACGTGTTGTTCAATTGCGCAGCTCGTTGGGTGATCTGACCGCTAACGTGGATCGTTTGCATGCCCAGTTGCGCGAGCTTGAACTGCAATCAGAGTCGCAAATGCAGTCGCGCCTGGCGCTTTCCAAAGAGATGGCAATGAGTTTCGACCCCTTGGAATTTGATCGATTTACGCGGGTGCAGGAGCTAACACGCATGATGGCTGAGTCAGTGCATGATGTGACTACTTTGCAGCGAAGTTTGCAGCAAACGGTCGCAGGTGCCGAGGACGAGCTGGCTGCTCAGCTGCGGCAAACGCATGATCTTCAGCATGATCTGCTGCGCAGTCGGATGCTTGACTTTGACAGCATTTCTGAACGCTTGCATGGGGTGGTGCGGCAGTCAGCCAAAGAAACCGGCAAAGACGTGAAGCTGGACATCGAGGGTGGTGCACTGGAAGTTGATCGGGGTGTGCTTGACCGCATGGCCGGAGCATTTGAGCATTTGTTGCGCAATGCAGTGGTGCATGGCATTGAAGATGAGGCTGTTCGTCTGGCGCAGGGTAAACCTGGGCAGGGAACGATTCGCATCGTGTTGCGCCAGCAGGGCAACGAGATCAGTCTTGATTTTTCCGACGATGGGTCCGGTCTTGATTTGAAGTTGATTCGTGAAAAGGCTTTGGCAGCCGGCGTCATCTCCGCTGAGCAAAACCTGTCCGACACGCAGTTGGCAGAGCTGATTTTTAATGCGGGGCTTTCCACTGCAACCGTCGTAACTGAATTGGCCGGACGTGGGGTTGGCATGGATGTGGTGCGCAGTGCGGTAGCAGCTGTAGGTGGCCATATCGACATGCAAACGCAGCGTGGCGTTGGCACGCATTTTCATCTGAGCTTGCCGCTCACCACGGCCGTAACTCAAGTGGTGATGCTGCGCCTGGGTGAGCGCGTGGTGGGTATTCCAGCCAATTTGATCGAGTTGATCAAACGTGTTCCTGTGCCAGAGCTACAGGCAGCTTATGCCAACGAAGTGGTTGATTACAAGGGCCAGTCGCTTGATTTTTTCTGGGGAGGGGCACTGCTGCAGGTGTCTCCCATCAGCAGCGAAAGTTACGGCAAGAGTGCTGCCGTCGCTATCGTGCGCAGTGCTGGACAGCGTTTGGCTATGCATGTCGATGAGGTGCTGGGGAACCAGGAAGTGGTGGTTAAAAACCTTGGGCCACAGTTGTCGCGCTTGCCAGGCTTGACGGGAATGTCAGTTTTGACTTCTGGCGCGGTGGTGCTGATCTATAACCCGGTTACGCTTGCTGGTGCATATGCTTCGCGCGCACGGATATTCAGTCGTCAGCATCTCAGCGCTGACAGCTTACAACCCGGCGCAGCGCTTGGCAGTGTCATCAAGCAAGCACCATTGGTCCTGGTGGTGGACGATTCGATCACGGTGCGCAGGGTCACGCAGCGTTTGCTTAAACGCGAAGGTTTTCGGGTGGTTTTGGCTAACGATGGCTTGCAGGCTCTGGAACGCCTGCAAGAAGAATTGCCCGCGGTGCTGCTGTCTGACATTGAGATGCCGCGCATGGATGGCTTTGATCTGGTGCGCAATATTCGTGCTGATGCCCGTCTGCGCGCTTTGCCTGTGATCATGATTACATCGCGCATCGCACAAAAACACCAAGACTATGCGCGTGAACTCAAGGTTGAGCACTACCTTGGAAAACCCTATCCAGAAGATCAGCTAATTGCCTTGATCCAGCAGTATTGCAGTCAGTGAATGAGGCCTTATTAGACCCTATGAATAAAATGCTTAATAGTCTTGTAGCGCATGCACAGCAAGCGTGAGAAGCTATATAAATTATAGCTAATCGATAGCCCCAGATGTTTTTTTAACAACCGCATAGCGTTGCAGGGTTTGCCTGCGTGCGATGTCATGTGCGACGACTGGCAAAGGGTAGTCGCGACCCAAGAGAATGCCTGCTTGCTGTAGTTCCAAAGGCTTAGTCAGCCAGGGGGCATGTATGCTTTGATTGGTCAGGTTTGTCAATTGGGGGAGGTAGCGTCGAATAAATTTCCCTTGTGGGTCAAAATTTTCACTTTGGGTGATTGGATTGAAAATCCTGAAGTAGGGCTGTGCATCGCAGCCACTGGAACTGACCCATTGCCAGCCACCGTTGTTCGATGCCAGCTCAAAGTCGTTGAGGTGCTGTGCAAAGTAGTGCTCACCCCAGCGCCAGTTCAGTCCGAGATCTTTCACCAAAAAACTGCCTGCAACCATGCGCAAACGATTGTGCATGTAGCCCGTCTGGTTCAACTGCAGCATGGCAGCATCTACCAGTGGATAACCGGTAGCAGCGTTGCACCAGGCGTGAAATAGGCTTTGCGCGTGGACTCCCTGTTCCCATTCGATGGCGTCATATGCAGGCTTGAAGGCGTGGTTTGTCACATGGGGGTAATTGGACAGAATCGAAAAATAAAAATCTCGCCAAATCAACTCACTCAGCCACACAGCCGCCCCTGGACAGCCAGCGATTTGGCGTTGCCAGGCACAGGCTACCAGTTGGCGAATCGACAAAGTGCCAAAGCGCAAATGGATACCCAGATAACTTGGACCTTTGAGAGATGGAAAGTTGCGCGTTTCATGGTACTGATCCATTCGTTGAAAGAAGTTTTCAAATAATTTGGCAGCCCCGCTCATGCCGGTTGGCAAATTGAGTGTCGACAGGTTGCTCGAAGCAAATCCAATTTCGTTAAGAGTTGGAATGGCATGTCGAAAAGCTGCAGGTTTGGCGGCCAGCCTGGCTTGGCACAAATCGGTCGGATGCGTTTGACAATGGGCGGGAGTCAGGCGCGCCAACCAGGCATTTTTATAGGGTGTAAAAACCCCAAATGGGGTGCCTGCTTGCGTCAGGATTTCGCGTTTTTCAAAAATGACGTGGTCTTTGCAGGTCTGCAACGTTATGCCCAGCAAAGCAAGGTTTTCGCGCACGTGCTGATCGCGTGCGATGGCCAGTGGTTCGTAGTCGTGTGCGGCAAAAACAGCCTGCACGTGTAGCTGTTCGGCGAGCAGAACGATCTCGGTCTGTGCGACGGCGTGAAGCACGATCAAACCACCTTGGCCACCGTGACTGAATTGACGCAAACTGGTATCGAGTTCGAGGAGGGACTTGTGGATGAACTCAACGCGTCTGTCGCTGCGTGGTAGAGGGTCAAGAATGGTGCGATCAAAGATAAAAACACAGTGAACTTGGCGACAATTTTGCAGAGCCAAGGACAGCGCAGCGTTATCGGTCAAACGCAAATCACGACGAAACCAGACCAGTCCAGCTGCAAATTTGGTTGTCATATCAGTTGTTCAGAAGGGTTTTAATTTTCCGATACAAAGAGCGTTCGCTGATACCCAGTTGCTGAGCTAATTCGGCACGCGAGCCTTGATGCCGCTCAATTAGCTGCTTGAGTGTTTGATGTTGATAAGTTTTTAAAGTGCCGGTTTGACTCGGTATTTCATCTGTCTTGCTGAACACTGGCGCACTCGAATACGGGGTGTGTTGCTGTTGCGCAGGGTTTCTGCCCGATGCAAGTGCCTGTTGCACATGGGGTGCTTCAATCGTGTCACCGTCACACAACAGGCTGGTGCGTTCGATCAAATTGCGTAATTCACGCACATTGCCGGGGTAGTTTTGCTGCTGCAACAGATGCAGCGCAGCGTTGCTCAAATGGATTTGTCGAAGTGGTGCTACACGTTTAAGCAAGGCGGTGGCCAGCAATGCGATATCGTTTTGACGTTCACGCAAAGCCGGCAAGTGGATCGGGAAGGTGCTCAGACGGTAATAAAGATCTTCACGAAAGCGGCCTTCAGCTACCATTCGGTCGAGGTTTCGGTGGGTGGCAGAAACCACGCGTATGTCGGCGTGACGCTGCTCTGTGCTTCCCACTCGTCGATAGGTACCGGTTTCGAGCAGACGCAGCAACTTGACCTGCATTGTCAGTGGAATATCACCGACTTCGTCCAAAAACAGGGTGCCACCGCTGGCTGCTTCGACCAAGCCACCACGTGCGCTGTTGGCACTGGTAAAAGCACCGCGTTCATGACCAAAAAGCTCTGACTCAAACAGGTTTTCGGGCAAACTGGCGCAGTCCACCGCAACCAGTGCTCGCCCAGCACGTGGACTTGCTTCGTGCAAGGCGCGTGCTGCTAGCTCCTTTCCTGTGCCAGACTCACCCAGTAAAAGCACGGTAGCAAGTGACGGTGCAACCCGCGCAATGAGAGCCAGCATGTGTTGAAAGCTAGGCGATCGTCCAAGCAAAGCATGGCTCACCGATGACCCTTGTGCAATCCGCAGTGCTTCCATTTTTTCAATAAAAAAGGCTTGTTCGCCATTGCCATCGAGCAAAGGAGCCAATTCGATGTTGACATATTGTTCGCCTTTGGGCGTGTGGTGCAGATGCAGCACACGCTCGCGTTGGCCGGACTCGCGTGCTTTGAGCAAAGGGCACGATTCACCGGCTTGATCACAGGGCACATTGAACCGGTGCGACACATCAAAGCAGGTGCGTCCGACCACACTGTTGTCGGGGCTGAACTGATGTCGGTAGGCGGCATTGGCAGCCAGGATGCGGTAATGCGTGTCAAACAGAATGTGCGGTTCAGGCAGCCCCTCGAGGTACGACATCAGCTCAGGCAATGGTTTCATCGGTGAATAGTTTGAAAATAGCTGTCAATTATGGCATTCACTGTCATATATGGCAGTGAATGCTTCCAATTATGTCAGATGTGAGCGTCGCTCAGCATGACCTAACCTGTTGAAAATAAATGGAAATTTGAAGAACATTGGAGTGGCATGAATATTGATAAGTACGATACGTGCGGCCTCCTGACCAGGTTGCATGACTTGTTGAATGGATTGGATACAGCTGAAAGCCTGACATGTATTTTCGGATATTGAATAACGACAGCACGGGTGAACTTACCTATTTATTGGCAGATATAGACGCACGTGAAGCGGTTCTGATTGATCCCAAAGGGCGCGACGTTGCATTGCTCACAGCGCTGCTGGCGGAAAGAGACTTGCGTTTACGCTGGATTTTGCGCACCCACCACCATGATGGCTTGCAACCACGGGAGCACGCACAGCTGAGTCTTTTTGGCGTGCCTTTTGTGCAAGGCGACAGTGCACTGCCTGGCCGAATCGGCTTAGATGGTGCTGTATTACCTTTGGGTAATGAAATGGTTCGTGTTTTGACAACCCCTGGGCACACCGGGCATTGTCTGAGTTTTGCTTGGCGTGATCGCCTTTTTACAGGTGGATTGCTGGCGTTACAGAGTTGTCCGCATCAGCCTCTACCGGCAGATCCGCAAGCGTTGTGGGAAAGCGTGACACAGCGTATTTTTTCTCTGCCCAATGAAACATTGTTGTTTGCTGGTCACGAGCAGCGCGCCCGGGCGGTAAGCACAGTGCAAGAGCAACGGCGCTGGCATCCCCTGTTTGCCAATTGCAGTCGCGATGAATTTTTGGCGCAATTAGCCGCTTTACCGGATGCATTGAACCAGCGTACAGCTGCTTCAATACTGTGAATGAACTTTGTAAAAGGAAAATACTGTGAAACAAGCTGCTCCTGAGCCCAAAAGAATCATCCCGATCAGAGCCGTTCCGGCTGATGATGTGGAGGCTTTTTTTGTTGAAGCCAGTCGCAAAATTTATCCGCGCAGCGTCTCCGGTGTGTTCACACGCTGGCGCTGGATC
This sequence comes from uncultured beta proteobacterium, assembly GCA_903930255.1. GTDB lineage: Bacteria > Pseudomonadota > Gammaproteobacteria > Burkholderiales > Burkholderiaceae_C > Rhodoferax. Next base: position 54,308 of record CAIYYA010000175.1, read on the forward strand.
ATGGTGTTTGTGACTCAGATCGTTTTTTATGGCTTGCCGTGGCTTGAATGGGGACAGCGTCAGGCTGTTTTGTTTGATTTGGGTGTGCGCCGTTTTTATGTTTTTGGTTTGGTGCTTTATCCACAGGACTTTATCTATTTGACTGGCATGCTGGTCATAGCTGCCTATTCTCTGTTCTTGTTCACGGCAGTGGCCGGACGTTTATGGTGTGGATACGCTTGCCCACAAACGGTTTACACGGAAATTTTTCTCTGGATCGAAAAAAAGGTCGAAGGTGATCGCACGGCTCGCATGCGTCTTGATGACGGCGCTTTTTCAGTTAGAAAAGTCGCACGCAAGGCATTGAAGCATTTCTTGTGGCTGGCGCTGGCCTTCTGGACAGGTTTTACTTTTGTCGGCTACTTCACGCCGATCAAGGTTTTGAGTCTTGAGTTTGCTCAACTCGATTTGAGCGCTTGGGAAATTTTTTGGGTTTCTTTTTATGGCTTTGCAACCTACGGCAATGCAGGCTACATGCGTGAAATGGTTTGCAAGCACATGTGCCCTTATGCGCGTTTTCAAAGCGCCATGTTTGACCCCGACACGCTGATCGTGACTTATGACACCGAACGTGGCGAACCGCGTGGTGCACGCTCCAAAAAAGCAGATTTGACGCAACTCAAGCTCGGTGCATGTGTCGATTGCAGTTTGTGCGTTCAAGTTTGCCCTACCGGCATTGATATTCGAAAAGGGCTGCAATACGAATGCATTGGTTGTGGCGCTTGCGCTGATGTGTGCGATGCCGTCATGGATAAGCTTGGCTACGAACGCGGACTGGTCAAATACACCACCGAAAACGCGCTGAAGAAAAAATGGACACGTCAGCAAACCTGGCGTCACGTGTTTCGTCCGCGCATTCTCATTTATACCGGTATTCTGAGCTTGATTTTGCTGGCGATGATTGTCAGCATATCGTTGCGCACGACTTTCAAGGTCAATGTGGTGCGCGATCGAGGCGTGATGGCGCGGGTGGTTGATGGCGGCAAAATTGAGAACGTGTACCGTTTGCAAGTGATGAATGCGACTGAACAGGAACAGCGCTACCGTATAACGGTGCGTGGTTTGCCAAATTTAAGCATTACAACTGAGCAGGAAATCGTGGTCGCTTCCACCGAAGCCGTTTGGGTGGTTGTGCGTGTGCAAGCGCCGCCTGAAGTGGCTCAGCCCGGTCTGTACAAAATTTATTTTGATATTGACTCGTTGCACACGCCAGGTCAATTGCACGAGGATTCCAAATTTATGGTTCCAAGCTGAGCGCCCAGCAAAACTAGCGTCGGTCACATGGCGCAATCAACAAGTTGTTTCGATTGCGCTAAAGAATACTAAAAAGAGTCTTCAGCCATGTTGGCGCAGGTCATGTCACGACTGGCAACGACCTGCAGCCAAGCGTTAATTTTGGGCAATTCATAATGATAAAAATAGTCTTTAGCGCTTATACAGCCTGCGTGAACAGCTATTGAAAAAGAAGCATCGTGCTGTGTTACCGTGAGCGCGATGTCGAGCCAAATCCAGGCTAGAACCGTGTGGCCAAAGGCTTGCAGGTAAGGTACCGCGTTTGCCAGTGCATGCGCCGGATTTTCGCTCGCCCATGCTGATTCAGTGGCGTTGATAATTTGCTGCACGGCGACTCTGAGCGCCTGTGCATCAGCAGCCAAACCGGGCAAGTGCTGTGCCTGTGTTGCGCTGGCATTCATGCGATTTGACAAGAGTGTCAGGCCACGACCTTGTTCCATGAGCACTTTGCGCCCGAGCAAATCGATCGCTTGAATGCCGTGGCTACCTTCGTGAATCATGTTCAGTCGGTTGTCGCGCCAATATTGCTCCACCGGAAAATCGCGTGTGTAGCCATAACCGCCATGCACCTGAATCGCCAGACTGTTGGCTTCTAAACACCATTCACTGGGCCAACTTTTAGCGATGGGGGTCAGCACTTCGAGTAACAGGCGGGCTTCATCCGCCGACTCGGCTGCTGCGGTGTGTTGCTCGTCCACCAGACTGGCGCAATACAGTTCGAGAGCCAGTGCACCTTCGCAAAAAGCCTTCTGGGCCAGCAGCATGCGTTTGACGTCGGTGTGTTCAATGATTCGAACGGGTTTTGTGCTGGGGTTTTTATCACTCAAAAGACGCCCTTGGACACGCGTTTTGGCGTAACTGAGTGCCGCCTCATAGCCCGCATATCCCAGCATGGTGGCGGCCATGCCAACGCCAATGCGTGCTTCATTCATCATATGAAACATGTACTGCAGGCCTTTGCCGGGCAAGCCCACCCGATAGGCTAGCGCACCCGAGTGGCCTTGCACCGGATGCCTGCCTTCGCCAAAGTTCAACAGTGTGTTGCTTGTGCCACGCCAGCCAAGTTTATGGTTAAGCCCGGCTAGCGCCACATCGTTGTGCTCGCCCAAGCTGACCTGTGGTTCAGCAGGATTACCGCTAAAGTTCAGGTGCAGCAGTCTTTTTGGCACGATAAAGAGTGAGATGCCTTTGACACCGGCGGGTAGTTGGCCCTGCGAATCTGGAATTTTTGCCAGCACCAAATGAATGATGTTTTCAGTTAATTCGTGCTCTCCGGCAGAAATCCACATCTTGTTGCCGCTCAGGCGATAGCGCGGCCCTAAAGGGTCGTCGGCAGAATCAATTCCATCGGCTGTGGCGCGAGTTGTAATATCGCCTAAAGATGAACCCGCTTGTGGCTCACTCAAACACATCGTGCCAGTCCAACGTCCAGAAAACTGATTCTGAGCAAAAACCTTTTTCTGCAAAGTGGTGCCATGTGCCATGAGTAAATTGGCGTTACCCACGCTCAGCATGCCAAAACCGATGCTGACACTGGCTTTAGCAAAAAAAGCGTTGGCGGCAGTTTCCACCACATAGGGTAGCTGCATCCCACCTATGTCGAAATTTTGGGCGGCGCTGAGCATGCCCGAGTTGACATAAGCTTGAAAAGCATTTGCGGTCGCCTGCGGCAAGAGCACACGCAAGTTGCCTGCGCTATCGGTTTCGGTGCGCGGCTCCTGCGTATCAATCAGGCGGTTAAACGGGGCAAATTTGTCAGCGGCAATGCGTTCACAGGTGTCTAAAACGGCATCAAATGTTTCACGACTGTGCTCTGAAAAACGTTCTCTGCTGTTCAAGCGCTGAACCAACAGCCAGTCGTAAAGCAATAAATCTAGGGTGGTACGAAAGCTCATGGTGTTTGTGGTTTTGTGTAAAACAAGCAAAGTATGCCGGTGTGCCACCTACAATTTGCGTTCAAATGGATACAGCATGAAAATTCTTATTTGCAATGACGATGGTTATCAGGCACCCGGTATCGTGGCCTTGTATGAGGCGCTCAAAGATTTTGCGCAAGTTGAAGTGGTGGCACCTGAGCACAACAACAGCGCCAAGTCAAACGCGTTAACGTTAAACACACCCTTGTATGTCGCGAAAGCGGCTAACGGCTTTCGTTATGTCAACGGAACACCTGCCGATTGCGTGCACATTGCGCTGACAGGCTTGCTTGACTATCGCCCGGATCTGGTGGTTTCCGGCATCAACAACGGTGCCAACATGGGGGACGACACCATTTATTCGGGCACCGTGGGTGCGGCCATGGAAGGTTATTTGTTTGGTGTGCCAGCCATTGCGTTTTCGCAGGTTGAACGCAATTGGCAGCATCTGGATGTGGCTGCCCAAAAAGCCCGAGAGCTGGTTCAACAAATGGCGCAACAAAACCTGATTGGGCAGGCACCCTGGTTGCTTAATGTGAACATTCCTAGCCTCGCGCTCGACCAAATGGGGCATATGAAACTGTGCCGATTAGGGCGTCGACATGCTGCTGAGCCGGTGATCACGCAGCCAAATCCACGTGGTGAAACCATGTATTGGATTGGCGCTGCGGGCCAAGCCAAGGACGATGCTGAGGGAACCGACTTTCATGCAACAGCGCAAGGACACATGTCGATGACCCCGCTGAAGATTGATCTGACAGACTATGCGCACCTGAATTATTGGTCCCAAACGGTGACAAAGCTGCAAATGGTGATAGGAAGCGCTGGATGAATGACGCACGCAAGTCGGCTCCACCCACGCGCCCTAGTTTTCCTGCGCGCTTGGATTTTCCAAAATCTACTGCAGCGTTTACACGTTCTGCAGAGCATGTTACAAAAAAGATAGCTTTAAAGGTATCACCGCAGGGCTTGGGGCTTGATTCGAGTGCCTTTCGAAAAAGCATGGTGGCTAAATTAGCACAGCAAGGCGTTGCGGACACTTGGGTGCTGAATGCCATGAGCAGCATCGAGCGGCATCGTTTTGTGGATACGGCACTGGTGAATCAGTCTTATGAAGACACCAGCTTGCCGATAGGTTTGGGGCAAACAATTTCCAAGCCTGGGGTGGTCTCGCGCATGCTCGAGTTGCTGCGCCAGGGCACGCAGGGCCGTTTAGGGCGGGTTCTGGAAATTGGCACAGGCTGTGGCTACCAAGCAGCCTTGCTGAGCATGCTGGCCAGTGAGGTTTACAGCATGGAACGTTTGCGTGGTTTGCATGACAAGGCGCGAGAAAATTTACGCTCTTTGCATTTGAATAACGTGCATTTGATTTTTGGAGATGGCATGTTGGGTTATGCCAAAGGTGCGCCTTATGCAGGCATCATTGCTGCCGCTGGCGGAGAAGCGGTGCCACAGGCCTGGATCGACCAGCTGGCAGTGGGAGGGCGATTGATCGCTCCGGTGGCATTGACTTTAGGCAGTGCGAGCAGTCCAGCCAGGCAATCCTTGCTGCTGCTTGAAAAGACGCCCACCGGCGTGCGTCAGACCGTGATGGAAGGGGTTCATTTCGTCCCCTTAAAATCTGGCGTTGCATGACAAGGGTTTGTATGACTGGTTTGAAGCGGAAATTTATTGATGTTGCGATGCTTAGCCTGGTGGCTACGCTTTTGGCTGCGTGTGGTAGCACCAGCCTGAATCGTGCACCTGTGGAAGAACGTGCCAACCGGGGCGGTAGTCCTGTGGTTGGCAGCAGCAGCGTGGTTAAGCAGCCCCAAGGTTTTGAAAATGCGGGCAAACCGGGCTACTACACGGTGAAACCAGGTGATACCCTGCTTCGTATATCACTGGATAACGGCCAATCAGCACAGGATGTGGCGCGTTGGAGTCAAGTTCAAAACCCCAACCGCATTGAGGTTGGTCAAGTTCTGCGGGTTGTTCCCCCTGTGAGTGCTGAAGTGCTGGTGAAGCCCGTCGTTAAGCCTGTGATCGCAGCCTCTGCAGCCAAGCCTGCTGCATCTGCTGAGGCCAGCGTTGTACCTGTGACGAGTCCAGCGGTTAGTTCAGACGCTGAAATCAATTGGATATGGCCCGCCAGTGGTGCTGTGCTGGCTGTTTTTGATGAAGCCAAAAACAAGGGCTTGGATATTGGTGGCGCGCTGGGTGACCCGGTGCTCGCAGCCGCTGAAGGCCGCGTTGTTTATGTGGGCTCTGGATTGCGTGGTTATGGCAACTTGATTATCCTGAAACACAACAACGTGTTCCTGACGGCTTATGCGCACAACCAGACACTCTTGGTGAAAGAAGATCAATCAGTTCTGAAAGGTCAAAAAATTGCTGAAATGGGTAACAGTGATACAGATCGAGTGAAGTTACATTTCGAGGTGCGTCGACAAGGTAAACCGGTTGATCCAGCCAAATTTTTGCCAGCTCGCTAAGGTTTTATGTCAGAACCTATTCAAGAACCCAAGGTCAGTGTGACTGCACCTGCAGACTGGCTGCATGTTGAATCGCTCGATCTGGAAGCGCAGGGGGTGGCGCATAAAGCAGATGGCAAAGTGGTTTTTATTGAAGGTGCGCTGCCGTTTGAGCAAGTCAGTGCCAACATTTATCGCAAAAAAAACAATTGGGAACAGGCTACTCTGACCCAAATCCATCTTGAGTCGTCACAGCGCGTGGAACCTGCTTGCCCACATTTTGGATTGCACACTGGTGCTTGTGGTGGCTGCAAAATGCAGCATTTTCATGTGGATGCTCAAGTAGCGGTGAAGCAGCGAGCACTCGAAGACAACTTGTGGCATTTAGGGAAAGTGAAAGCGCAAACCTTGCTGCGTCCAATTCAAGGGCCAGCCTGGGGCTACCGCTACAGAGCGCGCTTGTCGGTGCGCTATGTGCGTAAAAAAAATGCCGTTTTAGTTGGCTTTCATGAGCGCAAAAGTGGTTTTGTTGCCGATATGCGCGAGTGCCCGGTGTTGCCAGCGCATGTTCAGGCGATGCTGTTGCCCTTGCGCGCGCTGATTGCGTCTCTCGATGCGCGTGAGACCTGTCCGCAAATTGAGTTGGCATGTGGTGATGCCGTGACTGCGCTGGTGTTGCGCCATCTGGAACCTTTAAGTTTGCCTGACCAAAACAAACTGCGTTATTTTGCGACTCAGCACCCCGGGCTTCAGTGGTGGTTACAAGCCAAAGGGCCAGAAACCGCGCAATTGCTCGATGATTCTGCACCACAGTTGAGCTATGCATTACCTGAGTTTGGGTTGCGCATGCCTTTTAAACCGACCGACTTTACCCAAGTGAATCCGCACATTAACCAAGTGCTGGTTTCAAGAGCCATACGATTGCTCGCAATCGCACCGCATGAACGGGTGATTGATTGGTTTTGTGGGTTAGGCAATTTCACGCTGCCAATTGCCAGCTTGGCGCGTGAGGTTTTGGGGGTTGAAGGCAGTCAATCACTGGTAACCAGATCACGCGATAATTATATGGAAAATAAGGTTACAAGGCATACCAGTCGTGCATTGGCAGATATCACTTTTGTAGCAAGAAACTTGTTTGAGATGACACCACAAGATTTGCTGCAAGACGGTGTTGCTGACAAATGGCTGATTGATCCGCCACGTGAAGGTGCTTTTGCTTTGGTCAAAGCCTTGGTGGGCTTACATCAACAGGCTATTGGAGCGGGCGAGTTTGACCCATTGGTTCCTGCAGCGCAGGCTTGGCAAGCACCCCAGCGGATTGTTTATGTGAGTTGCAATCCATCAACCTTGGCACGTGATGCCGGCTTGTTGGTGCATGAGGCTGGCTATCGGTGTACTTTTGCTGGTGTTGTGAACATGTTTCCACATACGGCACATGTTGAAAGCATCGCGGTATTTGACCGCAATTAGTGCGCCGCAGCCTTGGCTTTGGATTTGCTGGGAGCAATGACCTCTTCAACTGGTGCCACTGGCGCTGGTGCGGGTGGTGCAGGGGGCGCTATTTCGGCTTTAACGCCTTCAATCTTATTTTCGCGCATGTAGGCATCCATGTCGCGCCAGCCATTAAAAATGGCTGCTTTGTTGACACCTTTGTTTAAGGTGTAGCAATCTTCAATGCCACGCAGTCCATAGCGACAGGCGCCGCCAACCGCTTTGGCTTCAGCTTCTTTCTGAGCAATTCGCGGATCAGGCCCCAAGCCCAGCA